>NZ_JBTNEH010000018.1:0-106411 GCF_054512775.1 Alicycliphilus sp. T452
TTCCAACGGCCAATGGTCATTGCCGGGCGCCGGCCAAAGAAACGAGCCCTGGTGCAGGCGCCGAGCGGCCAGCCAGATGCCGATGCCGTCATGCACCAGCACCTTCATGCGGTTGGCACGCCGGTTGGCGAACAGGTAGGCATGGTGAGGGTGGGCGGCACCAAAGACGGTGACTACCCGGGCCAGCGCCGTGTCGGTGCCCGCACGCATGTCCAGCGGGGCGGTGGCCAGCCAGGCCGCGTCGATGCGGATCATCGCAAGAGCTCCCGAAGGAGTGCTCCGCATTGCGACAGCGGGCATTGCAAGCGCACCAGCAATTCGCCGCGCTGGATCTGTAGATGAACCTCAGGCAATAGCGGTTCCTCAGCAGGCGCAGCCAACCTGGCCGGCAGCGCTGCGGGAATGCATGGGGCAGTTGTTGGCATCGGCAAAGACACGAATGCGGGCGGTGCCGCTGCTTGCCGCTCTCGCTGTTCACGGATCCAGCGATGCACCATGTTCGAGTGCAGGCCATGCGCCAGGGCCACTCCGCCTACGCTGGCCCCAGGCTGTGCACACAAGGCGAGTATCTCTGCCTTCAATTGCGGGCTGTATTCACGCCGCCGTGGGCGCTCTTGATTCAAAGATTGTTCCATCGTCTCCACGATCCTCCATCGTGGGGACGATGCCCGCTTCAAGCGGTGCTTTCAAGATGGGATCGCCAGCTGCATACCGATTTCCAAGGAGGAATGGACACTGGTCGCCGAGTTGGCGCCCAAAATCGCCAAGCATGCCGAGCCACCTCTGGGCGAAAAGATGCGCATTCTTGGCTGGCTTGGCACGGATGCCGGGAAATTCCGGGGTTTCGATGGACAGGTCCAGGACGCTGCGAGCGCCATGGGGGATGCCGCCAAGCGCGGCGACGGCCAGGCCGTTATCGCCGCATTCTCCAAGACACAACAAAGCTGCCTCGCTTGTCACCAAAGCTTCCGACAATCGTTCGTGGAACAGTTTTATGGGAGTCGCTGACACGCATTTGTCCCAGGCCGGTTTGTATGGGGCATCACGATGAGCAACTCCCAGCCGAGCCTCATCCTGGTGCTCAATTGCGGCTCCTCAAGCATCAAGTTCGCCTTGTTCGATGCACAGGCGTGCCCGTTGCCGCGCCAGCCGCTGTGGCACGGCAAGGTGCAAGGGATTGCTGGGCCCGCGCCTGAGTACAGCGACAGTGGCACTGCGCAGCAGCGCATCCATCTGGACCACGAACACCCTCACACCGCCGCTCTGGCGTTGATTCAAGCGCGCATCGTGGCCCGACTCGATGGCCGCCGCATCGTGGCCATCGCGCATCGTGTCGTCCATGGCGGCAGCAGGTACTTCGAGCCAACCGTGGTGACCGATGGCTCCATCGCGGAGCTGCGGGCCTTGATTCCTTTGGCGCCGTTGCACCAACCCTTTCCCCTGAAGGCCATGAGTTTGCTGTTCGAGCAGTGGCCCGGAATTGTTCAGGTAGCGTGCTTCGATACAGCCTTTCACCGCACGGCGCCGAAGGTGGAGCAGATCCTGCCGCTGCCGTACTCGGCCTGGGAACGCGGTCTGCGCCGCTACGGCTTTCACGGCCTTTCATACGACTACATGAGCCACGTCCTGCCCGAGCGCCACGGTGATCTGGCACGCGGCCGCACCATCGTCGCGCACCTCGGCAGCGGGGCCAGCCTGTGCGCGATGCAGAACCTGCAAAGCATCGCCACCACGATGGGATTTTCCGCGCTCGACGGCCTGATGATGGGCACCCGTACCGGCTCGCTCGATCCGGGCGCCCTGCTCTACCTGATGGAGATCGAAAAGCTCTCACTGGAAGAAGTAGGCCGCACGCTCTACAACCAGTCCGGCCTGCTCGGTGTTTCCGGGATTTCGGCCGAGCCGCGCGTGGTGGTGAAGCACGAGAGCGATTCCGGCGAAGTCGGCGAACGCGCCCGCATCGCGTTGGCGCTCTACGTGCGCCGTATCGTGCGGGAGATTGGCGCACTGATCGCAGTCATTGGCGGCCTGGATCTGCTCGTGTTCACTGCCGGTGTCGGTGAGCACAACGCCTTCGTGCGCGAGCGCGTCTGCCGCGACCTGGCATTTATCGGCATCAAGCTGGATGCCGATGCCAACGCCATCGATGCCCCGGTTATCTCCACCACCGACAGCCGGGTGCTGGCCGCGGTGGAGCCTACCAACGAGGAATGGATCACAGCGCGCTATACGCAGGATTTGATAGGCGGCGCGTGATGTCCCAGCCAGGCCGAGCGCGCTCAACTCAACTGACTCTGTAGCCACGCAGGGATTCATCGACATCAAAGAGGGGAAATCGCATGACCACCGCTTCCACCATCCGCCAGTGCTGGCTCGCCGGCCACGGCCCCATCGTCCATCGCGACGAGACCATCAAGCGCATGGAAACTCTGGTGGCCCGTTTGATCGTCGACGGCCGTGTTGCCGACGAGACGACGGCCTACACCCTGCTTGCCGCCGCCGACCGCCTGAGCTGCGTGGCCATGAACGTGGTCGCGCACATGACCTATGCGCGCCGCATCGACCTTTCCGGCGCGGCGCTGTCAGCCGAGGACTTCAAGCCCACGCCCGAAGGCCACACCGGCGGCTCGCTGAACATGGTGCAGGCCTTCGTCGGCTACCTGCTGGCCAACGCGCTCACCGGCAGCACACGCGGCTGGATCATGGGCCAGGGCCATTGTGTCGCCGCCATCGAAGCGGTCAATGCGCTGACCGGCGATGTCTCGCCCGCGCAGCGGGGCCGCTACGACCGCAGCGAGCAAGGCCTGTCGCGCCTGTGTGCCGATTTCTATTCCTATGCCATCGATGCGCAGGGCCGCCCGGCCGTGCCGCTGGGCAGCCATGCCGGCCCCAACACCGCCGGTGCCGTGTCCGAAGGCGGCTACCTCGGCTTTGCCGAACTGCAGTACATCCACATGCCGCTGCCTGGCGAATCGCTGGTCGCCTTCCTCAGTGACGGCGCCTTCGAGGAGCAGCGTGGCCCGGACTGGGCGCCGCGCTGGTGGCGCGCGCAAGACAGCGGCTTCGCTGTACCGGTGATGATCCTCAACGGCCGCCGCATCGAGCAGCGCACCCAGATCATGCAGGAAGGGGGTGCGCAATGGCTGGCCGACGACGTGCGCCACAACGGCTTCGACCCGGTGATCGTCGATGGCCGTGACCCGGCCGCGATCGCCTGGGCAATCGTCGAAGCCGAGGGCGCGCTGCGTGCGTTTGCCGCCGATCCGGATCGCCGCTATCCGGCGCCTCTGCCCTACGTGATCGCCGAGACCGAGAAGGGCTTCGGCTTTCCCGGTGCTGGCAGCAACGTCGCGCACAACCTGCCGTTGGGCGGCAACCCCCACACCGATGTCGCCATGCGTGGGCGGTTCAACGAAAGCGCGGCTGCGCTCTTCGTTGCTCCGGTCGAACTCGACGCGACGCTCACCGCCTTCGCAACCCACGCCGCCCAGCAGCGCCCGCTGGAAAGCGCGCATCCGATGGCGCACCGCCACCCCGCTGCGCCCAGGCTGCCCGAACCGCGCTGGGAAATATCAGGCAGCGAAGGCAGTGCGATGACGGCGCTGGATCAGTGGTTCGTTGAATTCGCCAAAGCCAATCCCGAGCTGCGCATGCGCATCGGCAACCCTGACGAATTGGCCAGCAACAAGATGGGCGGCACGCTGGCGCTGCTCAAGCACCGCGTCAACGAGCCCGAACCCGGTGTGCCTGAGGATTTGCACGGCGCCGTCATCACCGCGCTCAACGAAGAGGCCGTGGCCGCCGCCGCACTCGGCAACAAGGGTGGACTGAACCTGATCGTCAGCTACGAGGCCTTCGCCGTAAAAATGCTCGGCCTGATGCGGCAGGAAATCATCTTCGCCCGCCACCTGCGTCAGGTCGGCCAGCCCGCCGGCTGGCTGTCGGTGCCACTCATCGTCACCTCGCACACCTGGGAGAACGCCAAAAACGAACAGTCGCACCAAGACCCGACGATCGGCGAAGCCCTGCTGGGCGAGATGTCGGACACCTCGCGCGTGTTGTTCCCGGTGGATGGCAACACTGCGGTCGCCGCGCTGCGCGAAATCTATGCCGGACGCGGGCAACTGGCCTGCCTCATCGTTTCCAAGCGCGACGTGGAGAACCGCTTCGATGCCGAATCGGCGCAACGCCTGATCCGTGACGGCGCGGCCCATCTGATCGGTGACCCCGCCGAGGCCGAAGTGCAGCTCATCGCGCTGGGTGCCTACCAACTCGACGAGGCGATCAAGGCGCAGCAGCACCTTGCCGGGATGGGCAAGCGCGCCTGCGTCACCGTCATCCTGGAACCTGGCCGCCTGCGCATCCCGCGCGATGCCATGGAAGCGGAGTTCGTCGATGAAGACGCCACTGTCAGCACGCTGTTCCCGCAAGGCCTGCCGCGCGTGATCCTCACCCACACGCGCCCCGAGCCCATGCTCGGCATTCTGCGCCGCATCGACAACGGCCCGACCAGGACGCACGCCCTCGGCTACATCAGCCGCGGCGGCACCTTCGATGTCCCCGGCATGCTGTTCGCCAACCGCTGTACCTGGGCGCATACGGTGGATGCCGCAGCGACCGTGGCCGGCTGGAATCGTGAAGCACTGCTCGACCCTGCGCAGCGCGCGGCTCTTGATGGCACCGGCGATCCCAAAGATTTATTGAGCCCGTGAGTCAGGTACGCGAATCCTGTGCCGGTCATGAAGTGCGCCGGCAGCTCCAGGCCGGTGGAGGCGATGTCCTCGCGGTCTGCGCCAGTTCTCAACTGCGCAACGTGCCCAGCAGGTTGCATGTCAGGATCACGCATCGCCTGCACCGCTTATCCAGTCCCTGTTCGTCCAGGGAGTCGGCGCGCTGCTGCATCGCCTGCTTGGTTCCCTCACCGGAGCCCAGGTTGCTCAGGCCCGCCCTGCTGCCATTCGAGCCGGGTGGCCCCGATCACGCGGGCCTGCCGCTCGATGGGCAGGTACGATTTCAGCTCAATGGCCACACCACCCAGACGCTGCACGTCATGGCGGCGGCCCTGCTCGGGCTGATCGTTCGGCACCTTCCATAGCCCTTCGACCACGCGCTCCATGGTGCTGGCACGGCGTGGTGCCTCCAAGTGCCCGAACGTGGCTAGACACTTTGCACGGGGGCGAATGGGCCTGCCTTGGGCATACCCTCACCCTGCTTGGCATGTCCTTCAATGGGGCAGCTTGACGGCCTTCCAGCCGCTGTGGCTGAAATACTTGCCGTAGGCGTTGGAGGCCTGCGCGACCTGCACCACGCCGGCGGCGCGCTTGCCTTCTCCGTGCTTGCCCTGGGCGGCCTCGGCGCCCGCCACCAGGTCGGCCACGATGATGTGCAGCTGGGCGTCCGCCTCGGGGGGCAACTTGCAGTTTTCCACCATGTAGGCGACCTGCTGGCCGACGGCGTTGCCGAAGGCGTCGTAGTCGGCCGCCGTGGCCTTGCCTGCATGGGCCGCGGGCAGGATTTTCGTCACCGATGCATGGACGGCCGTCATGGCCTGGCGCAGCGGCGCGTCGGTGTCCCATTTCTTGCCGGCGTTGAGTTGCAACTGGTGGGTTTCGGCGCTGCCGTGGCTGTCGTGCGCGCTCGCGGCCATCGAGGTCAGGGGGACTGCCAGGGCGGCGGCCAGCAGCAGTGTGGTGAGTTGTTTCATGGAAATGCTCCGTTGAAAGTTGAACCATGCAAGGTGGCCGTGCGGGTTGCCTGGCTGCCTTGCCCTCTTCAACGAAGCGCGCGTCTGAATGTTCCATGTGTTTTGCATCTTTGGTGCACGGCCTTATTTGCGGTGCAGCAGCTCCTCCTCGGTCGCCTCCTGCGCGTAGCGACCCAGCAACAGCTGCAGCAGGCGCTCGCGCTGGGCGGTGTCCAGCAGCTCGCGCTCGGCCAGCAATTGGGTGATCACGCGCTGCTGCTGCGCGGCCTGCAGGCGGGCAATGGCGGCCTGCTCGGCGTCGATGGCCGCGCGGTCGGGTGCGGCGGCGAAGATGTGGCGCACCAGGGCTTCGCGGCGGTGGCGTATGTCGTCCCAGTTGGATGACAGGTCGTGCAGGAACGGCGCCTCCAGCGCCTCCCAGCGCGTGCGTTGCCCGGGCGTGAGCGCCAGGTAGTCCGGCAGGTGCACGGCCGGCGCCGGGGGCGGCGCCACGCGGGCAGGGCGCAGCACGAGCGCCGCAAGAATGCCCAGGTTGAGCGCCAGCGAGACGGCCAGCAGGGTGCGGATCCAGGTGGGGTGTTTCATGGCAGATTCCTTGGCAGTCGGCAAATCTCGGTGGCGGCGCACAGCCCGCCCGGCGGCACGGGGTCGAACACGCGCGCCATGGCGGGGTCGGCGGCCGCAAACGTGGTAGGAATGGCTGCCCCCGTGCCCAGCAGCAGCCCGCCCATCCACAGGCCCGAGACCAGCGCCGCGCCAGCCGCCAGGCCCGTGGGCATCCAGCCCAGAAGGTCCCAGCCGGCACGCCGGGGCCTGGCGGCGCGCGGTGGCCGCCGGTCGCGCAGGCGCTCCTGCAGCTGCGCCGCGAGATCGAAGCCCAGCGTGGGCGATGGCAGGGCGTGCAGTTCCTGGCGCAGCGCCCGCAGCGCATCGAGCTGCTGGCTGCAGACAGGGCAGGCCCGCAGGTGGCTCTGCAGCGCGGCCTGTCTGCGCGCGGGCAGGGCGTGATCGACAAAGGCGGAAAGGTCTTCGATGCGTGGGCAGGTCATGGTGGCTCCTTGCGGTCAGCGTGGCATGTGCTGCAGCAGCCCGGCGCGGGCGCGGGCGATGCGGGATTTGACGGTGCCCAGGCCGATGCCCAGCACCTGGGCAATGTCCTCGTAGGGCATGTCCTCGATGTCGCGCAACAGCAGGATCTCACGGTGCTCCACCGACAGCCGCGCCAGCGCGCGCTCCAGCTCCGCGATGCGCTGGCGCGCCTGCAGCATGGCCTCGGGCGTGGGCGTATCCGCCGGTACCTGCTGATGCAGCGCGTCGTCTAGCGCCACGAACTCCACGTGCCGCGCGCGACGCAGCCGGTCCAGTGCCTGGTTGCGCGCGATGCGGAACAGCCACGTGGACAGCTGCGCCTGCGGGCGCCAGCTGGGCAGTGCCTGGTAGACGCTCAGAAAGGTTTCCTGGGTCAACTCGCGCGCATCCTCCTGTGACCGAGTCATGCGCACCAGAAAGCGGTAGATGCGATCCTGGTTGCGCGTCACCAGCTCAGAGAACGCCGCAACCTCCCCACGCTGGGCGCGGGCAATGCAGTCAGTCTCGTCAAACTGGCTCGGTTGGGGCATTGGGGCGTTAACGCATGAGGAGCGCAAAAGTTCCATCTTCGGGCAAGCCCTGACGAACCCGTCTTCGTCAGTCCAGCCAGACTCGCGATTCGCTTCATGCTTCTCATCAATACGTCCGATGGGGGCATGTGGCAACGTGAACTGACCGTTGGCTCGATCGGATGAACACGAGGTGAACAGAAGGTTCAGTGTTGATTCACCCCCGGTTCGTCAAAATTATTGGCATCAACAGCTCTGATGCTGTGAAAGGAACCGACGATGAAACGAAACCTACACCTCAAGCCCCGGCTGGCCACCCTGGTGCTGGCCGTCGCGGCGCTGCCAGCGGTGGCATCCAGCGACTGCGATGTCCCGGCCGCGCGATGGCAGTCGCGCGAAGCGGTGCGCCAGATGGCGGCGCAGCAGGGCTGGCAGGTCGAGCGACTGAAGATTGACGACGGCTGCTACGAAATCCGTGGCACCGACGCCCAGGGCCAGCGCTTCAAGGCCAAGCTCGACCCCGAGACCCTGCAGGTGCTGAAGATCAAGTCGCGCGAGCGCGATGACCACCACAAAGACCGGGACCGGGAGCGCGAGCGCCGGCGCGACCACACGCCGCAGGATGCGGGCACTGCCCCTTCCTCACCCCTCTTTACCCCGGGCAGCGCGCCGCGCGGCCAGGTGCAATGAATCGCCTCCCCTCTTTCCAGGAGAACCCTATGTCCAAACCCCTGATCACCGCCATTGCCGCAGCTTGCGCGCTTGCCGTGCCCGCCCTCGGCCAGGCGCGCGAAGTCACCATTGCCACCCAGCTCAAGAACTACGGCGGCGACGGCGCCTACCTGGCGGTCTACCTGACCGATGCCAAGGGCGCCTACGCCGGCACGCTCTGGGTGGCCGGCGGCAAGGCCAAGTACTACAAGCACCTGGCGGACTGGAGCCGCCTGTCGGCCGGCGACGCCAAACGTCTCAATGGCGTGACCGGCGCCAGCGTCGGCGCGGGCCGCACGCTCAGGGTGACGGCCGATCTGGCCGACGCGCTGATCGACGCCGGCTACGAGATCCGCATCGACGCCGCCGTGGAAGACATGCGTGACAGCCCCTCCGAGGTGCGGCTGCCCCTGACGGCGGCGGGCGCCGGCAAGGCGCAGGCCGGCAAGCAGTACATCCAGTCGGCCAGCTTCCAGCTGAAGTAAGGAGCAAGGCATGAACTGGAAAGCCGTCCACCGATGGCTGGGTCTGAGCCTGGGCACCGTGGCCCTGGTGCTGGGCCTGTCCGGTGCCCTGCTGGCCCTGGATCCGGTGCAGGAGGCCTGGCAGGCGCCGACAGCACCGGCCGACCTGCCGGTGGCCACGCTGGTGCAACAGGTGCAGCAGGCCATGCCCGGCGTCGAGGAAATCCGTCGCCTGCCCTCGGGCGCCGTCGCCGCCTTCGGCTTCGACGGCGACCAAGCGCAGGCGCGCTACGTCGATGCAACCAGCGGCCAGCTGCTTGGCAACTACCAGCCCTCCAGCATGCCGCGCTGGGTCAAGAACCTGCACCGCGCGCTGCTGCTGGGCGATGGTGGGCGCTGGGGCGCCGCGGCCACGGCGCTGGCCATGGTCTTGCTGTCGATTTCCGGCCTGGTGCTGCTCGTGCGCCGCATGGGCGGCTGGCGCCATGTGGCAGGCCGGGTGCGCGGCACCCTGGCGCAGCGCCTGCACGTACTGGCGGGCCGGGTGGTGCTGGCCCTGCTGCTGCTGTCCTCGATCACGGCGCTGACCATGAGCGCCTCGACACTCGGCCTGCTCGAACTGGAAGCCGGGCCCGAGCCCGACGTTGTTTCCAGCGCCAGCACGGGGGCCGACCTGGCGCCGGCGCAGCTACCGCTGCTGCGCGACCTCGGCGTCGGCGATCTGCACCGCGTCAACCTCCCCGATGCGGGCGACCCCACCGACACCTGGCAGGTGGCGACCACGCGCGGCCAAGGCTGGATTGACCGCCACAGCGGCGATACCTTGGCCTGGCAGGAGGCGACGTTGGCGCAGCGGCTGGACGACTGGGCCCGCGTGCTGCACACCGGCGAGAGCGCCTGGCCGTGGGCCGTGGTGATGGGCCTCGCGGGCCTCTGCGTGCTGCTGTTCTGGGCGAGCGGCGTGCTGATCTGGTGGCAGGGGCGCCGCAACGCGGTGCACATCGCCGACAACTCCCGCCTGCAGCAGGCCGAGGTGCTGATCTTCGTCGCCAGCGAGGGCGGCAGCACCTGGGGCTTTGCCCAGGCCTTGCATGCCGCGCTGGTACGCGCCGGGCGGCGCGTGCACAGCAGCGCACTGGAGCACTTCCAGATCACGCCCACGGCGCAGCAGGTCTTCATCCTGGCGGCCACGCATGGCGATGGCCAGCCGCCGGCGCATGCGTGTCATGCGCTGGAGCGCATTGCCGCGCAGGGCGGCAGCGGCGTGCCGGTGACGGTGCTGGGTTTTGGCGATCGCCAATACCCGGCGTTCTGCGCCTATGCACAGGCCGTCGAGCAGGCGCTGCGTGCCCAGGGGCATGCGAGCCTACTGCCGCTGGAGCTGATCCACCAGCAGTCGGCGCAGCAGTTCGCCCGCTGGGGCGAGGCACTGGCGCAGGCCCTGGGCCAGCCGCTGGCGATCGATTACCGACCCCGTCTGCCCGCCACCACCGCGCTGACGCTCGTCGAGCGGCGCGACTACCCCGGCCAGGCCGATCGGCCCACGGCCATCCTGCGCTTTGCCTGGCCGCGCCAGCCGTGGTTTGCGCGTCTGCTCGGCTGCGGCCTGGGCCGCTTCGAGGCGGGCGACCTGGTAGGTATCGTGCCACCGGGGAACGCGGTGGCGCGCTATTACTCGCTGGCGTCGGGCAGCGCCGACGGCTTTCTGGAAATCTGCGTGCGCCAGTGGCCCGGCGGCGTGTGCTCGGCGCACCTGCTGGGGCTCAAGCCGGGCGACAGCACGCAGGCCTTCATCCGTGCCAACCCGGGCTTTACCCTCAGCGGTCGACCGCCGAGCGTGCTGCTGATCGGCGCTGGCACCGGCGTGGCACCGCTGGCAGGCTTCATTCGGCGCAACGACGAGCGCACGCCGATGCACCTGTACTTCGGCGCGCGCGACCCGGCCACCGACTACTACTTCGGCTCCGAGATCGCGCGCTGGCAGGCCGAGCAGCGCGTGGCCAGCGTCAACACCATCTTCTCGCGCGTGCCCGGCGGCGGCTACGTGCAGGAAATCCTGCAACGCGACGCCGAACGCCTGCGCAAATTGCTGGCCGCCGGCGCCGCGGTGCGCGTGTGCGGCAGCCGCCCCATGGCCCAGGGCGTGGGCGAGGTGCTCGATGCGCTGCTGGCGCCGCTGGGCCTTGACGTGAACGCACTGAAGGCCAAGGGGCGCTATGCCGAAGACCTGTTCTGAGCCCTTGCACCGGCTGCAACTGCACGGGCCGACCATGGCCACGCGCTGGGCCGTGAGCTGCGATGTGCCGCCTGTGCTGGACACGAACGCACTGTGCCAGGCGCTGGCCGAAGCGGTCGAACAAGTCGATGCCCAGATGTCGCCCTGGCAGCCGGAAAGCGCACTGAATCAGCTCAACCGTGCGCCGGTAGGCGATTGGCTGGCACTGCCGGCGCAGATCCTTGAGGTGCTGGCCCGCGCGCTCGAAGTCTGCCGCCTGAGCGACGGAGCGTTTGATCCCGCCGTCGGCGCACTGGTCGATGCCTGGGGCTTTGGCGCGGCATGCGACACGCCGGACGCCGAGGCCATCCGCGCCGCGCGCAATGCCAAACGCCTGCCGACACCGCAAGCCCTTGAGCTGGACTTGGCCGCCGGCCTGGCGCGCAAGCACTCGCCACTGCAGCTCGATTTGTGCGGCATCGCCAAAGGCTATGCCGTGGATCGTATGTGTGCCGTGCTCACCGGACACGGCGTGTGCCACGCCCTGGTCGCACTGGACGGCGAGCTGCGCGCCATCGGCCCCCAGGCCAGCGGCGCGCCCTGGGCGGTGGCGCTGGAGAGCCCGCGTGCAGGCCTGCGCGCCGCGCACGGGGTGATCGAGCTGCAGGACCTGGCCGTGGCCACGTCGGGCGATTACCGGCACTTCGTCCAGGTGGGCCAGGCACGCCTGGCGCACAGCATGGACGGGCGCAGCGGCAAGCCGGTGAACAACGGCGTCGCCAGCGTCACCGTGCTGGCGCCCCGTTGCATGGACGCCGACGCCTGGGCCACCGCCTTGCTGGTGGCGGGCTCGGGCCAGGGCCTGGCCTTGGCGCATCGGCACGGCCTGGATGCCTTGTGGCTGCTGCGCCGGGGCGAGGCGCTGGTCGAGTTGGGCTCGGGCCGCTTCGCCGCTGCCGCATCGGCGGGTACGGCATGAACGGCGGGTGAAGAGGCTGTTCAGCACCGGTTCACCCACACCCGCGCAGACTGCAGCCACAGTCGATCGTGACTGCATTGCAACTCAAGGAGAACGTCATGCAAGTCGCCACCACCATCGCCTCCATCGGCATCGCCGCGGCCCTGCTGGGCAACACCGCCCTGGCCGGCGATCATTCCGATCGCACGCAGCGCCACGCCAGCCGCGCCGAGCGCATCGAAGCGCTGAACGCACCCTGGCAGGCCATTCCCAACTCGGCCGAGGCAGGCTCGCCCGGACATGGCTGGCAGTATTTCTTCAACCCGCAGGCAGCGCGCGCCGTCGTCATCAGCCCTGATGGCCATTACTACTTGAGCCGCGGCAAGGGGCTGCGCTGGATCGCCGCAGCCCAACCAGCGGCGGAAACGGCAACGGCGCCCTGGCAGGCCATCGCCAACCAGGCCCAGGCCGGCATGCCCGGGTTTGGCTGGCAGTACTTCTTCGACTCGATCGCACCCCGTGCGGTGGTGATCAGTCCCGACGGCCACTACTACCTCAGCCAGGGCGATGGGCTGCGTTGGGTGGCTATGGCGCAGCAGCCAACCGGTCGCGACGCATCCATCGGCTGACAAACGGTGCTGCAAGCAGGGGCAGCAAGAATCCATCAGCTGCTTTTTCAGAACCGGAACGAGGGTTGGCATCGTGGCAGCCTCGCCTGCAAAAGCGCGGGCTGCCACGTTCACGCCCGCATCCACATTGAGAGCCTCATGTCCAGAACCACTGAACGCTACCATCCAACGCTCATCACACTGCACTGGCTGACGCTGCTGCTGATGGTCGGTGTCTATGCCTTGATCGAGCTGCACGATGGCCTGCCCAAGGGCAGTGCCGAGCGGGCGCTGGCCAAGAGCTGGCATGAAAGCCTGGGCATCCTGGTTTTCGCAGTCGTCGTATTGGTTCGGCTGCCGCTGCGGTGGATGCTGGGTCAACCCAGTGAGCTTGCCGGTACGCCCGCGTGGCAGTCCCGCTTGGCCCATGTCATGCACTGGGCGCTTTACGGCCTGCTCATCGCGGCGCCCGTTCTCGGCTATCTGAGCCTGAACGCCAAGGGCGCGCCCGTGTCCTTGTTCGGACTCGAACTGCCTGGGCTGATGGCGCCTGACAAGGCGCTTGCAGGCGGCCTCAAAGAAGTCCACGAGGCAATCGGCACACTCGGGTACTGGCTGATCGGCCTACACGCTGCAGCGGCGCTGGTGCATCACTACCTGATGCACGACACGACGCTGGCACGCATGGGCCTGGGGCGGGCTCGACTTGACCCAAACTCCAGAGACAGCCGCTGACCGGCTGCCGCAAAACCCTTGCCAGCTCCGGATCTGGACGCCGGCCGGAACACCGGCAGATCGGCTCAAGACGCCGCGAACTTATTCCACAGCACGATGAAACAAGCCATAAACAAACGCCGCCAAATCCCCCTGTCCATGCCAGACCCGGACCCGGCGGCCTGCTCGCTGGACATGCGCATGGCCGTTTGCCGCAAAGTCCCTCTTTTTGCCGATCTCGACGACGGGCAACTGGCGCAGGTCAACCGGCATTGCCAGGCCCAGAACTTCGCGGCCGGGGAGCCCGTCTACCTGGAAGGCGATGCCGCGACGCACATTTACGTGGTGGCGATCGGCGCCGTCAAGACCACGCGGCTGGCGGCCGATGGGCGCCAGTCGCTGATTGACTTGCTCACCCCAGGCGATTTCTTTGGCGCGCTGCCGGCGCTGGGCCAGCAGTTCTACGCCGACAGCGCCACCGCCTTGACGCCGGCCTGCCTGCTGGGCCTGGATGCGCCTGAGTACGACGCCATCCTGCAAGAAATTCCGCAAGTCGCTGTGGCCACGCTCAAGGGCGTGGCGCACCGGCTGACGCAGTCGCAGCACGCCATTCACATGCTGGCCGGGGCGCCGCTGGAGCAGCGCCTGGCAGCCTTGCTGCTGGTTCTTGCCGACAAGGTCGGCAAGCCCTGGAACGAGGCCATGCTGCTGGACGTGCCGCTGGCGCGCGAGGACCTGGCCGCCATGGCCGGCGCGGCCACCGAATCGGTCAGCCGCTTGCTCAGCCAGTGGCAGCGCGAGGGCTGGATCGACGCCGGCCGGCGCTGGGTCGCCATCGTCGATGCGGCGCGCTTGGAGCAAGTGCGCGACGGCATGGTTTGAGTCAGCGCCAAAGTCGGCTGCTGTTGATTGACGTTTCTCATGGAGCAATACGGCGGGCCTGCCTACAGTGAAGGCATCCCTCAACCAGACCGTCATACAAGGAAAAAACCATGACCAACACCAACACCCGCACCACCTTGCGCGCCGAGGGTTTTTCCTGCCCGTCCTGCGTGACCAAGATCGAGAAAAGCGTCGGCGCGATGGCGGGCGTGAGCCACGTCAAGGTGCACTTCGCATCGGCGCGCATCGAAGTCGACCACCACCCCGAAACCGTCAGCGCGGACGATCTCATCGCCGCCATCGCCAAGGTGGGCTACACCGCGCGCGCCTCGGCGTTCTGACGCACCACCATGGCCCCCGCGCCGCTCACTCCACGAGCAGCACACCGCCGCGCCCGGCGGCGGTGGCTGCCCCTGTCCCGCTTGACCACCTTCGGAGGCCAACCCCATGAACAAGATCAACGCATGGATCAACGGCCGCTGGACGACTCCCGCCTTGTCCGGCCTGCTGATCCTGGCTTCATTCACCGCATCCAAGGGCTACGGCGCTGCCCTGGCGGCCCAGTGGCTGATGGTCGCCGCCGCCTTCGTCGCCGGCGCGCCCATCGTGCGCAACGCCGTGCGTGCGCTGGCCGTGCGCCATATCAGCATCGACCTGCTGGTGAGCATCGCCGCCGTCGGCGCCCTCGTCATCGGCGAGTACTGGGAGGCGGCGGCCGTCACCTTCCTGTTCGCCATCGGCCACGCGCTGGAATCGGCCACCCTGAACAAGACCCGCGCGGCGCTGGCCGAGCTGATTGCCGTGGCGCCGGACACGGCCATCGTCATGCGCAAGGGCGAGCAGGTGGAAATCCCCGCCGCCAGCGTCGCCATGGGCGAGGTGGTGCTGGTCAAGAACGGCGCCAAGGTGCCGGTCGATGGCGAGGTGATCGCCGGCACTGGCGCGTTGGACGAGGCATCGATCACCGGCGAGTCGATCCCGGTGGAAAAGTCCAAGGGCGACCACGTCTTCGCCGGCACCATCTCGCGCGGCGGCTTCCTGCAGGTGCTGGCCACCGGCATCGGCGCCGACACCACGCTGGCGCGCATCATTCACCGCGTGGAAGACGCGCAGGACGCCAAGGCGCGCACGCAGAAATTCATGGACCGGTTTTCATCCTGGTACACCCCCGCCGTCGTCGTGCTGGCGCTGCTGGCCGGCCTCATCAGCGGCAGCGTGGTGCTGGGCCTGACCCTGCTGGTGGTGGCCTGCCCCGGGGCGCTGGTGATCTCCATTCCCGTGTCCATCGTCGCCGGCATTGGCCGCTCGGCACGCGACGGCATTCTGATCAAGGGCGGCGAGTTCCTGGAGATCGCGGCCAAGATCGACGTCGTGGCCGTGGACAAGACCGGCACGCTGACCAAGGGCCGGCCGCAGCTCACCGACGTGGTGGCGCTGGCGCCGGGCGTGGACAAAAACCAGGTGCTGGCCTGGGCCGCGCGCGCCGAGGCCGGCTCCGAGCACCCGCTGGCGCGGCCCATCCTGGAAGCGGCGGAGCAAGCCGGCATCCCGGTGGCCGCGCTGCCCGAGCACATCGAGCCCGTGATCGGCAAGGGCATCACCGCGCGCGTCGATGGCAAGCGGGTGCTGATCGGCAACCTGGCCTTGCTGGAGCAGTTCGGCGTCGCCGATACCGTGGGCGCGGACCGCCAGGCGCACGAACTCGCCACCCAGGGGCGCACGCCCATGATCGTTGCCGTGGACGACCAGGTGCTGGGCGTGATCGCCGTGGCCGACGAGATCCGGCGCGACGCCGCCGCCATGGTGGCCGCGCTGCACAAGGCGGGCGTGAAGAAGGTCGTCATGCTCACCGGCGACGTGAAGCCGGTGGCCGATGCCGTCGCCGCCGCCACCGGCATCGACGAGGTGCACGCCGGGCTGCTGCCCGAGGACAAGCTCGACATCGTCGCCCGCCTGCAGCGGGCCGGCCACGTCGTCGCGATGGTTGGCGACGGCGTCAACGACGCGCCAGCGCTGGCCACCGCCGACGTCGGCGTGGCCATGGGCGCAGCCGGCTCGGCCGTGGCGGTGGAGACCGCCGACATCGCGCTCATGGGCGACGACCTGCTCAAGCTGCCCGAGGCCATCTCGCTGGCGCGGCGCACGCTCTCCAACATCCGCCAGAACATCGTCATCGCTCTAGCGACCGTCGGCCTCCTGCTGACCGGTGTGCTGATGGGTGGGGTGACCATGGCCGCCGGCATGCTGTTCCACGAAGGCTCGGTATTGATCGTGATTGCCAATGCCATGCGGCTGCTGCGGCGCGCGACACCGGCGCACTCAGCGCCCTTGTCGACAGTGGCGAGAGAGTCGGCTCCATCCATTTGAGCGGTGCACATGATCGTTGCCTCGGCCTCTGGCATCTCGGTGCCAGAGGCCTTGTTCCCATCCCAGCCGCTGCACTGCCGCAAGAATCTTGCCGGAACCTGAGTGTTCGATGAATTCAGAAACAAGAAAGGACGAAATTAATGGGCACAAAACCCTCTTGCAGCTTGAGACTGCACGTTATGTTCTCGCTCAGTTCATCTGATCGACATCCCACGTCCCCGCCCCATATCCCACGACGCAACGCCATCGCGCATAGTCGTCGCAATCTGCTGCCCCAGCCGCTGCTCGATCACCGGCTTCCACGGCACCAGGCTGAACCCCATGCCGTCATCAAGCATGGCGTAGCGTCCGCTGGCAAGCATGACGGAACGCCTGTAGATCCCCGCCACGCGCCGGCCGTCGGCCACCGGGCGATGCTCTAGGCCAGTTTCTGCGGCAATATCCTTCGCGACCTGGGCCAGTTCGCGGCTGCGCAGCGTGTTCAACAGATTGCGGGCGAGGATGACGCGTTGGCCGCGTCGCTCGACCAGTCCCTGTTCGGCGAGGAAATCGACCCGCTTCTGCAGTGCGTCCTTGACCTCACTACCAAAGCCCAGGCCACCCAGCCCTAAGCCGCCACCGATCAGTTGCTGGTCGAGCCAGGTGGCTCCGATCACGCGGGCCTGCCGCTCGATGGGCAGGTGCGATTTCAGTTCCACGGCCACGCCGCCCAGGCGCTGTGCGTCGTAGCGGCGGCCCTGCTCAGCCAGGTCGTCCGGTACCTTCCATAGACCTTCGGTGACACGCTCCACAATGCCGGCGCGGCGCAGGGCTTCGAGCCGGCGGACGTGGGCCGCGACGACCTCCTGCGGGTCGCGTCCGGGCACCGCCTGACCCTGCGCGATGGCGAGGTGGTGGTCGGTGCGGTACAGGCCATCATTCGCCAGCGCCGCGATATTCTTATCGGCCGCGCGCATGTCGGCCGACCCCTTCACCTCCACCACGGCGCCGGTCGGATAGTTCGCCAGTTCGACGCGGGCGTTGAGCGCAACATAGTGGGCTTTGCCGTCCACCCCGTCGATGACCAAATAGCCCCGGTCGCGCAGCTCGTCAGCCAGCCCCTTGGCGGCCACACGGCCGATGACCCTGCGACCATCGTCGCCCGGCTCGAATACGGCCAGCTCGCGAGGCTCGCCATTCATGGCTCGCTGCATGGTGCGGATGATGTCGCCGCGCTCGCCCAGGGCGCGCAAGGTCTTCTCCGCATCCGAATGGACTGCCCAGGTGCCGGGCTGCACTTCATCGGCCAGGCCCAGACGTTGCAAACGCTGCAGGCGGCCGATCAGCAATAGGCGCTGGCGTTGCAGCCGCGGCTCGTTGAAGCGTTCAATCTGCACTTGACCGCCGTCGCCAAGCTCGCGCTTCAGCGTGCGATCCAGGCTCGTCCACCGTTCCTGCTCCACCTCACACTGCAAGGTCTGCTGGATCTCCAGCTCGGTGCGCGGCCCCAGCCACTCGGTCGCCAGCTCAGACGCACGATGCCGGAAGCCATCGGCGATGTAATCGCCCGCGATGATGAGATCTTTGCCGGTATCGTCGCGCCCGCGCACGATCAGGTGGGTGTGCGGGTTGTCGGTGTTCCAGTGATCGACCGCCACCCATTCCAGCCGCGTGCCCAGGTCGGCTTCCATTCGATTCATCAGGTGTCGCGTGTAGGTACGCAGATCTTCCAACTCGGCCCCATCCTCGGGCGAGACGATGAAGCGGAAATGGTGCCGGTCGTCGGCGCAGCGTTCCTTGAAGGCATCCAGATCGGCGGCATCGGTCTGCGGCCCATAGGCCCGGCCCGGCTCGCCATCGCGCCCCACGCCATCGCGCTCGATGTAGCGCAGGTGCTTGGCGAGCGACTGCGGACTGGCCTGGCGCTGGTTGACCAACAGCGTCTTGATGGTCACACGCCGAGATAGGGGCGTCAGCTTCGCGCCTGCGAAACGTGCCGCCGTATGGCCGCGCCCGAGGCGCGAGCCGGGTCGCTGGCCAGCGTGCTGGCCGTTGCCACCGGACGCGGCGGGACGGCGCGTCGCCGACTTGCCGCTGCTGGCCTTGCCGGCCTGCCTGAGCACCTTGGAAACGAAGCTCTGGCCTTGGCCCTTGCCCCGGTTCTTCGGGGCGCTGGGGCGCACGCGGAAATCGTCGTCGCGGCGGTCGGTCATGGCTGCGCTCCCTGCAAGTTCTGGCCGAAGTTGTGGCATAGGCGGTCGTGCGAAGCACGCGGACATGCCTGCATCGGCGCGGGCCTCGCGCCCCACGCGGCACGGCAGCAAAGCCGCTCCGTGCCGCGCCACCCCCACGTGCAGACAGGATTTCGACGCGGCCCAGTGCCGCGTCCTTTTGTCTTGCCTTCCGCCTTTGCCCCTCGCTGTCGCTCCGGGCGTCGGCGGCCCGGCGGCGCTGCGCTGCTTGCAGCCAGCGCGCCGGCCAACGCGCAGACCAGCGCGATGAGGGCCGCAGCCCAGGCGCGTTCGAGGCAAGACGCCTGCACGTTGGACGGCTGCGCCGAAGGCAGCGCGAGGTGCGGTGCGAATGCACCCGCACTGCACGCGCGACGACACGTGGAAAGCCACCGGACTGGCACGCCTGATAGCACGATGACGCGCAGTGAATCGGCGCCCATCATGGCCGTGTCTCCAGCCAGACCGGTCGCGCGACGCCGATCACGGCGGACGCGCTGACCGGCCCGAAGTACCGGCTGTCGAACGACGCCGGGTTAGTCACACTGAGCAGGAACAGTTCGCCGGGTTCAAGGCGACGGCATTGCTGCCAGGATGGCAGCGGCCGGCCCCAGCGGTCGGCAGGCAGCACGGCAGCCGAAGGCATGCCGTCGATGCGGACAACGCGGCCAGTGATACACACCTCCTGCGGCGTGACGGCACCCACGCGCTTGAGCAACGGCACGCGCGCCGGCAGGTAGCCGCGCTGCGCGGCCAGCGCGGCAGCGTCTGGCGGCAGCGTGGTCAGGACGATGCTGCCCACGGACAAAGGACGTGGCAGCGAGTCAATGCCGTGGCCCTGCGGATCGACGCGATACCAGCCGACCGCCACGCTGTCGGACGGGTTGTAGATCAGGCGCGGCAGCGGATGCACGAAGGACGCCCAGGCCAGCGCAGCGAGGCCACAGGCGGACAAGCCCGCCAGCACGAGTCGAGCGCGCAGGCGCGAGCGAGGACGCGGCGGACTGCTGGTTGCACCGGCAGCGGCGGATGGAAGCGTCATGGCAGCGCCCTCCCGGTCAGCCAGGCGGCGTGCCGCTCGGCGGTGTATTCGGGCAGCGGCAAGCGTGCGGCGAGCCGGTTGGCAAGCGTGCGCCAGTACGCGGGCGAGACGGCGACTGGCGCAATGCCTAGCGCCTCGATGGCGTCGATGCGCTCCAACACGGCGCGCACCTGATCCTCGCCCTCGGCGTGCAGCAGCAGGCGCGCGCCCGGCTGCACGCCGGGAATGCGCTGCGCCGCATCGAGCGGCGTGCAAGCCTGCATCACCATGAGCTGCCAGCGAATCGTGCCGTAGTCGTTGGCCTGCCAGCGGATGCGGCAGAACATGGCGCCCGGCAGGAACACCGCGCAGCGCCGCCAGCGGTCGAGCTGGCGCGTGCGCGCAGGTTCGCCGAAGCGCAGGTAGAGCTTGAAGCGCGGTTCGATATAGGCCAACGCCACGCGCGTCAGCGGCGCGCTGGCAGACTGGACGGAAGGGGCTGCGAGCGCAGCGGTGGTCGCGAAGGCAATGGATACATTGGCAAGCGAAGCGGATGCGTTCATGGCGTGTTCTCCCTGCGGTGTTCTGAAAACTCGCGCTCCAGCAGGCCGCGCAGCAGGTCGGCCACGGTCACGCCTTGCGTGAAGGCCGACACCTTGATGCGCGCCCGCATGGCGGGCGTGATGTCGAGGGTCAGGCGGGCGGTGTAGAAGTCGCCCTTGCCCAGCGCATCGGCGTCACCCTGCCGAATCCACGCTTCTGCGTGCGGATTCGCAGGCGGACGCGCGCCGATGCCGACGCGCTTTGCTGCGCGTTTGCTGTTCGGTGGCGGCTTTGCTGTCATGTCGGCCACCGCAGCAGTTCATCCACCAGGGCGGTGATTTCGAGCGCGGCGGCGCTGTCAGGCGCCGTCTCGCGTGCAAGCCGGCCAGCGGCCACGCTGTCGGCGAACACGATGCGTTGATGCACTTCCGCGCGCAGCGCGGGAAGCGGCTGGTCGGCGAGCGCGCCGCGTGCCTCGCGTCCGATCACAGTGGTGCTGGCGTGGTCTTGCCCACGCCGCCTTTTTGGTTCAGCAGAGCGACGATCATGGCGCGGCCCTCCAAGCTGGAAAGCCTTGCTTCGATTCGCCTGCAAAACCTGTTATCTGGTGGCTGAGATTGCCTGCCGTTTCTGGCCGCATGGTGGTTGTCCACCGCAGCGGCGTTGCTCTACTAAAAGTTAGAGAAATTAAGTTAGGGAAGTTAGAGGGCGCGCAAACCCAATGCTGGCGCGGGTTTGCGGCCGATCGGCACGCCTGATAGCACGATAGTCCCACGCCCGATAGCACGATACTCCGCACGCCTGATAGCACGACACCATCCACAGGCTCTCCCGGAGTTATCCCCGTGCCGTTTGCGGCACGGGCCGGAAGGTCAGCAGCTCCATGCCGTTGTCCGACATCCGCTCGATACCCAGGACGTAGCCGGGCAGCGACTGCCGCGCGACGAGCGCGCGCAGGTCGCAGGCGAAGTCGTAGGGCTTCGCGGTGCTGCCGGATTTCTGGTGCAGGTAGCGAAAGTCGAACTGCCAGCCGTGCGCCTGCCTGCCGCCGTGCTTGCGCACCAGGCGGTACAGCCACCGCTCGATGCCGCCGGTCAGCCGGAAGTACGCCGGGTCGATGGTCAGCACCAGGGCCGCATCGAACACGCCCGCATAGAACCAATCCGGCAGGATCAGCTCGATGCCCAGCGGCGTGCCGCTGGCATCGGCCAGTTCCTTCCACTCGTTGATCCACGAAAAGCGATGCAGGCGCCGCCCCGTCGTCTCGCGGATGGAGGTGGCCACCGTGGTCGATTGCAGGCGATCCAGCGCGGCCTTGAGGCGCTGGTAGTCGCGCAGCGACTTGCCGCGCCCGATGAAGCGCAGGATCTCGTAGGGCGTGGCGCGCATCAGCCGCGACGGCCGCAAGCCTGCGTCCTTGGCTTCCACGATCTGCGAGGCCGCCCAAATGAGAATGTCCGCATCCCAAATCGTGGCGATGCCGTGCTCCTGCGTGCCTTCCACGCGGATCGTCACGTTGCCAGCACGGAAGTCGATGGGCTTGACTCGCTTCGACTTGCCGAGCGAGAAGAACGGATAGGCCATCAAGTCCTGGCTGTCGCGCGGCGCCATGTCGCCGGGCAAGGCGCGGAACAGGTCGAGCTGTTCGCGCTCCTGCGACGGTTTGGACACGGCGGAGGCCACCCGCGCGCCGCCGATCAGCGCGCACGGCTGTCGGCCGAGTGCTGCTCGGCGTATTCGGGATCGGAAGTCGTCTCGAAACTGCGGTCGGCCGCCCAGGTATCGAGATCGGCCACGGCGTACATGACACGCCGGCCGAACTTGCGAAAACGCGGGCCGCCGCCGATCACGCGTTGCTTTTCCAGCGTGCGCGGCGACAGGCGCAGGTAGTCGGCGGCTTCGTCGTTGGTGAGATAGCGTTGGGGCTGCGCGGCAGCGGTCGAGACAGCGGCGGCAGGCCGCAAGGGAGCGGGACGCATAGTGTGAACCTCCATCGGTTGAAAACGCCCGGCCACACAGCGCAACCGGATGGAGGCAGTCTCAGAAAACGAGGCCCCTCTGCTCAGGGTCGTTTTGCGTCGCCTTCAAAACGACCCTTCTCAAGCGGGGGCAGTTGTGCTAGGCGGCGATAGCCGCCGCGCATCAGCGCATCGCCGCGCCGCACCAGGCGGCGCACCTTGGAGCGCAGGCCGCCGTCGCTGTACCAATCGGCCACGGCGTCGGCACCGAACAGCCCTTCGCCGACCTCGCGCAAGGATGCGCCCGCCAGGGTGGCGTCGAGTGCATGCAGGGTGTGCAGTTCCAGCAGTACGGCGGGGGGCGGCCTGGGCCGGGCCATTGGCGCGGGCGTGTCGGGCGCATGCGTGACCCCGCGACCGCGATAGGCATAGGCCACGGCCATGCCGTCTACCAGGCCGGGTGCCAGCACGAAGCGCTGCCAATGGCCGGGGCTTCGCGCGATCAGCATCAACCCCTTGCCGTCGTGCAGCAGTTGCTTGTGGCCGGGGATGCGCCAGAGTGTGAAACGTTCGGCATCTATGGGCGGATCGGCATCCGGGTAGAGCTGCACCACGGCATCGTGGCCGGGCAGCCAGGCCGGTTGCGCGTCGCGCGCATCCAGTGCCGGATCTTCCAGCAGGCGCAAGCCCCAGCGCCGCGCCGCCTGCTGCGCCGCCCGCGGCCGGCGGCGATGGCGCAGCCAGTCGAGCCGGTAGTCGGGATGCCTGCGCAGATACTCCCAGGCGAGCGCGAGCGCATCCAGCCAAAGGACATACAGGTACGCAGCGGTCGGATACCAATGCGCGACGTGGTGAGGATCGACCATGACGCCTCCTCCTGCGAACAGGAATCGCCGCCACGGCAGAACTACGCGCTACATCGCCGCCGTCGAAACATCATGGGTTGAGAAGGTGGATGGATCTGTCTGACTGGCTCCGATGTGTTGCGGTTGCCGCGGCGGCAGTGTCCCGACCATGGGACGCCGTACAGACCAAGCTATCGCAGCCCGCTCCGGGCATCATGGCTATTTGGATCAAACTGGAGCGGCTATGCCGCAAGAATCCCGATTGAGACCCGCACGGCATGACATCAGACTGAAAAAGTCACAGTAAGCCGAATTCAGTCCGGGATGGCTCCATCACGCTCGGCCAGCCGGGTGTATTCCGACAGCGTGCGCGTGGGACGGAAGTAGAGGTCACGCATCACAGGCTGCTGGCGCGGCCCGACAATGCCGGCCAGCTCGGACAGCTTGACGGTGCCTTGCGCCGGCATCCCGATACTCAGGTCGATAAGACCCCAGGCGGTGTCGCCATCAGCGGGATCGAGCGCCGCCAGCAACCAGGTGACGTGCGCGTCCGGCGTGAACAGCCGAACCACGGGCATCGGATCGATGTTTTTGCCAGCGGCGCGGGCCTTCCCGTGGGCCAGCAACTGTGCACGCTCGTCATCGGAGGTGAGCCGGTTCACGGTGTTTCCTTCAGGCCGCACGAATCCGCCAAAGCGTGAAGGTGGCAAGCCGCATCAGCGGATTTGTGGAGAAGCACGATTGTGATTCCATGGATCGGCGCTTTCGTCGAGAACGGCAAATGCGGATTTCTGTAGAAGCACAAAGCAGCGAGGCTGCGGCGAATGAGTTAAAGATAACGTGGTTTTAATTGTGCTGCGACTCGACGCTTCTGTCTATGCAGAAGCGATCCGTTCAGCGCGGCCGACCGGCTGGCTCCACCACCCATGACGCCGAGTTGGCTCACGCCTTCGGCGCGGCGGTGCGTGCGCTGCGGATGGAGCGCGGAATTGCGCAGGAATCACTGGCGCACCAGGCCGGGATCGAGCGTTCGCACATGGGCAAGATCGAGCGCGGCGAGCATATGCCTACGCTCGCGATCATCTTCAAGATCGCCGGCGCGCTCGAATGCAGCACAGCGGTGCTGATGAGCCAGACCGAAGGCCAACTCGCAGGGAATCTCTCGTAGCCGCTGGCCTGGCCGATCCGGCGCAAGCCGGTTCGGCGGCGTCGAGGGGCGCCAAGCTTCGCGCGGCGGGGATAGCCGCAAGGCTTTCCCCTGGAGGCAAGCAAAGCGCGCAGCGCCGCAGGCGCGAAGGCGTGAGGGATTGAAGCCGAATGGCCGTGACAGCGCAGCCGGCACGGGGCCCAGCCCGAAAGCCCGACGGCGCAAAGCACAGGCACGCCATACTGTCCTTGTCGTCATAGTCTCAACGCATTTGGAAGCAGGCCGACACGGACAACGCTCCAGTGACGATGTTGCCTTCATGCCGTGCTGCGAAAGCAGCACTGCGCCCCGCCGCTCGGGCGGGGCGCTGGGCGGCCGTCAGGCCGCCTGGGGTTTGCTGCGCGACCAGATCAGCGTGTGCGTGCCGTCTTCCTCCTCGATCAGCCGGGCATAGACCGTGGCCGGAAACGAAGGGTCGTCGAGGGTCACGGACACGTAGGGCCGTTCGGCCTTGCTGACCTTTTTCCATGCCGCGCCGATGTCGAAGCCTGCCGCCTGCACGCGGAAATCCGGGGCGTGCTCGTTGTCCCCCTTGTCGTTGGGAACCAGCTTGGCCTTGATGTTGAGGGTCAGGGTGCGCAGCGTGCCGGTGAAGCCGTCTTTGTCCGCGGTGAAGGTGCCGATGGTTGCCATGATGAATCTCCTTACGGTTGAACAAGGTTCGCGCCCATCGCGTCCTTGTTGTGATCCGACCGGCGGGGGACGGGCGGGCTGCACCGCTTGCGGGCGCAACACAGTGAAGCACCTGCAAGCCCCAATAATTTGTCCCGCGAGGAATGTGCGCAGCACAGGGGAAATTATTTGGGCTGGAAGGTTGCAGACATGAAGCCCGCGCCACCGCCAGGATTCACAACAACACAAGAACGCCATGGGCCGATCCAGCTCCGAAAGGAGGCATGGCCAGCTCGGCATCCCCGCACAACGACTCCAACGGCACGCCCTCTGACTCGGGCAAGGCCAATCCCCAACGACTGGCGGCAACGCACCCTGCACCGTGCGGCGGCCATGCTTGAGGCGTGGTTAGGAACTCCAAAGCAAGGCCGGGTGGCCATATCCGTGAATCCGCGAGAACCGTCCTTCGTGACGACCAGACAACGAACCGCCAGCGTCGAGGGCGGCACGTATTTATGCAACCTGCGACAGCAAGCCCCGGCGTATCCGCCAAGTCCTGCCCGAGTGGTGGGGCGCTGGCCTGGCCGATCCAGCGCGAGCCGGTTCGGTTCTCCCCCAGGGGCGCCAAGCATCGCGCGGCGGGGATGGGCCTTGCGCCGATCCCCTGGAGGCAAGCAAAGCGCGCAGCGCCGCAGGCGCGAAGGCGGGAGGGATTGACGCCGAATGGCCGTGACAACGAAGACGGCACGGGGCGCAGCCCGAAAGCCCGGCGGCGCGTGCGCCGGCCCGCCCTTTGCAATCGGCCGCTCACTGGAATTGCAACCATTGAATCCGGTGTAAGGTGACATTTTCGACGACTGATTCATCGGCTGATCCATGATGGGCCATCCCTCGATCCTCGCGGCTCTGGGGGCCGCGCTGCTGTTCGGCGCCAGCACACCTTTCGCCAAGCAGCTTGCGGGCGACATTGCTCCGATCCTGCTCGCCGGCCTGTTGTACCTGGGCAGCGGCATCGGCCTGTGGCTGGTGCGCCTCATCAGGGATCGCGGCTTCGCCGCGCCCGGCCTGCCTGCACGGGACTGGCCCTGGCTGCTCGGCGCCATCGCCAGCGGTGGCGTGCTCGGCCCCGTGCTGCTCATGATGGGTCTGGCCCATACCTCGGCGGCCGATGCGTCGCTGTTGCTCAATCTGGAATCGGTGCTGACGGCGGTGCTGGCGTGGGTGGTGTTCCGCGAGAACGCCGACCGGCGCATCGTGCTGGGCATGCTCTTCATCGTGGCGGGCGGCCTGCTGCTGGCGTGGCCGCGCCACGGCGACACGCCATCAAGCAGCACGCTCGGCAGTCTCGCCGTGGCGGGCGCCTGCCTATGCTGGGCAGTGGACAACAACCTGACGCGCAAGGTATCGGCCGCCGATGCCGTTTTCATCGCGGGCACCAAGGGGCTGGTGGCCGGCATCACCAACCTTGCGCTGGCGATGGCGCTGGGCGCCACGCTGCCCGCCTGGCCGCGCATGGCCCAGGCCATGAGCGTCGGGCTGGCAGGCTACGGAGTCAGTCTGGTGCTATTCGTGCTGGCGCTGCGCGGCCTCGGCTCCGCGCGCACAGGGGCGTACTTTTCCACCGCGCCCTTCATCGGCGCAGTCATTGCCATCGCCGGCTTCCACGAGTCGAGCACGATGGCGTTCTGGCTGGCGGCCGCGCTGATGGGCGCCGGCGTCTGGCTGCACCTGACCGAGCGGCACGAACACCTGCACACGCATGAGCCGCTGGATCACACCCATCGACATGTGCATGACGAACACCATCGCCATGCACACGACTTCCCGTGGGACGGCGTGGAGCCACATTCGCATCCGCACCGGCATGCGCCCATCACGCACAGCCATCCGCATTTCCCCGATGTGCATCACCGGCATAGCCATTAGCGCATGTAAGACCTGGGCCTGACCGAGCCGGCGTAACCGATCGACGCTGCTGCAGGAACGCCAGGCACAGCGCGGCGGGGATGGGCCTTGAGCCAATCTCCCGGAGGCAAGTCAAGCGCGCAGCGCTGCAGGGGCGAAGGCGTGAGCAACTGTCTTGAAAAGTCAAGTCTCCCAAGCGCGTACGGTCAGGCTCATCCCCCCGGC
This sequence comes from Alicycliphilus sp. T452, assembly GCF_054512775.1. NCBI lineage: Bacteria > Pseudomonadati > Pseudomonadota > Betaproteobacteria > Burkholderiales > Comamonadaceae > Alicycliphilus > Alicycliphilus sp. T452. Next base: position 26,748 of record NZ_JBTNEH010000018.1, read on the forward strand.
ATGACAGCGCACCGACAACATTGAGCGCCCATGCAAGTGATATTATCGAATTTCGTTATCGTAATTCGATATGAAAGAAAAACCAACACCGCGCGCCATGGAGCACCACGACCTGCTGTCGGGGCTGATCCGCCTGCACGCGCTGCACCACGCGGCCGAACAGGAGGTCTACGGGCAATGGATGATCGACGAGCTGGCCCACCACGGCTACCGCCTCTCTCCAGGAACGCTGTACCCGATGCTGCACAAGATGGAGCGCGATGGCTATCTCGTGTCGCGCCAGGAGCGTGAGGGGCGCACCGTTCGCAAGCTCTACTCAATCACGCCCAAGGGCAAGGAAGGCTTGGCACTCGCCAAAGAACGCATCCGGGAGTTCACCGGGGAGGCAATGCACAAATGACAAACCTCCCCAACACCATCCAACGGGATACCGCTGCCGCACGTGGCACACCGGTCGAGGTCTTTGGCGCCTTCCTCAAGCTAGGGTTGACCTCCTTCGGCGGGCCGATCGCGCACCTGGGCTACTTCCGCTCGGAGTTCGTCGAACGCCGCCGCTGGCTGGATGACCGCAGCTACTCCGATCTGGTCGCCCTATGCCAGTTCCTGCCGGGGCCGGCCAGCAGCCAGGTGGGCATGGCGCTGGGGCTGGGCCGCGCGGGCTGGCCGGGATTGCTGGCAGCCTGGGCAGGATTCACGTTGCCATCAGCGATTGCGCTGATCCTGTTTGCCTTCGGCATCGCCGAGTACCAGGGGCTGGCCCAGTCCGGGTGGGTGCATGGGCTCAAAGTTGTGGCCGTGGCCATCGTGGCGCAAGCCGTGTGGGGAATGGCCAAGTCGTTGTGCCCGGATCGTCCGCGTGCCGCTCTGGCCATTCTGGCGGCACTGCTGACCATGATCCTGCCCTCCGCTGCGGGACAGATCGCCGCCATCGCGGTGGCGGGATTGCTGGGCTGGTGGGGCTTGAAGATCGCACAGCCCGGCGGTGGCCAAGCCCACAGCTACCCAGTCTCGCGCAAGCTGGGCATCGTTGCGCTGCTGTTGTTCGCCGCACCGCTCGTCGGGCTGCCCCTGTGGGCTGCCGCCACGGGCTCGTCCACGATAGCGCTGCTGGAAGGGGTGTATCGCTCCGGCGCGCTGGTCTTCGGCGGTGGGCACGTCGTGCTGCCGCTGCTGCAGGCCACCGTGGTGCCCAGCGGTATTGTCGGCAATGCCGACTTCCTGGCCGGCTACGGTGCGGCGCAGGCCGTGCCAGGGCCGCTGTTCACGTTCTCGGCCTATCTCGGCGCCATTGCACAGGGGCCGCTGCATGGCTGGATCGGTGGCCTGGCGCTGCTGGGCACCATTTTTCTCCCCGCCTTCTTCATGTTGGTCGGCGCGCTGCCGTTCTGGGATGGACTGCGCCACCGCGCGGGCATCCAGACGGCCATGGCCGGCATCAACGCCGGCGTGGTCGGCATCCTGGTGTCGGCTCTGTATGACCCGGTGTGGACGAGTGCAATCTACGGCAAGGCGGATTTTGGGCTGGCGTTGCTTTCGTTCGGGCTGCTGACGGTGGGGCGGGTACCGCCAGCGCTCGTGGTGCTGCTGGCCGGGCTGGCGGGCTGGGTCTTGGCGATGGGCATCTGAAGCTCATTTCACTGGTGCGACAAGAAGGAGCCAAAGCCCCACGATCAGCGCAGCCCCGGTAAGCGAGCAGAAATCGAGAGCTTGTCAGAAATTTTGTATGTGAGGCATAGCATGTCGACAAGGAGCATGAATGCCACGCAAGACCAAACCCACCGCTTTGGCGGACCAGGCGGCACAGCCGCAATTTCACATCCCGGCCGAGCTGCTTGACCAGTTGGTGACCGGGCCCATGACGCCGGGCCAAGTCCAAGGGCTGTTCGATCAGTTCAAGAAGTCAATTCTTGAGAGGGCGCTGGGCGCCGAGATGAGTCATCACCTAGGCTATGCGCCCGGCCAAGCCAAGCCCACAGGCGGATCAGCCAACCACCGCAACGGCAAGAGCACCAAGACCGTACTGACCGATGTGGGGGCGCTGCGCATCGATGTCCCACGCGATCGCGAAGGCAGCTTCGAGCCGCAGCTCATTGGCAAGCACGAGCGGCGCTTTACGGGTTTCGACGACAAGATCATCGCCATGTACGCACGCGGCATGACGGTGCGCGAGATCCAGGGTTTCCTGGCTGAGATGTACTCGGTGGACGTCTCGCCCGAGCTCATCAGCCGTGTCACCGATGAGGTGATGGGCGAGGTCACGGCCTGGCAGACACGGCCGCTGGAGGCGATGTACCCGGTGGTGTTCTTCGATGCGCTGCGGGTCAAGATTCGCGAGGATGCGGTGGTGCGCTCCAAGGCCGTCTACCTGGCGCTGGGCGTACTGCCTGACGGCTCGCGCGACATCCTGGGAATCTGGATCGAGAACACCGAGGGGGCGAAGTTCTGGATGAAGGTCTTCAACGATCTGAAGACGCGCGGGGTGCAGGACATCCTGATTGCCGTCACCGACGGCCTCAAGGGCATGCCAGAGGCGCTGGGCGCAGTGTTCCCGGCGACGACGCTGCAGACCTGCATCGTGCACCTGATCCGGGGTGGCCTGGACTTTGCGTCATGGAAAGACCGCAAGGCGCTGGCCGCAGCCATCAAACCCATCTACACCGCGGTGAGCGCCGAGGCGGCCGAGGCCGAGTTGGATGCGTTTGCGGCCGGCCCCTGGGGGCAGCGGTTCCCGACCGTGGTCAGCGCCTGGCGCCGGGCCTGGGACAAGGTCATCCCGTTCTTCGCCTTCCCGCCCGAGGTGCGGCGCGTGATCTACACCACCAACGCCATCGAGAGCGTGAACGCACGGCTGCGCAAGATCATCAAAACGCGCGGCCACTTCCCCAGCGACGAGGCGGCCACCAAGCTGATCTGGCTGGCGCTGCGCAACATCACCGCGGACTGGGGGCGGGCGGCCAACCACTGGAAATCAGCGATGAACCAATTTGCGATCCTCTACGAGGACCGATTTACCAGATCGGGCCAGTAAGATCACCAAGCCGCCTCACGATTGAGTGACGGATTCAACAGCCTCACACACAGAAATCCTGACACTCCCGAAATCGAATCTTCGCGGGCTTCAGTCTGCTCCCAGAGCGTGGATGATTGGGCAGTTGCCCTTCATCGCACCCGCATCGCACTGGCGCAGCAGGGTCATGAGTGCCTTGCGCATCGCCGCCAAATCGGCCAGCTTGGTTTCAATAGCCTCCAGCTTGTGCGCAGCCAATTCATGCGTTTCGGCACAGGCATGGGCCTCATCGAGTTCGAGCAGGCCGACGATCTCTTCCAACGTGAAGCCCAATGCCTGCGCCCGCTTGATGAAACGCACGCGCTTGACCGTGGTGGCGTCGTAGCGGCGATATCCATGGGTCGGCTTGTCCGGCTCCGACATCAACCCACGCCGCTGGTAGTAGCGAATGGTCTCGACATTCACGCCGGCCTCGTCGGCCAGTCCTCCTATCGTCAGCTCGCTCATTGCTCGACCCCCTTGACTCCGTAGCATGGTACGGAGTTTAGATTGGTAAGTGTCGAAGACGTTCACGCTCGCCCATGCCCACCTTCAAGTTCAAGAATTCGCTCGCCGCCGGGGCGCTGGCTGCCATCGGCGCCTCGGTGTGCTGTGTGGTGCCGCTGGTACTGCTGATGATGGGCATCGGTGGCGCCTGGATCGCCAGTCTCACCGCGCTGGAGCCGCTGCGGCCTTGGTTCATTGCGGCGACAGTTTTGTTCTTGGGCTTGGCGTTTCGGCGTCTGTACTTTCAACAGCCGGTCTGCGAGCCCGGCACCACCTGCTCCCAATCGAGCGTTCTCAAACACCAGCGGCTGATCTTCTGGATCGTCGCGCTGGTGCTTCTCGCCTTGTTGTCGGTGCCCTGGCTGGCACCCTTGTTTCTCTGAAGGAGCCCTCATGCGTAAATCAGTCGCATCGCTGCTCGTGGCACTGTCGCCGTTCGCTGCCCTGGCCACAACGCCGCAGACGGCCACGCTCCATGTGCAGAACATGACCTGCGAGCTGTGCCCGATCACGGTGAAGAAGTCCCTGGAGCGATTGCCTGGCGTCAGCCAGATCAGGATCGACTTCGCCAAGAAGACGGCGACCATCACGTTCGATGCAGACCAGGCCCAGGTCTCGACACTCGTCAAGGCGACTACCGACGCGGGCTACCCTGCGACGGAGCGAAAATGACAACCGACACGCCCACACTGGAGTCGGTGCTGACCTGCCCGCACTGCGGCCATGCCAGGCATGAGACCATGCCGACCGATGCCTGCCAGTTCTTCTACGAGTGCGAGCAGTGCAATACGTTGCTGCGGCCGAAGGCGGGAGACTGCTGCGTTTTCTGCTCCTACGGATCGGTCAAGTGCCCGCCTGTGCAAATGCAGCGGGGGTGCTCAAGTTGCAACACATAATGGACGCCAGTTATATGGCAGCAATCTGACTGGTGCGCTGCATGGGCAGGCCGCTTGCGCATTTCAACGCCACCGCCCGAATCCTGCGAAAACGACGGCGTGGTGGTTGAGGCTGTTGGGCTTCGACACCGGGTGCGGCCGCTGCCGCGCCCGGATTTTTGAATCCACCGGCCCCAGCGTTTCGCGCTGGGGCCGGTGCTGGCGTCATTCCTTTGTTTCGATAATCCACCACACGGCACGCAGCAAGGCGCGGTCCGTGATGGGGTGAATGTCGGTGAGGTCGGCGCGGGCCGTCCAGCCCGAGGGCGGACGGTAGCCGCGCACGTCGCCATCGCCGTGCCAGCGGCGGGCGCGTACCGCGCCGGGAGCGTAGATCGCCGCCATGCGCGGGCGGCTGGTGGTGGTGCGGGTCATGGGCGGTTCTCCTTCCACGCGAAGCGCCCCGGTCGAAGCCGGGGCGCTCACTTTCGGCACGGGTCAAGCGGCCAAAACCTCGGCGGGTTCATCCGCCGCCACGGCCGCGCCGTCCTGCTCCGCATCCTGCGGGCCTTCCTCGGGCGCGTCTGTCGTCTTGAATATGGCAGGCATCCAGCCTGTACCGTTCACCAGCCGTTCGGCCTCGCTGGCAATGTCGGCCTTCTTGAGCTTCGCCAGCCGGTTGACACTCTCGGGTGCGAACTCGCCCACGGCTTGCAGAACCGCCGCCTTCGGAACGTGCTTGAAGTAGCCTTCGGCGGTGGGTTGCCACCATGCGGCCATATCGAGGCCCACGGCCTGCGCCAGTTCCGCGCCGGGCTGCCGCACCGTGGCACGCGGCGTCACCACGTCCACCGTCGAAGCCACGCACACGGCCAGCAGCTTGACCAGTTCGCCCTGTTCCATCACCAGCAGCGCGGCGAACAGTTCGATGCTGTCCTCGGGCAGCTTGCCGCCCCAAGCGCGCTGCAGTTCGCGCAGAGCCACGGCGGCAGGCGATTCCGGCCAGTCCGAAGCTATGCCTTCCAACCGGTCTTGCACCGTGAGGCGCACGCCCAGCGGCAGATCGTGGCCGTAATAACGACTCTGCAAGACGGTCTGCACCATGCCATGCACCAGCGCGACCAGCGCCACTTGCGGATGCCGTGCCACTTCGATTTGCAGCGCGGCGGTGCGGTGGGCGCTCAGGCGCTGGGCCAGCCGGCCGGAAATCGCTGCGGCCTTGGGTGCTTCGCCTTCCTCGCCTTCGTCATCGTTCGCGGCATCCGCGCCGCTGAAACCCTGGCGCAGTTTTTCCAGCGTCCGCAGCGCCTTCGCCTCGGCCTCACGCAGCAGCCCGCGATGAATCACGGCCTCGCCGTTGCGGTCGATGGTGACGATGGCACCGGCTGCGGCTCGCACGTTCACGGCATAGCCCAGCAAACCATCTTCCAGTGCCTGCAACTGCTGGCCCAGGCGCTCGCCGTCTTCCTGCAAGGCTTCGGCCTTGTCCTCGTCGTCGGCGTCCATCGCGGCATCGATGGCCTCGGCCACCTCCTGCATCTTGGCTTGCAGCTTCTCGATGCGCACGGCATCGCGCTTGCTCGGCGTGCGCCGCTCCCTCGGGGCGCGTTGAAAAGCTTGCAGGTCGGCATAGGGGGCGGCGGGCGCTGCATCCACCCATGCCCAGCCTTCGGCCTTCACCTCGGCGGCGATACCCGCCAGCTTGTCTTGCGCCAGCCGTTCCAGCAAGGCCGCATCGCTGAGGTACACGCCCGCATCGCCTTCCGCGAACAGATCGCGGCGAATCCCGCCGCCTGCGGTTTCGTAGCTGTCCAGCCCCACGAATCGCACCAGCGGATGCCGGTAAGCATCAATCTCGCGCTCGGTGAGGCGTTCGCGCAGCGCGGACGGACTGCGCTGCCACTGTGGCGCATCGTAGAACGCGGCGTCTTGTGAAGCATGATCGTCAGTGACGGCCAGCGCCATGAGCTGGTCGAGTGTGACGGCATCGGCCCGGTAATCGGCCATCAAGCGCGGCGAGACATTGGCTAGCTTCAATCGGCGCTGCACCACCAGCGGCGTGACGCTGAAATCCGCCGCAATGTCCTCGATGGGCCGGCCTTCGGCCACCAGCGCCGCGAAGGCTTCAAACTGGTCTGCGGGGTGCATGGCTTCGCGCTGGACGTTCTCGGTGAGGCTGGCCGTGCGGGCCGTGCCATCGGCCACTTGCAGGCAAGGCACCTCCCAATCCTTGGCGATGCGGTGTTTCTTCGCCAGCAGCTTCAACGCGGCCAGCCTGCGGCCACCGGCCACCACCTCGTAATGCTCGCCATCGGCGGCAGGAATCACGATCAGGTTTTGCAGCAGGCCCACACGCTGGATGCTTGCGGCCAGTTCGGGGATGGACATGCGCGGGGTCTTGCGCACGTTGCGGTCCGTGGGGCGCAGCGCCAGCCGCGACAGCGGCACCAGAATCAGGTTCTTGGTGGGATCGGCGGCTTCCAGCGTGGGGGCTTGGATGGCACGGGCTTCGGTTTGGGTGATGGCGTTCATGGTAACTCTCCAATCAAGTGAAACAAGGGAATGGAGGGGAGCCGCCCCTCCGGCGGGGGAACGGTCAGGCTTTGAGGGCGCGCATGCCATCGGCCAGCAGCCACAGGGCGCGGTTCAGGCGAATGTCGGACTCAAGGCCCTGCACGGGTCGGGTGGTCTGGCGACGTCCGTTGGCGCTGCGCCCGGACAGGCCGCCTTTGGTCAGGTTCTCTTGCGTGCGGTTGAACACGCTCCACAAGTCCGGGCGGCGGTCGTCGAAGCGGCGCGGCATCAGGATTTGCGATTCGGTGACCGGCGCCGGCTTGTCGGGGTCGTCGTACTTGAGGGTCAGCGCAGCGCGGGCGAATACTTCGGACTCGCCATCGTTCAAGGTGACGACGCGCATGGCATCGCGGGAATCGCGCACGCGATCAAACCCGCGCAAGACCTCGTAAGCGCCTTCGATGACGGAACCGGCCACGTCGCCTTTGTGCGGCACGCGCACGTCCGCCACGGTGTCGCCGCAGACAAGGCCATTGCTGCACACGAAGCGGAACATGCCGGCCAGCATCTGATAGCTGCTGGTGCCGTCATGGGAGTTCAGCAGCACGATTTCATTGGCTTCCGCGCCGTTGATCTGGCTGGCGTGGCGCAGGCGCAGCATGTGTTTCGTATGCTCGCGCTTGCCTTCATCGCGCACGCGGGTCTGTGTCGCCATGAAGGGTTGAAACCCCTCCTTGCGAAGCTCGGTCAGCACGGCGGCGGTGGGGATGTAGCTGTACCGCTCGGAACGGCTTTCGTGCGGCGCTTCCGCGAAGATGGACGGGGCCACACGGTGAATCTGGTCATCAGACAGCGGGGAATCGCTGCGCAGTACCGGGGAGTGGGAAGCGAAACGGGTTGCAAGCATGGTCTTTCTCCTGACAAAGTTGGCTGTTGAAAAAAACCGCATACCGGATTCCTAGATTCGGAGCCCAGCCTTTCGGCTGTTCGGTGCGGTCGGCACGAGGAACCCGGTTGGCCCTGTTGCCACCGTCTTTCCTGAGTTCATCGCCCGCGACGGTCAGGAGCGCGCGCCCGTGTGCCGTCAAGGAGATAAGCGCAGGGTTGGTGCGGCCCGCAGGCGCAGCCGAGGACACGGCCCTGCGCGCCTTGACGGCACACGGGCGCGGGCTACAGTCGCGGACAAGGTGATGAAGTCAGGGAAGACGGCTGGACATGGCAACGGCCGCCTTGATGTGCAGACCGCACGGCAAGCGAAGCGCGCAGGCCCGAAGCTGGAAGCCGGGCCGGAGGCGTCAGCCGAGCGGAGCGAAGGAACGATGGAAGCCCGACAGGGGCGAGACGCCGGAGGCGGCTCGATGCGCAGCACGACAGCGCGACCGGCCATCTCCTTGGGGGCCGGGGACGCCCAACCATCAAAGCCGAAGAAACCACAGGGTCAGGGCGAGCACACGCAAGGCATCGTGGATCTGCTGCGAATGGAATCTGGCCGATTCGGCGTAGCCGGGTCGGCGGTGCTCAGGGGCGCCAAGCCTGCGCGGCGGGGATAGCCCGTAGGGCTTTCCCCTGGAGAGCAAGCCGAAGGCGCGCAGGCATCGCGCCGCGTGGGCGCGATGCGAAGGGGCATCCCGCGACGCCCCAGGGCCGGGTCAGACGACGACCCGCCCGGCCAGCCGCGCATCGCGCGCATAGGCGCTCAACCGCTTCTCGGCGCGGAACGACAGGTCGCGCTCGATCGGCAGGCCCAGCCCGCCGCGCACCGTCGCCAGCTCGCCCAAACTGACCCAGCCGATTTCCGGCATCCCCAAGCCCAGGTCGCAAAGGCCGAAGGCGTGGTCGTGGTCGTCGGAATCAATCTCGGTCAGCAGCCAGGTCGCGCCGGCATCCGGCGTGAACAGCTTGACCACGGGTGCCGGATCGAAGTCCGGGCTCTCCAAGGATTCGCGGCCGTTGGCCAAAAGCACGACGCGCTGCTCGTCGGTGATGAGTGCGTTGTTCATGGTGAACTCCTGAAAGGTTGCCGGGCGGAATTGCCCGACCCTTCCGGGGCACGGTGCAGCGCAAGCAGTCAGGGGTCAACGACGGCCGCCAGGACGCAAGCGCCATCGGCGCGCAGCCCTTGACGGCGAGAACGCCGTGGCACGATGAAGGGAACAGCAAGCCGCCCATACCTCCAACCAGGGCACGCACCCATCCGATTCGGCGCAGCCGGTTCGGGGACTTCAGGGGCGCCAAGCGAAGCGCGACGGGGATAGCCTGCAGGGTTTTCCCCCGGAGGCAAGCGCAGCGCGCAGCGCCGTAGGCGCGAAGTCTTCGCACCAGGCGCAGCCGAAAAAAATCGCCGCCCCCGCAGGGACGACGCACCGAAGGCTGCGTGGCGCGATCAGCTCGCCGTCGGCGCCGTCATCGACTACAACTGGTCGATGACACCCGGCTCAACGAACACGCAAGCCTGCTCGTCCTCGACTGGCACGTTAAACACCTGCGCGAACGCCGTGCGCCGCAGATGGACCAGCCGGCCCGTCCGGTACGTCTGCTCAGGCTTCATGCGCCCACCGGCCTGCGAGCCGCTGCGCTGCGGATCGCATTCGACCAGTGCGACAAAGCCATCGTCGGATAGCTTTTGATGCTCGGAGCACAGGCCCCAGCCGGTCGCCGTGTGGCGCTCCATGCTCGCGCGCAGGCGCTTGTCCAACAGGATGGCGCCGGTATCGAACGCTGTGCCGCAAACGAGGCAAGCATGCTGTTCGAGGGAAACTTGTGATTGGTCGTTCATGACTGTTCTCCGGTTGCACGGGCGGAATTTGCCCGGAACCGTCGCGGTCACGGCGCAGTGCAGCAGTCAGGGGTCGCAGGCGGCCGCCAGGACGCAAGCGCCATCGGCGCGCAGCCCTTGCACGGCGAGCACGCCGTGATACGTTGAAGGGGCACAGCAAGACCGCCCCACGCCACCCACACGCCCCGTATCGGGCAAGCGCAGCGCGCAGCCGTAGGCGTCAGGGATCAAAGCCGGATGGCCGCGATTCGGCACGAAGCGCGGGGCGCAGCCCGTGAGCCTGACGGCGGCACGCCGGAACGCGCCTTATGTCCCCACGGCAACGGCGTTGGCCACAGGGATCTTCTGAGCCACGGCTGCGTAAAGGTCCACATCCGTCTGCGGCGTCTGGATCGAGACCACGAGGCTGTATCGCGCAGGCAAGGCATAGCGCTCCAGCGCAGGCCGTGTCCTCCACCACCCGGCGGACGGATAGACCGCGATGAATCCTCGGCTGGCCAAGTCGGCGGCTGTGCCTTTCCAGACATCCTGATGCAGCGAGCCACGGTGCCGCCGCTGGCCGCCCAGCAGCCAGTTCGGATCGGAAGGATTGACCGGGTCGCCATCGCCCTCGTCCTCACGCTGCGCAGCGGCATTCAGCCGCGCGATGAAGTGGTCGGTGGATGCATCCAGAGGGCGCTGCACATCGAAGCGCAGGCGATGCGAAGGGTAGTGGTACTTCGACGTGACACCCCGTGCCGATGGATTGGGCTCGATGAAATACGACAGCGTGACGCGCATTTCGACAGGCGTGTCCTGCAATGCCTCCAGCTCATCCTTCGGCCACGGCAAGGAATGCAGATTCATATCGCGCGTCACAACCTTGCCCGGAACCTTCGCATACGGATGCACCAAGTCTTCAACCACCAGGGTCAAGGAATCGCCCGCGCTCCACAGCGCGCGGTCCAGGTCTGGCGCTCCCCATCCGCAGTGGCGGATCAGGTTGACGTAGTGATCCTTGTTCGGCACCGCTGGCAAGAACATCCCGCGCATGGATTCGCTCCATTGCGCCGAATGCACCAACAACGCACGCACGGTCTCCGGTCGAAGATGAGGGTAGGCGGCCATGATCCGGGCCGCCATGCCCGCACACAGCGCCGATGCCGCGCTCGTGGCGTTGCTGGTTGTGAATAAGCGCTCCAGCGGCTGATTGTGGGTGGTCAACAGGCTAAGGCTGGTCATCCACGACGCGCCGCGATCATCCTTGGCCGCATTGCCACCTTCCAGCACCACATCAGGCTTCAGCGGCCACGCGCGATCCCAGGTTCGCGTCGTGGTGGTGAACGGACTGAGGCCACCCGCTTCGGCAATGGGATTCAAGGAGGGATGACCCTGTGTGTCGATCTTGTCGGTGCAAGCGCCCACGGTGATGGCGTTCCATGCCTGGCCGGGATCATGCACAAGATTGGTAGCTAGGCAGTCAGGATACGTGACCCAAGCATCGGCATCACGGTTGTTGCCGGCAGAGAGCACAAACAGACGCGGGTTCTCGCCCGCGCCATCCGCATCCGCCGCGAGGCCATCAACGGCAGCCGACCATGACGAAGGCCGACCCTGATCCCGATAGTCCGAAGCCGTCACGGCCGACGTGAACACGCGGGCGCGATCCGGAGCAGCAATTTCCGGACGCGCGACGCCTTCCATGACAAGGTAGGCATGGTGGCGCGCATCGCCCTCGTTGGCGCCTTCCGCCGGCACCAGCTTGACCGACTCCAGCCGATGCGGGACGCTGATCGCGTCTACAGAAGACAAGGCATCGGTCAGGTCGCCATAGGCGGCCAGGCCGGCCAGGCCCGTGCCGTGATCCGCCTGGTCATCCACGCCCCAAGCAGGCTCCACGGTATGCAGGTCGCCTGCATCCATCAAGGGCTCCAGCAACGGGTGCGCGCGGGCGACGCCCGAATCCAGCAGGCAGACCCGCGGCGCATCGTCCGCTGGCTGCAACTGGGCGCGCCGCAGCAGATCGTCCGCCCATTGGCGCTGCTCTCCCATATCCATGCCGTCGAAGAACTCGGCGGTCTCCTTGGCATAGCGAAGCTCGGCCACGCAGTTCAAGGTCATCACCGAACGCGAAAGCTGCTGCTGCGAGCCATACATCAGCAGCACAGTACGCTCAGGAAAGTTGACCTGCTTGTCGCTGACCACGCATTCCGCCAGTCGGGCGAGCTTCTTGAAATCCTCCACTACGGCCTGCCGCTGTCCCGCACCACGAACCGGAAGCCATACTTCCCACCAGAAGGCAGCGGCAGGATCGGCTGGCAGCAGCTCAAGCGCATCGGTCCACAACGCCCTGATTTCCGCCGCCCGGATGGATTCAATGGCGTCAAGCAACTTCCGATGGTCGAGCGCCTGCCCCTTGCTGCCCTTCTTCTCCGCCAGGTAGTCTGCAACGTATTGCTCGAAGTGTGCGAATCCTCCATCGGGAACGAAGACGTTGGCGAGCGTGCGGTTGCCTTCTTCGCGGACGCTCAGGAGTTCGATCTTCTTGGTCGCGTTCGCCAGACTCTCGAACGCCAGCGCAACATCCGGCTGGCTGGTGAACTGAATCTGTAGGCCCAGCCCGCTTTCCAGTTGCAATTCCTTCTGGACGCGCACGGCCTCAGCCGCTGCGGGCTTCAATTCCTCGATCTGCTCTTGAAGGGAGGCGCCATGCTGCTGCCTGGGCTGAGCCGGAATAGCCTTCTGCTTCACGGGCGTAGTCTTCGCCGTGAATCCAACTGCTCGCGATGTGTCTCGAAGAATGAAGTGTGGACGCTTAGCTTGCGGTTGATCCAGCATGGTTTGGCACAGCCTTCTTGTCGTTCATTCTGATGCTGAATTTCCGGCGTTCATCGAAGGCCCGCGTCAGCGCGGCCGACTCCACGCGGTCCTCGTCGTGCATCACCGCCTCCTTGATGGACTCGTCCACGGCGCGCCTGATTTCCGCGTAGCTCAACCCCTCCGCCTTCGCCGTGAGAGCCTTGAGGGGAAAGGGCTTGGGAGCGAACTTCCCGAGCCGCGCCTGCAGAAGCTTGGCGGCCTGCGGCCCGGTCGGCAGCCGGTACTCGATCACGTCGTCGAATCGACGGAAAAGCGCGTAATCGAGTATCTCCACATGGTTGGTCGCAGCGAGGATCAGGCTATGGGACTGGTCGCTCTCGATCATCTGCAGAAAGCTGTTCAGCACCCGCCGGATCTCGCCCACGTCGTTGGCGAGTCCTCGCTGCGAACCGATAGCATCGAACTCATCGAAGAAGTAAACGCCACGAACCTCGTTGATGGCGTCGAATATCTGGCGCAGCTTGGCTGCCGTTTCCCCCATGAACTTGGTAATCAGCGCATCGAGCCGCACGGAGAACAAGGGAATGCCAAGCTCGCCCGCCAGCACGGAGGCCGTCATCGTCTTGCCCGTGCCGGGCGGCCCCACCAGCAGCAGTTTGCGTCGCGGCGACAGGCCATGCTCGCGGATGCGTGAGTGGTGCTTCTGCTCCTTCAGTATGCGATCGAGCTGCTCGGCCACTTCCTCATCGAGCACCATGTCCGCCAGCCGATTCTTCGGATAGGCGACCGTCAGCAGGTTCGCCAGTTCGCCACGAGGACGCGCCAGCGGCACAAGATTTCCCGCCACATCAGCCGGGGAGACACGTGCCTTGGCCGCGTCGATCATGTCGCGCAGTTCCTGGGCGAGCTTGCCGTGGCCCACCTTGGCTTCGCGGGCAGCAACCTGCATGGCAACGGAATAGAAGTGTCGGTCATCCCGCTCGATATGGGATTTCACCAACGCCTTGAGTTGTTCGGCATTAGCCATAGTGGCCTCCCACCTGCGCTGTCATGTTGGCCGATGTTCCCAGCGATGCCAGCACAGACTGCATTAACTGATCGGCGACGTGCTCGTCGATGGCACCCAGTTCGTTCTGCTCGGCCGCCAGCACGAACAGCAGCCCGACAGGCACATGCAATGCCTCGGCAATCTTCGTGACCGTCGAAAGTGTCGGATCGCGCTTGTTGTTTTCAAGCATAGAGAGATACGACACAGAACAATTGGCCCGGTTCGCAATCACACTTTGCGATGCTCCCCGCCGTATCCGGCACAGTCGAATGGCTTGGCCTACATTCATGGCGGCAGTTTCTTCACGGTTTGCGTCGAGCGGAAATCCGAGGAAATTTTACCATCAGTGAACTCGCTCCCCTGTATGGAGGGCACGAAGGAACGGCGATTGCTTCTGGATTCTCGTATCAGTGATACGAGAATCAGCGGGTGTTCCCCACGGAGGGTTAAGCCGCCCGCGCGGACGGCGATGAAGCCAGCGGCTGCACCGCCAAGCGCAGACCCATCACCTTGAGGATGGCGGTTAGGCTGTTCAAGGCGGGATTGCCCTTCGGCGACAGCGTGCGGTAAAGCTGTGTCGGGTTCAGGTGCGCCTGTTCGGCCACCGTCTGCACACCACCGACCGCCTGCGCGAGCTGGCGCAGTACGGTCATCAGTTCGGCTTGGTCGCCATCGGCCAGGATGCCGTTGATGACTTCGAGTGCGAGCGCCGGATCGCTGCGGTACAGCTCGGCCATCGCTTCGTCATGGGGTCTGCTTCTCATCATCCAATCTCCGTTGCCAGTCCTGCCAGTAGCCCACCGCTCGGTCTATGTCCGCATCCTGCGTGCGCTTGTCTCCACCACACAGCAGCAGCACCAGCCGCTGGCCCGCCTGGCCGTAATACACCCGGTAGCCCGGCCCCACATCGATGCGCAGTTCCCACACGCCCTCGCGGCAGAACTTGTGGTCGCCGAAGTTGCCCTGCTCGATACGAGCCACGCGCCGGATGACCGCCACCTTGACCTGCATGTCCCGCAAGCGTCGCAGCCAGTCGGTGTAGTGATCCTTTTGTCCGTCGGCCGTCAGGTAGTGCTCGATTCGATACATGGCTATTTTCGTCTATAAACGAATGAAAATCAAGCTCCCGATTTGGGTGTTGTCGATGCCCGCTTCGTGCCGGGAGGCACGGCGCGGGTCGGCGCCTTCCGATGCCGGTACGGCCGATAGTTCCCAAAGCTCGTGGGCGTAGCTCCCCTGCCCGTCGCCTCCTGCGCTGTGTTGGGAGTGACAACGGCGCTACCGATAGTTTCTTGGCGCCGAGCGGCCACCTTCTCCGCTGCTGCCCGAACAGGATCATCTTCCGTGTGGACGTACCGCATGAACATCGAGACCGTCTTGTGCGCAGTCAGCGCCATGCCGACCTTCAGAGGTATGCCGGAATTCGCGATGTCCGTGGCAGCACGGTGGCGAATGCCATGCGTACCGACGTGAGGCACCTTCGCACGCTGCAGGATTCGCCGCCAGGAGTTGTAGTAGGTCCCAGTGGGCAGCGGAAGGTTGGGGTCATAGATGCTGGGACACACGTAGGGCGAATCTTCGATGCGCTCGGCGTTGGAAAGCAGCCGGTGCGCGACCTCGCTCATCGGTTTGGAAATGCAACCGGTCTTGCTGTCCGGCCAGGTCACACGGCGGTTCTCGAAATCGATCCAGGCCCATTCAAGCGTCAGGATTTCCGACATACGCGCCGAGAATTCGAACTGGAGGCGAATCCCCAGCGTCAGCGTGGGGTGTTCCAGCCCCTCGGCATCCGCACGGTTCAAGTAGGCATAGAGACGCGTCAGTTCCTTGTCGGTGATGAACCTCGTCTCACCGCTCTCTGGGTACTTCGGAACATGGCGGCACGGATTGGAACCATCTGGCCGGTAGCCCCAAACCTCAGCCATGTTGAGCATCTTGCTCAAACAGGACAGAGTCCGATTGGCCGTGGAGGGAATCTTGGCCATGTCCCGCATCACCTCCGCCACATCCATCCGGGTCAGTTCCGGCACTTTGACCCTGCCCAGTTTGGGCACGATGTACCGATTGATGTGCTCTTGGTAGGTCGCCACCGTACTGGGCTTGTTGCGTGTCTTGGAGTACTCCTCAATGAACTGCGCACACAGTCCCTTGACCGTCGGAGCCTGGCGTGCCGCCTGCTTGGCTGTACTGGGGTCGCTGCCCTTGCGCACATCGGCCATCCAGTCCTGCGCGATCGAGCGCGCTTGCTCGACGGTCAGTTCACCGAACCGGCCGATCCTCGGCTTGCGCCGTTCGCCCGAATTCGTTCGGTAGTGCAACATGAAGATCTTGCGGCCCGAAGCCGTGACCTTGCACAGGAACCCGGGGACAATCGTGTCCCTCAGTTCATAGTCCTTGTTGCTGGGTTGCGCCGTATCGACGACGGATTTGGTGAGCTTGGTGACTGTCATGAAATCTCCTTCCTTGAGCTCCAACGCAGGAGCCCGCCAAGGACCACGACAACGGAAACTCAGCCGTTTTTGGTCTGGTCAAGGCGTAAGGTTAGGCGTGATCCGATTTCAAGAAAACCAATCACAGCAAGTACTTGCGAACTCCAGCGCAGTCAAATCCTAGTCCTGATCCTCGCCCTCAAAATCCCCCGCCGCAAGGCGTGCCGGTTCGATTCCGGCCCCGGGCACCACATATAAGGCCGCACAGTTCCAAGAACGTGCGGCCTTTTCTTTTTCAACCGCCGAAGAATGGCGGACATGAAGAAGAGCAGATTCAGCGGAGAACCGGTCATCGGGTTTCACGCATGTCGCGCCCTGGCAGGGCTGGCTGCACGCGGCCTTCGCCATCGACATGCTCTCGCGGCGCATCGTCGGCCGGAAGGTTGGCACCTGGATGCGAACGGGCTTCGTGCCCGGAGCCCTGGAGCAGGCCCTGCATGCCATCCGCCATTAATCGTACGGATGTCCGTTATTCTATGTATCATGGCCACATGCAACTGGTCATTGATACCCGCCTGCCCGGCGGCGTCCGGCGCATTACGCTGAATCGCCCCGAAGCCAAGAATGCGTTCGACGCCGAGATGATGCAAGCCATCTCCCAGAGCTTCAGAGACGCCGCCAAGGACCCCGAAACACGGGTCGTGGTGCTCGGCGGCGCAGGCCGTCACTTCTGCGCGGGCGGCGACATCGAGTGGATGAAGGAAACCCTGGCGGCTTCGCAGGTGGTGAAGCGCGAGCGGGCACAGGCCGTCTCGGACATGCTTGGATCGGTGCATGCCCTGCCCCAGCCTCTTGTAGCTGAAGTCAGGGGAGCCGCCATGGGAGGCGGCTTCGGCCTGGTGTGCTGTGCTGATTTCGTCGTTGCAGACAGTCGGGCGAAGTTTGCACTGAGCGAAACGAGGCTAGGGATCGTGCCCGCCGCCATTTCGCCGTATGTGGTTGCCGCACTCGGTGTGCGCCGGGCCAACCGCCTCGCGTTGGCAGGAACGCTGATCGACGCGCAAGAGGCGAAGGAACTGGGCCTGGCCACTCATGTGGCGGCTCCCGGCGGCACAGCGGAAGCCGTGGATTCGTTGCTGCATGAGCTGCTGTGCTCCGCCACCGGCGCACAACGGCTGACCAAGGTACTCTTTCGCCAGATGGCTTCTCCGGTACCCGACGAGCGCAGCGCAGCGCTGGCAGTCGAGGCCCTTGTCGACGCATGGAACCAGAAGGAAGCCATCGCCGGACTTGATGCCTTCCTCAACAAGGCAGCGCCCCCGTGGCGCGCCTGACATACGCGTGTGCGGCTACCCGCCGGGCCGCTATCCGGCTTCAGTAACATTGGGCTCATGACGAGTACCAAATTCTGTTTCTTCGGTCCGCAATGGTTTGCACACGAGGTCCACAGGGCCCCATCCATGGAGGACCGCGGACATGGCTAGACCTGCCGGCGTAAGCGGTGCCGATACAAAGCAGGCCATTCGTGCGGCGGCCATACAGCGCATCTATCGTCATGGCTATGAGGCGATGAACCTGCGCGGCCTCGCGGCGGATGTCGGGCTGCGCGTGGGCTCACTGCACAACTACATCCCGCAGAAGCAGGAGTTCCTCGCCAACCTGCTCGACGAAATCATGACCGAGTTGCTGGCCGACTTCGAGACGCATATGGCCGGTGTCTCGGATCCGCAGGAGGCACTACGGCAGTTCGTGAGCTTTCATGTGCAATGGCACACGGCCCGTAAGGAAGAGGTGTTCATCGGCAACATGGAACTGCGCAGTCTCGCGCCAGAGCAATATGCGCGCGTGGCAGCCAAGCGCAAGCAGTATGAGAAGCACCTGACGGCGATCCTGAGCAAAGGCAAGAAGCTCGGCGTGTGGACCATCGAGAACCCGGGCATCACGGCCAAGGCCATCCTGGCACTGCTGACCGGCGTGAGCAACTGGTACCGGCCGGACGGCAGCCTTTCCCAGCCCCGCCTGACGAAGCTCTACCAGCTGATGGTGGAGCGCATGCTGCGCAACCCCTGACCGGCTCCTCGGCGCTGCGGCCGCATTGCCGGGCGGCCATTGCTCAGCCGCGCAGCAATGCCTCGACCTGGCGCTTCTGGATCTTCCCGGTACTGTTGCGGGGAAACGCTGCAGCAGAGATCACGCGGAACTCCTTGGGGACCTTGTAGCCCGCCAGGTGTTCCCGGCAGTGCGCCTGCAGAAAGTCGAGCGGGCGCGATTCATCCTTGAGGGCGATGAAGGCCACCGGCACTTCGCCCCAGCGATCGTCGCTTCTGCGCACCACGGCCGCCTCGATCACGTCGGGGTGGGCCAGCAGGATGCGCTCGATCTCGGCGGGATAGACGTTTTCGCCCCCGGTCTTGATCAAGTATTTGCTGCGATCCACGAAATCGAGCGACCCATCGGCATGGCGCACGAACACGTCGCCCAGATGGAACCAGCCGTCGGCTAGCTCTGCGCTTTCGATGCGGCCATTGCTCCAGTAACCCGAGAACAGGCCAGGACCACGCACGAGCATGTTGCCGGGCGTGCCGATCGGCACGTCCTGGTTGTCGTCGTCCACCAGCCGCACATGGCACCAGCTGGACTCGCGCTTCGACAGGCTCTCGGGCACCTGCCCGGCTTTCAGCAGCGCGCCCGAGGCCGGGGCCAGCCCCGTTTCGGTGGAGCCGAAACTGTTGAGGTACGGAGCACCCACCAGCGAGGTGAGTTCGGCGATCTGCTGACGCGGCACAAGATCGGCCATCGCGCCCACCATGCCCATGCTTGGCGCAAGGAAGGGCGATGCCGACTTCAGCGCATCGATCAGGGGTTCAATGACCCCAGGCATGGCCATCAGCCAGCCGATGCGCTCCCGCTCGAGCGTCTTGCAGATCTCCGGCGCCGAAAAGCCATCCTGCACGATCACGTGGCCGCCCAGCATGAGTGTGGCCAGCGAATGGTCCGTGGCGGCCATGTGGAAGAAAGGCGACCATGCGATGAATCCGTCCTCGGACCCGATCCCGTACTCGCAGGCATAGGCCATGGCGCGCGCAATGCTGGCCCGCTGACTGATCACGGCACCCTTGGGAAGACCCGTCGTTCCACTCGTGTAGAGGATCAGGAAGCCATCTTCGGGATGCACTTCGGGCCTGAGGAAATCGCGATCCTCCGACGCCCGCATGGACTCTTCAGAAGCATCCGGCGAATCCAGGTCAATCACCCGGGCAACGCCGTGCTCCAGGGTGTCGAGCTGCTCCCGGTAACGGGCGGACACGATGACGACGGCCGGCTCGACGAGTCGAAGGCAGTGCAACTGCTCTGCGCCCTGAAGACGCCAATTCAGGCAGGCGATCATCACACCCAGCCTTGCTGCCGCAAGCTGCAACTCCAGATACTCGGTCCGGTTCTCGGACCATACGGCCATCCGCTGCCCACGCCGCAATCCACACGCCTGCAGGAACGCCGCCCAGCGCCGCACCCGGGCTTCCAGCTCGCGGTAACTCAAAGTCCGGTCCGCATGGCTGAGTGCCGGCTTGTCGGGGTGCATCTGCACGCGCTTGAGGAACAGATCCGTCAAACACAGCTGGGAAGCTGCGGCCGTGGCATTCATGGGAGACTCCTGCATGCGGAATGGGACTGGGTCGGGGTGAGGGACAAGGCTCAGCGGCTGCGCGTCGGGAACGCCTTGAGGCTGCCGCTGTGCATGACGCGGCCATCCAGGCGCCGCCCGATGATGCGCTCGGCCAGCCTTGCGGCCTCGATGAGGCATTCCAGATCGATCCCGGTCTCCAGCCCCATTTCGTTGCACATGAAGACCAAGTCTTCCGTACAGATGTTGCCTGCGGCGCCTCCGTGCGCATGGCCGCTGAAGGGGCACCCGCCGAGTCCCGCCACGGAGGCGTCGAACAGATCGACACCCGCCTGCAGCCCCGCCAGTGCGTTGGCCATTCCGGTTCCACGGGTATCGTGCAGATGCAGGCCGATGCGGGCATGGGGGAAGAAGCGCCGTGCAAGCTCGACCCGCTCGGACACCGACCGCGGGTTGGCCCAGCCAACCGTATCCGCGAGGTACACCTCGTCCAGCCGGATCCGATGCTCGTCCTGCAACGATGCCATGTCGGCCAGCACCTCCTTGAGCCGCTCCTGCGGGATCGCGCCTTCGAAGTTGCAGCCGAAGGCCGTCAGTACGTAGGCCTTGCGAACCTGTACGCCACGCGCGGCGTAGCGCTCCACCCAGCGCCGCTGGTCCTGCGCCTGCGCCTGCGCCGATACGCCATTGTTGAGCCGGCAGAAGGCATCCGAGGTGTAGAAGTACAGCACCCCTTCAAGGTCCACTTCCGGCACGGCCACCGCGCGCTCGAATCCCTTTTCGTTCAGCCAGAGCCCCGTATAGCGCACACCGGGCTGCTTGCGGATGGCACGGAAGAGCTCAGGCGCGTCCGCCATCTGAGGCACTTTCATCGGATTTACAAAGGACGCGACCTGTATCTGAGGCAATCCGGCTTGCGCGAGCGCCTCCACCAGACTGGCACGGTCGGCAATGCTGAAACCGGGCTTTTCGATCTGGAAGCCCTCGCGCGGGCCTTCTTCGTGGATTTCGATGCGTATGGGCAAACTCATGGGAACACTCCTTCTTCAAGCCTCGTCCGCGATGCGGAACAGTTCCTGATTCCGCTCCACCTTGCCGCCCACGCTGCAGCCGACCCAGCGGACCACGCCGTCGATAGCCGCCACGACAGGCATTTCCATCTTCATCGACTCGAGCGTCGCAAGACGGTCGCCAGCCGCGACCCTCTGGCCCGCCTCCACATGGATCGCGACCATCAGGCCCATCATCGGCGCGACTGCGACGCCTGAATGATCCGCGCCCCCGCCCCCCTGCGCAGCGTGCAAGGGCTTGATGTCCAGCGCCAACTGGGCGTCCTCGAGATCGGCCCAAGCGCGCCCGGCCTGGCACCGCGCAGACATGCGCATCGTCCGGCGGCCCAGCGTCACCAGCCAGCTTCCATCGGCCAGCGGCTGCCCAACTCCGACGTCGAACAAGTCATCGTCGATGCGAACAGGCCACAGGCCATCGGGCCGGGTCGCGCCGAAGCCCACCTGCCAGCGCCCCGACGGCGTCGAGACGTCGTAGCGCGGCGTGATCGAGAGCGTGCCCGCCTTGCCCGCCGGATCGCGCCGCATGCGCCAGCCGGTGAACGCCGCATCGCCCCACGCGCCCGATGCAGCACTGGCGCGATGCACCGCATGGCGCCAGACAGCCATCAGCGCGGCGACATGCCCAGCGGACTCGCGCGACTTCGCATGCGCGGCGAGCCATTCGTCGATGGTCTCGGTGTCGACGGTGTTGGCCGCCACCTGCGGCATGCCGAGCAGGCTGATCAGGAACGCGCGGTTGCTCGTCACGCCCAGCACCGTGGTCTGCTGAAGCGCTTCGCGCAGCCGTTTCAGCGCACGTTCCCGCGTGCTGTCGTGCGCGATCAGTTTGGCAATCATCGGGTCGTAATGCGGGCTGATCTCGCAACCCGCGATGACGCCGTTATCGGCCCGCACGCCCAACCCGACGCTGAATGACTCGATCCGCCCGGTGGAGGGCAAAAAACCCTGCGCCGCGTCTTCTGCGTACAACCGGGCCTGCACGGCATGGCCGCAAGGCGCAGGCACCTGCGCCTGCTCCACTGCCAGCCGGCGATCGGCGATCGTGCGCACCTGCAGCTCAACCAGGTCGAAGCCAAGCACGCTCTCCGTCACCGGATGCTCGACCTGCAGCCGGGGGTTGACCTCCAGGAAGACGGCGGCGTCCTGCGTGACGGCGAACTCGACCGTGCCGAGGCCCAGGTACCTGGCGGCCTCGCCCAGCGCTACAGAGTGCGCCCACAGCTGCCGCCTCAGTTCGTCGGAGATGCTGCAGACCGGCGCCTCCTCGATCACCTTCTGGTGGCGGCGCTGCAGCGAGCACTCGCGGTCGTAGAGGTGCACCACATTGCCGGCTCCGTCGCCCAGGATCTGAACTTCGACATGGCGCGGCTTGTTCAGGTAGCGCTCGACGATCACCCGCCCGTCGCCAAACGAGGAGCGGCCTTCACGGATGGCCGCCTCGACGGCTCCGCGCGCAGCCTCGATGCTGCGGATCACACGCATGCCCTTTCCGCCGCCCCCGGCAACCGCCTTCACCACGCAGGGCAAGGGCAGATCGCTGATGGCGCTCATCACCCGCTCGACTTCCTCCGTCGCATTGGTCAGCCCGCCGGCGGTAGGAATGCCCAGCCGCTGCGCGGCCAGCTTGGCCGCCGACTTGTCGCCGAAGAGTTCGAGCGTTTCAGGCGTGGGACCGATGAAGGTGATGCCGAATTCGGCGCAACGCCGCGCAAGCAGCGGGTTCTCCGACAGGAAGCCGAAGCCCGGGTGAATGGCATCGGCGCCCACGGCCTGCGCGGCCTTCAGCACGGCATCGATATCGAGGTAGCTCTGCCGCGCCGGCCCGTCTCCGATCCATACCGATTCGCCGATCTCCTGGACATGCAGGGCATTGGCGTCGGCGGTGGAGTGCACGGTGGCCACTGCGACGCCCATGCGCCGAAGGGTGCGGGCGATGCGGCAGGCGATTTCGCCGCGATTGGCAATCAAGACTTTGCTGAACATCTTCGTCCTCACATGCGAAACACACCGAACTGCGTGCTCTCGGCTGGCACTCTGGCTGCCAGGTCGAGCAGCAGCGTCAGGGTGTCGCGGGTCTCCACCGGGTCCAGAATGCCGTCGACCCACAGATGCCGCGCGAAATTGCGGGCCGCGGCAAAGCTTTCATACTGCTGCCGGATCGGTGCCTTGAAAGCCTCCTCTTCCTCGGCACTCCAGTCCACTCCCTTCGCCTGCAGGTTCTGCCTCTTGACCATCGCCAGCGTGGTGGCCGCCTGCTCGGGCCCCATGATGGCCGCACGCCCGTTGGGCCACATGAACATGGCATTGGGCCGGAACGCTCGTCCACACATGGCGAGGTTGCCCGCACCGTAGGAGCCGCCGGTGATGACGGTGAACTTCGGCACCTTGGCCGAACTCATCGCGGTGATGAACCGTGCGCCGGCCTTGGCAATACCGCCCTGTTCAGCCTCCACACCGACCATGAAGCCGGCGACGTCCGCAAGAAAAAGCAAGGGAATGTTCCGCTTGCAGCACAGGTCGATGAAGTGGGTGGCCTTGACGGCGCTCTCGGTGAAGAGCACGCCATCGTTCGCCAGCACGCCGACCTGCCATCCGCCGATGCGCGCGAAGCCGGTGATCAGCGTCGGCCCGAACTCGGCCTTGAATTCGGTCAACTCGCCGCCATCCAGCAGGCAGCGCAGCACTTCGCGCGTGGGCGTCGGCTTCTTCGGATTGGCGCTCACCAGTTCATAGATGTCGGTCGCGGGGCGTGCCGGCCCCTGCGCAGGTATACGGTCACGCAAGGGAGAGGGCATCGGCGGCAACTCGCCCACGAGCCGGCGCGCAATGGCCATGGCCTGGCCGTCGTTCTCGGCGATGTGATCGGTCACGCCGCTGACGCGGCTGTGCATCTCGGCACCGCCCAGACGTTCGGCGTCGATCACCTCGCCCGTTGCCGCCTGAACCAGTTGCGGGCCGCCAAGGAACATGAATCCCTTGCCGCGAACGATCACGATCTCATCGCACAGCGACGGAATGTAGGCTCCGCCTGCCGTGCAGGCACCCAGCACCACGGCAATCTGCGCGATACCCTGCGCGGACATTTCGACCTGGTTGCGGAAGATGCTTCCGAACAGGCCGTCGTCGGGAAAGATATTGGCCTGGTCCGGCAAGAAGGCACCGCCGCTGTCCACCAGCGTGATGCAGGGCAGCCGGTGCTGCAGTGCGAACTGCTGTGCGCGAACATGCTTGCGGCACGTCATGCCGAAGTAAGTCCCGCCTTTCACCGTGGGGTCATTGGCAATCACCATGCATGCGCGCTGCTGAATCAGCCCGACGCCGGTGACGATGCCGGCGCCCGGAGCCACGCCGTCGTACATGCCTTCGCCAGCCAGCTCGGCAAGCTCCACGAACGGAGAGCCCTCGTCCAGCAGCAGGTCGATGCGTTCGCGCACCAGCAGGCGGTTGCGCTCGTGATGTTTCTTGCGCGCGCTTTCGCTGCCGCCGAGCCAGGCACGCTGGCGCGCCTCGGCAAGATCCTCGATCAGCAGGCGATAGGCCTGGGCATTCACGTCACTGTCCTTGGTTTCCACAGCTTGCTCCGATCCACTCTCAGCCATTGATGTCCGGCATTTGCCGCAGCGTCAGCGCGACCTTCTGCGCGCCGGGTGCCGCGAAGAAGCCGTGGCGCACCATGTGCACCTCGGCCTTGACCGACAGCGCATTGCGCACGCGCACCTCGACCTGGCGCGCCGTCTGGGCATCGGCTTCGGCACCTTGCCCCGATGCACGCTCGACCAGCAGCTTGAGGTTGCCCTGGGTCGTATGCCCCTCGAAGTCCGCGAGCACCCGCACCGCACCACCGACCAGAGGCGCCATCGCCGAAACGATGTCCTGCACGGCCGACGGGAAGATGTTGACCCCGCGGACGATCAGCATGTCGTCGGTGCGCCCGAAGCAGCGAATCGCCGGCGTGGTGCGTCCGCCGGGACCGCCCATGGCGGTGACCGTGACGTGGTCGCCCGAACGGAAGCGCAGGACGGGCGAAGCCTGGCGCTGCAACGAGGTATAGACCAGTTCTCCCGTCGCCCCTTCGGTCCAGGGCAGCGGCGCCAGGCTTTCAGGGTCCACCAGTTCGACCAGAATGTGATCGGGGGCGACGAAGTACATCCCCTTCTGATCATCCGACTCCGCCCAGTAGACGCATCCGAGATCGGTACCGCCCATCAGTTCGCAGCAGGTAGCACCCCACGCTTCCTCGAGCGCGGCTCGGATGGCCGGGTTGCCGCCGCCAGGCTCGCCACCAACGATCAGACGCTCGACCCCGAGCTCGCTGGCCGTCAGGCCCACCACGTCCTTGGCAATGCCGGCCAGATAAAGAAGGAAGTTGGGCGTGCCGACAATGCAGCGCGGCCGTGCATCACGCGCCGCGATCAGCAGCCGGTCCGCCCCGCCATCGGCGCCGATGGGGATGTCGATGGCGCCAACCTGTGTCACGCCCTGGTAGATGGGAATGCCGCCGACAAAGCCCTTGCTCATCGAGAAGGCGTGAAGCACCAGGTCATGCGGGCGCACGCCACAGGCAAACAAGCCGCGCGCGGTGACCTCCGACCAGGCTGCCCGGTCGGAACGGGTGAGGCCGACGTAGGCCGGACTGCCCGTCGTGCCCGACGAAGCCTGGATCTGAACGATTTCGGACATGGGCGCCGCCCGGTGCAGGCCCAGCAAAGGCGCTGCAGCGAGGCTCTCGCGCAGTTCCTGCTTGTAAGTGAAGGGCACGCGGGCCATGTCCGCCAGAGTCAGAACCGAAGCGAGATCGACGCCGGCCGCCTGCATCTTGGCCTGATAGAAATCGGAATGATCGACGAGGTACTTCAACTGCTGCCGGAGCAGCACTTCCTGGCCGCGCTGCAGGACATCCCAGGGCTGAGTCTCGATCGCGCTGAACGAGATGGTTTCGGGGTTAGCACTCATGGTTGCTCTCTCATGATTGATCACAATACGGTCGTCCGTCCGTTTATGCTAGCATGCCTACGAATGACTCTCAAGGCAAACAGCCAAAGGAATTCCCCCATGCAAGACTCCATCGAGATCACGAGGCCTGCCCCCGGTGTCGGGCTTCTGACGATTTCGCGTCCTGAGAAACACAACGCCATCGATCCGGCGACCGACCGCAAGATGGCGCAGGCCTTTGCCGAGCTCGACGCAGACGCAGGCGTGCGCTGCATCGTGGTAACGGGCGCAGGCAACCGGGCCTTCTGCGCAGGAGCCGACATTCCCGAATTGCTTCCCCACCTCAAGCGCAACATGGCGGCCCAGCGCGACGACCCGCAGTTCTGCGGCATCACCCATCGCATTGCGACGTCCAAGCCCATTCTGGCTGCGATCAACGGTGTGGCGTTGGGCGGCGGCCTGGAGATCGCCTTGGCCTGCGACATGCGCATCGCCTCGAGCAGCGCCCGCTTCGGTCTGCCTGAGATCAAGGTCGGTGTGCTGGCAGGGGGCGGAGGTTGCACCCGCCTGCCGAGAACCATTCCGGTCGCCCTGGCTGCAGAGATGATCCTCACTGGCGAGCCCATTGGCGCGACGCGTGCGCTGGAGGCAGGGCTGATCAGCCAGATCACGGAGCCCGACGCACTGATTCCCCGCGCACTGGAAATCGCCGCCGCCGTGGCGAGCCGGGCGCCCAAATCGGTGCGCGCCAGCACGGCACTGCTCCGCCGCGCGCGCTATGACGAACTCCAGGACGCATTGGCCGACGAACGCCGGGCGTTCGCCGACGTTCTGTTGTCGCACGACGCCGACGAAGGCATCCGCGCGTTCGCCGAGAAGCGCGCACCTCGTTATGAAGACGGCTGACCGGCTCCACTCCCCTGTTTGCCTGAGCGTATAGGTCCACGACGCCGACGGCACATGCACCATCGTCTTTCGAGGCGACGCGCAAATTTCCCGATTCTTTTTTTGATCCGCTCTAACCGAAGGAGACTCAACGATGAAGCAAAAGATGATCTGCGCGGCACTGGCCGCGGTTGGCATGCTGAGCCTGAGCACCGTCCAGGCCCAGATATCGGACAACGTGATCCGCATCGGAGTCATGAACGACATGTCCGGTCCGTTCTCCGAAATTGCCGGACCAGGCTCGGTCGTGGCCGCAAAGATGGCCGCAGAGGATTTTCTCAGGGCCAGCAAATCGGGCCTCAAGGTAGAAGTGGTTTCGGCCAACCACCAGAACAAGCCCGACGTGGGTGCGGTCACCGCGCGCAAGTGGTTCGACACCGACGGCGTCGACATGATCGTCGACGTGCCCGTTTCGTCGGTCGCCCTGGCCGTCAACCAGGTCGCACGTGAAAAAGGCAAGGCCTACATCAACACGGGCGCCGGCAGCCCCGATCTCACTGGCAAGGACTGCTCGCCAACCACCGTGCACTGGCTCTTCGACACCTGGATGCTGGCCCACAGTACCGGGCGCGCGGTGGTCAAGAGCGGTGGCGACACGTGGTTCTTCCTGACCGCCGACTATGCGTTCGGCCACGCGCTCGAGCGCGACACCGCCAACGTGGTGAAGGCTTCGGGCGGCAAGGTGATCGGGAGCGTCAAGGCACCGATGAACACGCCGGACTTCTCGTCCTTCCTGCTGCAGGCGCAAGCGTCGAAAGCCAAGGTCATTGGCCTGGCCAACGCGGGCGGCGACACCATCAACGCGGTCAAGCAAGCCGCAGAGTTTGGAATCGTGAAGGGCGGGCAGCGGCTGGCCGGCCTGTTGATCTTTCTTCCCGACGTACATAGCCTGGGGCTGCAACGAGCGCAGGGCCTGAACATCGCAGAATCCTTCTACTGGGACCTGAACGACGAGACGCGTGCCTGGACCGCCCGCTTTGCTCCGCTGAACGGCGGAAAGTACCCGAGTGCGGACCACGCAGCCGTCTATTCCTCCGTGCTGCACTACCTGAAGTCGGTCGAAGCTGTCAAGACCGACGATGGGGCCAAGGTGGTTGCCAAAATGAAGGAACTGCCGACCGACGATCCGCTCTTCGGCAAGGGCAAGGTCCGGGAGGATGGGCGCAAAACCCACCCGGTCCATCTGTTCGAAGTAAAGAAGCCCAGCGAGTCAACAGGCCCCTATGACTACTACAAGAAGCTGGTGAGCATTCCGGCCGAGGAAGCCTTCCGCCCTATGGCCGAAGGAGGTTGCCCGCTCGTCGCCAAGAAGTGAGGTACGCCGGGAGGACATGCACTTCTTCCCGGCCCTCTGGAGCCTTTTTCGCAATCTCCGGGCTGTATCGAAGGGTGGCCCGCACCGCGGATGCCTACCGGCGTCGTCGACTGGATCTTGGGCCGCCAGACGGTGGGTGCGCGCACCTGCCTCCGCCGATAGACTTTGGAATACTCTATTTCACTGCACTGACGGTAACGACGTCTGGCTCACATGGCTGCCTGCGTTGCGCACCACGGCGGCGACTGGCAGCGGCGGGCATGCAGTGCGAGCACCTTGCCCTCCAGGAACGCAGAGGAGCAAGGTCATTTCGCTTCTCGCAGACCTTGTCAGCTTTGCGACTCGCCTTGCGCCGCCGGACGCGGCGCCTTGATCTGCACCTTGAAGCGCTGCTTGAGCAACTCGTAGTACGCCTGCGCTTCGGCCGAGACCCAGAGCTGCAGGTACTGCTCGCGCTCCATGCGCGCCGTCGCTTCATCCGCGGCGTCCCGCGGCACGATGCGGTTGACCTTCAGCACGGCATAGCCCTGCTCCGCAAGGTCCACGCCGGTCCAGGCGGGCAGCTTGTCCGTGGGTGCCCGCAGGGCCGCATCGACCACCGCGCGCGGCTGGTTCTGCGGGCGGTCGCGGGACACCGTCACGGGGGCGGAAAGGCCCGCGGCGCCGTCGGGACTGGCCTTCCAGGCAGACAGCCTGGCCTGGCCGTCCTGCCGCGCGAGCTCCGCGGACTTGTCCGCGACGTAGAGCGAGCGCACCTGTTCGCGCGCCTTGTCCAGCGGCAGCGTCATGGCAGGCTGATAAGCGGTGATCCGCGCCGCCGCCAGGGTGCTGTTGCCGATCTCGATGGCTTCGGTGTTGCGCTTGTTCTGCACCGAGTCCGGCTGGAACAGCACCTCCAGCAAGCGCGGGTTGGCCAATGCGCCCTTCGCACCCGGGGACGGCACACGCGTCACTCCCGTGGCGGTATGGATCTTGAGCTTGAGCTTGTCCGCCACCGGCTGCAGGCTGTCCGGCTGCTCGTAGACCGCGTTGGCAAAGGTTTCGGCCACCTCGGCGAACTTGCGCTGCGCCTGCTGCTGCTTGAGCTCCGCCTCCAGCGACGGGCGCAGCTCCTCGAAGCTCGGCTGGCGCGGAGTCTTGATGTCGGTGAGCATGATGACGTGGTAGCCGAAGTCGGTTGCCACCACGTCGCTGATCTCGCCCTTCTTCAGCGAGAACACCGCATCTTCGAACGGCTTGACCATGGCGCCGTGGCCAAAGAATCCCAGGTCCCCGCCGGAAGCGGCCGAGCCGGTGTCCTGCGACTCCTTCCTGGCGATCTCGGCAAAGCGGCCGGGCGCCTTGCGCACCTCCGCCAGCAGTTCCTGCGCCTTGGCCTTGGCCTTTTCGCGCTCGGCAGCGGGTGCATCCTTGGCCGCGCTGACCAGGATGTGGCTTGCGCGGCGCTCCTCCTTGCCGGACAGGCGGCCGAGGTTTTCCTTGTAATAGGTGCGCAGATCGTCCTCGTTGAGCGTGATGCCGGCCTTCACCGCATCCAGGTCCAGAACGACGTATTCCGCCGTGGCCTGCTCCGATTGCTGGAATTTGGCGGGATGGGCCTTGTAGTAGGCTTCGAGATCGGCGTCCGCCACCGTGACCTTGGACACGTAAGTCGATGGATTGAATCGCGCAACCTGGATCTCCCTGCGCTGGAAGATGGCATCCAGCGCGAGCTTGGATTCCGCGGGGCCGGCGAATGCGGATGCCACCACGCTACCCATGACCTGATTGACCGATATGTCGTGGCGCATGCGCGCCTCCAGGCCCTCCGGGGTGAGGCCCTGGGAACCCGCCAGGGCGCGGTAGGCCTCGGCGTCCAGCGTACCGTCCGGGCGCTTGAGCGCGGCGATCTGGGGAATGCTTTGCAGTTCGCGCGCCAAACGCGCATCGCTGGTCAGCATGTGCATCTTCTGCGCGGCAACCTGCAGCACGCGGTCGCGCACCAGGCGCTCCAGCGTGGCGTAGCGCGCCTGCGGCGAATCGAGCAGTTTGGCATCGATGCCCGGCGACTGCGCACGGATGCGGTCGCTTTCCACGCGGTGCGCGTTGTCCCAGTCGGCCTGTGTGATGTCCTTGCCATCCACCCGCGCCACGACCGGGCTGCCTCCGCCAAAGTAGTTCCGGTCTATCCCCACGAGGATGAACGAGGGAATGATCAGCAAGAACAGCAAGCCCATCACCCACTTGGTGTGCTTGCGGATGGATTCCAACATGGTCGATCTTTCAACGGCTGCAAAAGAAAAGGCGAACTCGCGTTCGCCTTTGTCTGGGGTGGTGGGTGCTAACGGGGTCGAACCGCTGACCTACGCCTTGTAAGGGCGCCGCTCTACCAACTGAGCTAAGCACCCCCCATATCTCACAATCAGTTCAGGGCGTCCTTCAACGCCTTGCCTGGACGGAACTTCGGCACTTTAGCAGCCTTGATTTTAATCGTAGCGCCCGTGCGGGGATTGCGGCCGGTACGGGCGGCGCGCTTGCCAACGGCGAAGGTCCCGAAACCGACCAGCGACACCGTCCCACCCTTCTTCAGGGTCTTCTTGACCGCGTCGATCGTGGACTCCAGGGCACGCGTCGCAGCGGCCTTGGAGATATCTGCTTGGGAAGCGATGTGCTCTATCAATTCGGATTTGTTCACAGGAAGCCCCTCGGGAAAAGAGTGGATGAATGTCTTATGCAAATCTGATCTTCAATGCCTTGCGCCACTGGCGTGATGCCAATGGCGGCCAGCGCATGAAAATACTGGAACAGCGGCAGAAATTGCTGTCGCAGATTAAAACCATCGCCCTGTAGGGTGTCAATAAGACGTACCGCCACAGCGACAGCATGGCTGCGGATTCTAGTCGCATTTGCATGGTGCTCCAGGGCTCTTCCCCCTGTTTTGTCTCGCAAACGCTGGCGCTAGGCGGATTCCGTATTGACAAACGGCACCAGGGCCGTACTCCAGGCCCGGCCGTGTTGCAACGACACCTCAGGCAAGGCTATTTGGCGACACGGGCACGTATCTCGGGCAAGGCTTTTTGCAGGTAGTACACCATGGACCACACGGTCAGCACGGCCGCGAGCCAGATGAGCCAGGTGCCCCACACGCCAGTGTCGATGATGTTGAACAATCGTCCGTCATAGAGCAGGAAAGGAATTGCAACCATCTGCACCGTGGTCTTGAGCTTGCCCAGCATGTGCACGGCCACGCTCTTGCTCGCGCCGATCTGCGCCATCCACTCGCGCAGCGCGCTGATGGCGATCTCGCGGCCAATGATGATGAGGGCCACGAAGACATCGGCGCGCTGCATGTGCACCAATACCAGCAGCGATGCACAGACGAGAAACTTGTCCGCCACCGGATCGAGAAAGGCGCCAAAGGCAGACGTCTGGTTGAGCTTGCGCGCAAGAAAGCCATCGAGCCAGTCGGTGGCGGCAAACACCACGAACATCGCCGTGGCGATGAGGTTGCGCGTGGCCGGCTCCATCGGCGCATAGAACACGCCCACGATCAAGGGTATCGCGACGATGCGCGTCCAGGTCATGATCGTGGGAATGGTGAAAAACATGGGGAGCGATTGTGTCATGCATCGCGATGCCCCACCGCGGCGGCCGTTCAGCGCAGGGCGTGGTAGATTTCCTCGGCCAGGCCATGGGAGATGCCTTCCACCGTCGCCAGGTCGGCCACGCTTGCGTCAGCGACGCCGCGCACGCCGCCGAAGCGCTGCAGCAGGCGCGCGCGCTTCTTGGGCCCCACCCCGGGAATATCCTCCAGCCGGCTGCCACCCGTGCGCGCCTTGGCGCGGGCCGCGCGCATGCCGGTGATGGCGAAGCGGTGCGCCTCGTCGCGGATCTGGGCCACCAGCATCAGCGCCGCCGAGTCGCGGCCGAGATAGACCTTCTCGCGCCCGTCGGCGAACACCAGTTCCTCCAGGCCCACCTTGCGCCCCTCGCCCTTTTCCACGCCCACGATGCGCGAGATATCCAGCCCCAGCTCCGTGAACACCTCGCGCGCCATGCTCACCTGCCCCTTGCCGCCGTCGACCAGCACCAGGTCGGGCAGGCGCGCGCGCTTGTCGGGCACCTCGGCGCCGCCGGCCTCGCGCTGCGCCTCGGCCACCTTGCTGTAGCGCCGCGTCAACACCTGGCGCATGGCGGCGTAGTCGTCTCCGCCGGTGATGCCGTCGATCTTGAAGCGGCGGTATTCGCTGCCCTGCATCTTGTGGTGATGGAACACCACGCACGAGGCCTGCGTGGCCTCGCCTGCAGTATGCGAGATGTCGAAGCACTCGATCGTGAACCGATCCAGGTCCTCGGCATCCAGATCCAGCGCCTCAGCCAGAGCGCGCGTGCGCGCCCGCTGCGAGCCTTCCTCGGCCAGCAACCGGGCCAGCTGGATCTCGGCATTCTGTTGCGCCATCTCCAGCCACGCGCGGCGCTGCTCGCGCGGCTGGTGCACGGCGGTCACGCGCACGCCGCTCTGCTCCGACAAGGCCTCCAGCAGCCGCTGCTCCACCGGCAGGCTCGTGATCAGCGTGGGCGGCACGGGCACGCCCAGGTAGTGCTGGGCCATGAAGGCTTCGAGCACCTGCGCCTCCACGGGGCAATCGGGCTGCGCCGCGCCTGCGCCCTCCTCCTGATCCTCCAACTGGAACACGCCCGCAGCGTCTTCGACATGCACGGGGAAATAGGCCCTGTCCCCCAGGTGGCGGCCGCCGCGCACCATGGCCAGGTTCACGCAGGCGCGCCCGCCTGCCACCTTCACGGCGAGGATGTCCACGTCCTTGTCCGAGACGCTCTCCACGGCCTGCTGGTGCAGCACGCGCGACAGCGCCGTGATCTGGTTGCGCACCTCGGCCGCCAGCTCGAACTCCAGCCGCTCGGAGTGCGCCAGCATGCGCCGCTCCAGCTCCTGGAGCAGCTCCTGCGTTTCGCCGCGCAGCAGGGCCTCGGCGCTGCGCACGTCGCCGGCATAGCTCTCGGGCAAGATCAGCCCCACGCAGGGCGCCGTGCAGCGCTTGATCTGGTAGAGCAGGCAGGGACGCGTACGATTGGCGAACACCGTATCCTCGCAGGTACGCAGGCGGAACACCTTCTGCAGCAGCTGGATGGTCTCCTTGACCGCCCAGGCTCCCGGATAGGGGCCGAAGTAGCGGTGGCGCTTGTCCACCGATCCCCGGTAATACGCGATCCGCGGATAGCGCTGGCCCGGCGCGTCGCCCTCGCCGTCCCTTTCGGCCACGCCGGTGATCTTGAGATAGGGATAGCTCTTGTCGTCGCGAAACAGGATGTTGTACTTGGGGCCGAGCGACTTGATGAGGTTGTTTTCCAGCAGCAGCGCCTCCGCCTCGGAGCGCACCACTGTCGTTTCCAGGCGCACGATCTTGCCCACCATGTGGCCGATGCGCGTGCCGCCATGCTGCTTGGCGAAGTAGCTGCTGACGCGCTTTTTCAGGTTGCGGGCCTTGCCCACGTACAGCAGCGCGCCCTGCGCGTCGAAATAGCGGTACACCCCGGGCAGCGGAGGCAGGGCCGCCACCTGGGCGAGCAGTTCATCGGAGTGCGTTGCGGACATGGCGCTATTGTGGGCGTGGCAACGGTCCGCCGAGGGCTGCGCACGAATAGACCCGGCACGACCACCAGGGCTGCCCGGGCACCGCGCGTCAAGGAGCGAGGTCCGCCCCGATGCGGCGACCGGCGCCGCTGCGCCGCCGGGGGATGCGGGTCAATGCAGGTGTCGCGGGCGGCGGCCGCCGCCATGGCCGCTGCCGCCCTGCCCGCCCAGGCCGCGCGGAGGCTTGCCGATCTCCAGCGAGTTCACCAGCGCGTCGAACCGCTGCGAGAACAGCTTGTCGATTTCCGACACCACTCCCCCCAGTTGCGAGCCATCGAAGTGGCGCTCCATGAGGTTGACCACATCCTGCACCAGCAGGTCGCGCTGCACCTGCATGATGGCGGCGGGCGTCGGCCCCACGAACAGCATCACGAAATCGTCGCGCGCGTCCTCGTCCTCGGGGGCCTCTTCCTCATCGAATTCGGTATCGTAGAAGGTCACCTCGATGGCCGCGCCCTGCTCGGCCAACTCATTGAGGCTCATGCACATCTCATCGAGCGACTGGCGGAAATCCTCATCTCCGCTCACCGTCCAGCACATCTGCAGCACATGCTCCTTGGCGTCGAACTGGATGCCCGGCTCCTCCTCATAGGCACTGGCCGCGCCATCGGCAAGCGAGCGCGCCCCGGCGTATTTCCACAGCGGCTTGAGCGCCTCCTGGATCTGGTTGAAGTCCACATCGGCCCGCAGTTGCACCTGGCCGTGGACATGGATTTCAAAAGGAGCGGTGTAATGTGACATATCGAATCTTCATGGTGCCCCGAGCCGGGGTCGAACCGGCACGCCCCTTTGCAGGAAGCGGCGGATTTTAAGTCCGCAGTGTCTACCAATTTCACCATCGGGGCGCCCGCCACCCGGCAGGGTACATCGGCGCAGGGTAACTGGAGCAGCACGTGAGTGCAATGCCTCGCCGCGCCTTTGCACGCCACTGAGCGACCATTTCAGCCAATAAAAAAGGGAAGCCTAGGCTTCCCTTGGAATATCTGGAGCGGGAAATCGGTCTCGAACCGACGACCTCAACCTTGGCAAGGTTGCGCTCTACCAACTGAGCTATTCCCGCACTCCCTCAACACACCGCCATTACGCAATGCATTTCGGAAAGATTTGGATTCTAGCATCGATTTCCGGTCGATTTCAAGAAACAACCCAAACCCACGTGCTTTCAAGCCGGCGACTCGAGGTCGTTGTCCGCACAGAAGGCGCGCCCACCGCCACGGATGACGGGCACCTTGATTGCGCCTTTCCTTCAGACTGCGCAGTCGCGCACCGCATCATGCAGCGTCTGCAGCATGGACATGGGGTCATACCAGCCTCAGGATGTCATCCACCCCGGCGCGTTCGGTACGGTAGCCGTTCACCGGGTGCTCCACATCGGGATAGCCGAAGGAGATGCCGCACACTACCTTGCGCCCTTCGGGCATGCCGAAGTACCGGCGGATGAACCCCGACTGCATTGCCAGCGCCGCCTGAGGCGTGGTGGCTACGCCGTGGGCCTGAGCCGAGAGCAGGAAGGAACTGACGAAGCCGCCCGCATCCACAGCGCCATACGCGCCCAGTTCCTGCGGCACGGTGACGATCGCCACGTGCGGCGCACCGAACAAGCGGAAATTCTCGAACGACTGGGCGTCGCGCCGCTCCTTGTCGCTCCGGGCTATGCCCAGCACCTCGTAGAGCTGCAGGCCCGCGCGGCGACGGCGGTCCAGGTACACGCCCTTGTATTCGTCCGGAAACGGAAAGTCGGAATCCAGCCCGGGGTACCGGCGCGCCTGCTCCATCAGCGCGTCACGGAACCTGTCGGTACTCTCGCCCGAAGTGACCACCAGGTCCCAGGGCTGCGTGTTGCACCACGAGGCGGTGCCGCGCGCTACTTCCACGATGCTGCGGATCACAGCCTCGGACACGGGGTCAGGCAGGTAGGAGCGGCAAGTGGCGCGCCCAAAGATCAGGCGCCGCAGCGCATCGATGTCGGCATGGTGTGCAGTCATGGGATCCGTCCTTGCCCGGCGGCGGCGCGGGTGGAACAGTGAAGAAATGGCGGTCGAGTATGCACCAACGATCCGTCAGACAGTAGCAGCGCTACCGATTCGAAGTGGCAGCGAATCGGCTTGAACCGCATTCAAGGCCCGAAAAGAGAAAAGCCGCTATTTTTTACGTAGCGGCTTTCTTATGTGTAATACGGGTTTTTGTGGAGGCGCGGGCCGGAGTCGAACCGGCCTCAACGGATTTGCAATCCGGTGCATAACCGCTTTGCTACCGCGCCGAACCCTGCTTCTTGACAAAAAAGGGAAGCAAAAGCTTCCCCTTTTTGCTCGAACCTGGAGCGGGAAATCGGTCTCGAACCGACGACCTCAACCTTGGCAAGGTTGCGCTCTACCAACTGAGCTATTCCCGCATTTACCGAAGCCTTGCATTGTACAACGTTTAGCGTCGATGGAGCGAATTGTAGCCTATTTTCTGGGCCGCACAAAAAATCTGCGCATCTTTTCCATTAATGCTTAACAGAGCCTGTCACCGCCTCACGTGCAGCCGCCACAGGGACGGCCGGGGCCACATCCTCCTCGGCCAGTGGCGTTGGTTTACGTTCAAGCGCCTGTTCGAGCACCTTGTCGATCCACTTCACGGGCACGATCTCCAGGCCGCTCTTCACGTTATCCGGTATCTCCTGCAGGTCCTTGACGTTGGCTTCGGGTATCAGCACCGTCTTGATGCCGCCGCGCAAGGCCGCCAGCAGCTTTTCTTTCAGGCCGCCGATCTCGGTCACCTCGCCGCGCAGCGTGATTTCGCCCGTCATGGCCACATCGGCGCGCACGGGTATGCCGGTCAGCGCGGAGACGATGGCCGTGGTCATGGCGATGCCTGCGCTCGGACCGTCCTTGGGCGTGGCGCCATCGGGCACGTGGATGTGCAGGTCGCGCTTCTCGAAGGCGTCGTCACGGATGCCCAGCAGGCGCGCACGGCTGCGCACCACGGTGCGTGCCGCCTCGACGGACTCCTTCATCACGTCCCCGAGCGAACCCGTGCGCGTGATGTTGCCTTTGCCCGGCATGGTGGCCACCTCGATCGTGAGCAGGTCGCCGCCCACCTCGGTCCACGCCAGCCCGACCACCTGACCCACCTGGTTCTGCTTCTCGGCATGTCCGTAGCTGAACTTGCGCACGCCCAGGTATTCGGACAGGTTGTCCGCCGATACCTCGACCGGCGCCTGCAGCTTCTTGAGCTGCAGGCCCTTGACCACCTTGCGGCAGATCTTGGAGAGCTCGCGCTCCAGCGAGCGCACTCCCGCCTCGCGCGTGTAGTAGCGCACGATGTCGCGCACGGCCGATTCGGTCACGCGCAACTCCTCGTCCTTGACGCCATTGTTGGTCATCTGCTTGGGCAGCAGGTACTTGATGGCGATGTTGGTCTTCTCGTCCTCCGTGTAGCCCGAGAGGCGGATCACCTCCATGCGGTCGAGCAGGGCCGGCGGGATGTTCATCGAGTTCGACGTGGCGACGAACATCACGTCGGACAGGTCGAAGTCCACCTCGACGTAGTGGTCGCCGAACTTGTGGTTCTGCTCCGGGTCGAGCACCTCCAGCAATGCGCTGGACGGATCGCCTCGGAAGTCCGTGCCCAGCTTGTCGATCTCGTCGAGCAGGAACAGCGGGTTGCGCGTGCCGGCCTTGCCCAGGCTTTGCAGCACCTTGCCCGGCATGGCGCCGATGTAGGT
The DNA here is from genome assembly GCF_054512775.1 of Alicycliphilus sp. T452. NCBI lineage: Bacteria > Pseudomonadati > Pseudomonadota > Betaproteobacteria > Burkholderiales > Comamonadaceae > Alicycliphilus > Alicycliphilus sp. T452. Next base: position 63,967 of record NZ_JBTNEH010000018.1, read on the forward strand.
GCGGCGGTGGCCGCGGATTTCCGCCTCGTCGCGCATGCCGCCCAGCGCCATGCGTACGTACTTGCGCCCCGTGGCCTTGGCGATGGACTGGCCCAGCGAGGTCTTGCCCACGCCCGGAGGACCCACGAGGCACAGGATGGGCGCCTTGACCTTGTCCACGCGCTGCTGCACCGCGAGGTATTCCAGGATGCGGTCCTTGACCTTGTCCAGACCGTAGTGGTCCTCGTTGAGCACGTTCTCCGCAAGCGCCAGGTCGTGCTTGATCTTGGTCTTCTTGCTCCAAGGCAGGCTGGTGAGCACGTCGATGTAGTTGCGCACCACCGTGGCCTCCGCCGACATGGGCGACATGAGCTTGAGCTTCTTGAACTCGCCTTCGGCCTTCTTGCGCGCCTCGGCAGGCATCTTGGCGGACTTGATCTTCTTCTCGATCTCTTCGATGTCCGCGCCTTCCTCGCCCTCGCCGAGCTCCTTCTGGATGGCCTTGACCTGCTCGTTCAGATAGAAGTCGCGCTGGCTCTTTTCCATCTGTCGCTTCACGCGGCCGCGGATGCGCTTGTCCACGTTGAGGATGTCCACCTCGCGGTCGAGCTGCTCGAAGAGGTCTTCCAACCGCTGCTTGATGCCCGCCATATCGAGCACGCGCTGCTTGTTCTCCAGCTTGAGCGGCAGGTGGGCGGCAATGGTGTCTGCCAGGCGGCCCGGGTCGTCGATGCTCGCGATCGAGGTCAGGATTTCCGGCGGGATCTTCTTGTTGAGCTTCACGTACTGGTCGAACTGCTGCATCACGGCACGGCGCAGTGCTTCGATTTCGCTCGACTTGCCGTCCTCCGCCTCTTCCTGCACCGGCGTCACCGTGGCCGTGAAGTGCGTTTCCGCATCGTGCACCATGGTCACCTGGGCGCGCTGCTGGCCCTCGACCAGCACCTTCACCGTGCCGTCGGGGAGCTTGAGCATCTGCAGGATGTTGGAGACGCAACCCACCTCGAACATGTCCGACACCTGGGGCTCGTCCTTGGCGGCAGCCTTCTGGGCCACCAGCATGATGCTGCGGTCTGCGTCCATGGCCATTTCCAGGGCCTTGATGCTCTTGGGGCGCCCCACGAAAAGGGGGATCACCATGTGGGGAAACACCACCACGTCGCGCAGCGGCAACAATGGCAGATCCAGGGGGGTAGCGGGCAGGGGTGTATGTCCGGACATGGGGAATCCTCAGTTGTGTCCATGGAAGTGGGGCCATGGACAACGTTTTCAATCCAGCGGCTCGGCCGCTCGGGCGCAACGGCCGCCTGGCCGCCGCGGCGAAAGCGCCGGCCCGGCTGGCCTCAGGCCGTCTTGGCCGCCTCGCGGTAGAGCAGCAGCGGCGCCTTGCTTTCCTCGATGGTGGCCTCGTCCACCACGACCTTCTCCACGTTGGACACATTGGGCAGATCGAACATGGTGCCGATCAGGGCCTGCTCCAGAATGGAGCGCAGCCCGCGGGCACCGGTCTTGCGGGCAATGGCCTTGCGCGCGATGGCCTTGAGCGCCGCGGGGCGTATCTCCAGGTCCACGCCCTCCATGGCGAGCAGCTTGCTGTACTGCTTGACCAGCGCATTCTTGGGTTCGGTGAGGATCTGCACCAGGGCGTCCTCGCCGAGCTCGGCCAGCGCCGTCACCACGGGCATGCGGCCCACCAGCTCGGGGATCAGGCCGAACTTGATGAGGTCCTCGGGCTCGATGTCCTGGAACACCTCGGTGAGCGAGCGCTGCTTCTTGCTCTTGACCGCCGCGCCGAAGCCTATGCCCGACGCCTCGGTACGGTTTTCGATCACCTTCTCAAGGCCCGCGAACGCGCCGCCGCAGATGAACAGGATGTTGGTCGTGTCGATCTGCAGGAAGTCCTGGTTCGGGTGCTTGCGCCCGCCCTGGGGCGGCACGCTGGCCATGGTGCCCTCGATGAGCTTGAGCAGCGCCTGCTGCACGCCCTCGCCCGACACGTCGCGCGTGATGCTGGGGTTGTCGGACTTGCGGCTGATCTTGTCGATCTCGTCGATGTAGACGATGCCGCGCTGGGCGCGCTCCACGTCGTAGTTGCAGCTTTGGAGGAGCTTCTGGACGATGTTCTCCACGTCCTCGCCCACGTAGCCGGCCTCGGTCAGCGTGGTGGCGTCGGCCATCACGAAGGGCACGTCGAGCTGGCGCGCCAGCGTCTGCGCCAGCAGCGTCTTGCCCGAGCCCGTGGGGCCGATGAGCAGGATGTTGCTCTTGGACAGTTCCACGTCGTCCTTGCCGGCCTTGTCCTTGTGGCGCAGGCGCTTGTAGTGGTTGTACACGGCCACAGCCAGCGTGCGCTTGGCCTTTTCCTGGCCGATCACGTAGCTGTCGAGGTTGGCCTTGATCTCGGCCGGCGTGGGCAGATCGCCGCGCCCCTCGCGCGCGGCTTCACCCGGAGGCTGCTCGTCGCGGATGATCTCGTTGCACAGGTCAATGCACTCGTCGCAAATAAAGACTGACGGGCCGGCGATCAGCTTCTTTACCTCGTGCTGGCTTTTGCCGCAGAAAGAGCAGTAAAGGGTTTTTTCGCTGGAGGAGCCTTTTTTATCGGCCATGGAAGCAGTGCCTTATGACAGGGGATGTTGTCAAGATGATAACGAAATAAAAACGGCGTTTCCCCTGCGGGAAACGCCGGGCCCGGCAAGCCTGACGGTCAGGAACGCTTGGAGATCACCTGGTCGACCAGCCCATAGTCCTTGGCCTCGTCGGCGGTCATGAAGTAGTCGCGCTCGGTATCGGCCTTCACCTTCTCGATCGACTGGCCGGTGCGCTCCGCCAGGATGCGGTTCATCTGGTCCTTGGTACGCAGGATGTCGCGGGCGTGGATCTCGATGTCGGTCGCCTGGCCACGCGCGCCGCCCAGCACCTGGTGGATCATGATCTTGGAGTTGGGCAGCGAGAAGCGCTTGCCCTTGGCGCCGGCGGCCAGCAGGAAGGCACCCATGCTGGCGGCAAAGCCACAGCACAGCGTGGACACGTCGGGCTTGATGAACTGCATGGTGTCGTAGATGGCCATGCCGGCCGTCACGCTGCCGCCCGGGGAGTTGATGTAGAACGAGATGTCCTTGTCCGGGTTCTCGCTCTCCAGGAACAGCAGCTGCGCCACAACCAGGTTGGCGGTCTGGTCATTGACCTCCCCCACCAGGAAGATCACGCGCTCCTTGAGCAGGCGTGAATAGATGTCGTAGGACCGCTCCCCGCGGCCCGATTGCTCGATGACCATGGGAATCATGCCCAGGGCCTGCGTTTCCAGTGCGCTCATGTATTTCTCCAGTCAGGGGCGGTACTGTACCCAGAAAATAAATGGGGCTTGTGCAGCAAAGCACAAGCCCCGCAAGACCCACCTGCGGCACGCCACTGCAGGGCACGCCGCCAGGGTGTATCAGGCCTGGCCCATCAGTTCGTCGAAGGACACGGCCTTCTCGTTGACCTTGGCCTTGCCCAGGACGAAGTCCGTGACGTTGTTCTCGATGACCACGGCCTCGACCTCGGCCAGGCGCTGGCGGTCGCTGAAGTACCAGCGCACGACGTCCTCGGGCTTCTCGTAGCTGGCGGCCAGTTCGTCGATGTGGGCCTTGAGCTGCTCGGGCTTGGCCTGCAGGTCGTTGGCGCGCACCAGTTCAGCGACCACCAGGCCCAGGCGCACGCGACGCTCGGCCTGGGGGCGGAACACGTCCTCGGGGATTTCGGCCTTGTCGGCATCCTTGACGCCGCGCTGCTTGAGTTCGGCGCGCGCGCCTTCGAGCAGGCGGGCGATCTCGGACTGCACGCTGGCGTTGGGCAGGTCCAGTTCGGCCTTGGCCACCAGGGCGTCCATCACGGCCTGCTTGTTGCGGGCCAGCAGGCGGAACTTGACCTCGCGCTCCAGGTTCTTCTTGATGTCGGCGCGCAGGCCCTCGACCGTGCCGTCGGCGATGCCCAGCGACTTGGCCAGCTGCTCGTTCACCTCGGGCAGGTGGGCGGCCTCGATCTTCTTGACGGTGACCAGGAAGTCGGCCGTCTTGCCGGCCACGTCCTTGCCATGGTAGTCCTCGGGGAAGGCCAGCGGGAAGGTCTTGCTCTCGCCCGACTTCATGCCGCGCACGGCGTCCTCGAATTCCTTGAGCATCTGGCCTTCGCCGACCAGGAACTGGAAGTCCTCGGCCTTGCCGCCCTGGAAGGGCTCGCCGTCGATCTTGCCCTCGAAGTCCACGGTCACGCGGTCGCCATCCTCGGCGGGCGCGCCCTGGGCGCGCTGCGCGAAGCTGCGGCGCTGCTTGCGCAGGATGTCCAGGGTCTTGTCGATGGCGGCCTCGGTGACGTCGGCCGAGAGCTTGTCCACCTCGGCGGTGGACAGGTCGCCGATCTTCACCTCGGGGAACACCTCGAACACGGCATCGAAGGTCACCTGGCCCTCGGGAGATCCGTCCTTCTCGGTGATGCGCGGCTGGCCCGCCACGCGCAGCTGCGCTTCATTGGCGGCCTGGGCGAAGGCCTCGCCGACCTTGTCGTTGAGCACCTCGTACTGCACCGAGTAGCCGTAGCGCTGGGCCACCACGCTCATGGGAACCTTGCCGGGACGGAAGCCGTCCATCTTGACGGTGCGCGCCAGGCGCTTCAAGCGCGCATCCACTTCGCTCTGGATGGTGGTCACGGGCAGGCTCAGCGTGATCTTGCGCTCGAGCTTCTCAAGGGTTTCAACAGTTACGGCCATGGTTGTTCCTAGTGTCAGGTAGTGTGCCGGGCTGTGCCTCGGTCTTGTGGTGCGCGGGGGGGGACTCGAACCCCCACACCATTGCTGGCGTCAGGACCTAAACCTGGTGCGTCTACCAATTTCGCCACCCGCGCTGCTCTCGCCATCCGGCCGACGGGCCTGGTAGCCAGCCGACCGGGTGAATTAGGTAAACCATAGATTTTACCTTGTTGCGCATACCCACCGCCGATGCCTACTGCCTGCGCACGCGGAACCAGGCCGCGTACATGGCGGGCAGCGCCAGCAGCGTGAGCACGGTGGCCACGACCAGCCCGCCCATGATGGCCACGGCCATCGGCCCCCAGAACACGCTGCGCGAGAGCGGGATCATGGCCAGCACCGCCGCCGCGGCCGTGAGAACGATGGGGCGCAGGCGCCGCACCGCCGCCTCCACGATGGCGTTCCAGGTGGGCACGCCGGCCGCGCGGTCGATCTCGATCTGGTCGATCAGGATCACCGAGTTGCGCTGGATCATGCCCATGAGCGCGATCACGCCCAGCAGCGCCACGAAGCCGAACGGCCGGTTCAGGAGCAGCAGCGCCGCTGCCACGCCCGCGATGCCCAGCGGCCCGGTGAGGAACACCAGCACCGAGCGGCTGAAGCTGTGCAGCTGCAGCATGAGCAGCGTGAAGACGATGAACAGCATCACCGGCACCCCGGCCACGATGGAGGCCGAGCCCTTGCTGCTCTCCTCCACCGCGCCCGCCACCTCGATGCGCACGCCGTTGTCGCCCGCCGCGCGCCAGCGCGCCTCCAGCGCGCGCAGCTCGGGCAGCAGCTGGGCGGTGACGGTGGCACCCTGCAGGCCTTCCACCAGGTCGCCCTGCACGGTGATGGCGTAGTCGCGGCTCCAGCGCCACATCACGCCCGGCTCCCAGGTGAACACGGGCCTGGCGATCTGCGTGAGCGGTATCGAGCGCCCCGAGGCCGTGGGCAGGTAGGCGTTGGCGATGTCGGAGATGGCCTCGCGCTCGTCGGGCGACTGGCGCAGCACGATGTCGATGAGCTTGTCGTTCTCGCGGTACTGGCCCACGGTGGTGCCCGTGAACATGATGCGCGAGGCCTGGGCGATGGACTGGCTGGTCACGCCCAGCGCGCGCGCCTTGTCCTGGTCCACCTCCAGGCGCACCACCTTCACCGACTCGTTCCAGTTGTCGTTCACGCCGACCAGGTTGGCGTTGGCGCGCATCGCGGCCTTGACCTCGTCGGCGCGCAGGCGCAGCGTGGCCGGGTCGCCGCCCAGCACGCGGAACTGCACGGGGTACGGCACGGGCGGCCCGTTGGGCAGCAGCTTCACGCGGCCGCGCGCCTCGGGCACCTCCTCGGCCAGCAGCCTGGGCAGGCTCAGGCGCAGGGCCTCGCGCTCGGGCAGGCCCTTGGCCAGCACGATGAACTGCGACACGTTGCTCTGCGGGAACACCTGGTCCAGCGGCAGGTAGAAGCGCGGCGTGCCCGAGCCCACCCAGGCGGCCACGCTTTCCACGCCGTCCTGCTCCATCAGGCGCCGCTCCAGGCGCTTGGTGACGGCCTCGTTGGCGGCGAAGGCGGTGCCCTCGGGGAACCAGAGGTCCACCATGATCTCGGGCCGGCTCGAATCCGGGAAGAACTGCTGCTGCACGCGCCCCATGCCCGCGATGCCCAGCGCGAAGATGGCGACGGTGGCGCCTATGGTGATCCAGCGGTGCTGCACGCACCAGTTCACGGTGGCGCGGAAGCGGTTGTAGAACGGCGTGTCGAACAGCTCGTGCGGCGGCGCGTCGGGATCGTGGGGCTTGACCTTGAGCAGCAGCGTGCCCAGGTAGGGCACGAAGTAGACCGAGACGATCCACGACAGCACCAGCGCGATCACCGTCACGGCGAAGATAGCGAAGGTGTATTCGCCCGTGACCGACTTGGCGATGCCGATGGGCAGGAAGCCCGCCGCCGTGATCAGCGTGCCCGTCAGCATGGGCTTGGCCGTCACGTCGTAGGCGAAGGTGGCGGCGCGCACCTTGTCGTAGCCCTCCTCCATCTTGCGCACCATCATCTCCACGGCAATGATGGCGTCGTCCACCAGCAGCCCCAGGGCGATGATGAGCGAACCCAGCGACACCTTGTGCAGCCCTATGCCCAGGTAATGCATGGCCAGGAAGGTGACGGCCAGCACCAGCGGGATGGTGATGCCCACCACCAGGCCGGGCCGGTAGTCGATGTGCCAGCCGAAGCGCCCGCCCTTGTGCAGCCCCAGCGACACGAAGCTCACGCCCAGCACGATGACCACGGCCTCGATGAGCACCTTGACGAACTCGTTCACCGAGGCGGCCACGGACGCCGGCTGGTCCTGCACCTGGTGCAGCTGCACGCCCGCGGGCAGGCGCGCCTGGATGCCGGCCGCCGCTGCGCGCAGCGCCTTGCCCAGGGCGATGATGTCCCCGCCCTTGGCCATGGAGATGCCCAGGCCTATGGCCTCCCGGCCCTGGAAGCGCACCTTGACCGACGGCGGCTCCACGTAGCCGCGGCGCACCTCGGCGATGTCGGACAGGCGCAGCTGCGCCCCCGAGGCGCCGCGTATCGGCATGGCGCGCAGCTGCTCCACGCTGGTGAACTGCCCGCCCACGCGCACCTGCACCATGTCCTGCGGCGACTGGATCACGCCCGCGCTCTCCACCGCGTTCTGCGCGCCCAGCTGCTGCAGCACCGCGTTGAAGTCCAGCCCCAGCTGGGCCAGGCGTTTCTGCGAAACCTCGACCCAGACCTTCTCGTCCTGCACGCCGAACTGCTCGACCTTGGCCACGTCCTTCACGCGCAGCAGCTGCTGGCGCACTTCGTCGGCGAAGTCCTTGAGCTCGGCGTAGCTGAAGCCCTCGCCCTGCAGCGCGTAGATCACACCGAACACGTCGCCGAACTCGTCGTTGAAGAACGGGCCCTGGATGTTGCCCGGCAGCTGGTAGCGCATGTCGCCGATCTTCTTGCGCACCTGGTACCAGACGTTGGCCACTTCGGCGGGCCGCGACGAGTCCTTGATCTCGAAGATGATCTGCGACTCGCCCGGCTTGCTGTAGCTGCGGATCTTGTCGGCGTAGGGCACCTCCTGCAGCGTGCGTTCGAGCTTGTCGGTCACCTGCTCGGCCACCTGCTGCGCCGTGGCGCCGGGCCAGTAGGTGCGCACCACCATCGCGCGGAAGGTGAAGGGCGGGTCCTCGTCCTGCCCCAGCTGGAAGTAGGCGGCGACGCCCAGCACCATCAGCACCACCATCAGGTAGCGCGTCAGGGCCACGTGGTTCAGCGCCCACAGGGACAGGTTGAAGCCCTTGCGGGGTTCCATTTGCGACATGGCGCCCCCTCAACGCGCCGCGGCCGGTGCCGCAGACGCTCCCGCATTCATAGCTGCCGACGCTTGCCCTTCGGGCGCTTGAGGCGATTTTGGCTTGTAGACCGTCACCTTCTGCCCCGGCGCCAGCGCATGCACACCGGTGGCCACCACCTGCATGCCGGGCGCCAGGCCCGCGGCGATCACGGCCTCGTTGCCGTCGGCCGTGGCGATCTGCACCACCTGCGAGCGCACCGTGCCGCCGCCGCCCTCGCCGGGCTCGTACACCCAGACCGCGGTCTGCCCGCCCTCCTGGCGCAGGCTGCTCGTGGGCAGGCGCATGGCCTGCACGCCGCCGTGCGCGAAAGCCTGCGGCGCCACGTAGACGGTGGCGCCCAGCGGCGGCACGTCGCCGCCGTCCACCGCCACCTTGACGAGGAAGGTGCGCGTCACCGGGTCGGCGCTGGCCGCCACCTCGCGCACCTTGCCCGGCATCGGCGCGCCCGCCGACCAGGCGCGCACCTGCACGGCCTGCCCCACGCGCAGCTGGCCCACCTTGTCCTCGGGCACGTAGAACACCGCGTCGCGCGGGCCGTCGCGCGCGACGCGCACCACGGGCGTGCCGGCGGCCACCACCTGGCCGGGCTCGGCGTCTATGCCCGTCACCACGCCGTCCGCGTCGGCCAGCAGGCGCGTGTAGTCGGCCTGGTTGCCCTGGGACGCGAGCTGCGCGCGCGCCTGCTCCAGCGCCGCCTGGGCCGACTTGAGCTGCGCCTGGCGCCGGTCCAGCTCGGCGCCGCTGATGAAGTTCTGCGCCTTGAGCTGCGAGAAGCGCTCGAAGTCCGCCGCCGCCAGGTCGCGCTGCGTGGTGGCGGCCGCCACCTGGGCGCGCGCGGCCTGCGTGGCCAGCTCGTAGTCGCGCGCGTCGAGCCGGGCCAGCAGCTGCCCGGCCTGCACGCGCTGGCCCAGCTCGGCCTGGCGCTGCACGATCTTGCCCGCCACGCGGAAGGACAGGCGCGACTCCACGCGCGCGCGCACCTCGCCCGCGTACTCCAGCTGCATCTGAAGGGGCGACGCGGCCACGGTCAGCAGCTTGACCGCCCGCACGGGCTCGGGCGCGGGCTGCTGGCGCGAACAGCCCGCCAGCAGCCCCAGGCTGACGCCGAGGGCCCACAGCAGAATGCCCCCACGCTCCCCGCAATGCGTGGTTCGCTGCCCCCCAAGGGGGCCGCTTTTTGTCTTGGGGCGGCCCGGCGACAAAAAAAGCCCCGACCGGGGCCGCACGAAGGCTGGAAGTAAAGGCATGGCAGGCGATGAGCCACAACGGCTCAGTTAATGACCGATGGGTTAGTAATCTAGGTGAAACCCTTTTTCACTGTCAAGCGACAATCCCCGCGGTGAACGCCCGACCATCCCCGCAGCCCGCCGCCGCGCCCACCCGGGCGGCGCCGGTCACGCATTACGAGAACTTCCCCGTCGCCTCGCTGCTGTGCCCGCCGCGCCTGCGCCAGCCGATCGCCGCCATCTACGCCTTCGCCCGCGCGGCCGACGACATCGCCGACGAAGGCCAGGCCAGCCCCGGCGAGCGCCTGGCCGACCTGCGCGCCTACCGCGCCGAACTGCACTCCATTGCCGCCGGCCGCCTCCCCGGGCCGCGCTGGGCCGTTGTCTTCGGCCCGCTGCAGGCCACGCTGCGCAGCCACCAGCTGCCCGTGGCGCTGCTCGACGACCTGCTCGACGCCTTCATGCAGGACGTGGCCATGACCCGGGACGGCGCCGCCCATGCCGACCGCGCCGCGCTGCTCGACTACTGCCGCCGCTCGGCCAACCCCGTGGGCCGGCTGCTGCTGCACCTGTACGGCGTGCACGGCGACGCGGCCCTGCGCGAGAGCGACGCCATCTGCAGCGCCCTGCAGCTCATCAACTTCTGGCAGGACCTGAGCGTGGACCTGCCGCGCGGCCGCCACTACCTGGCGGACGCCGACTGCGCGGCCCACGGCGTGGCGCGCGCCGACCTCGACGCGCTGCGGCGCACGCCCGCGAGCGACCGCCTCATCCTCGACTGCGCCGCCTGGGCGCGCGATCTCATGCTGCAGGGCGCGCCGCTGGTGCACCGCCTGCCCGGCCGCGCGGGCTGGGAGCTGCGCCTGGTGGTGCAGGGCGGCCTGCGCATCCTCGACAAGGTGCAGGCCCTGGGCGGCGCCAGCCTGACCACGCGGCCCCGGCTGGGCGCGCCGGACTGGCTGCGCATGCTGGCGCGCGCGGCGCGCATGCGTAGAAGCTACTGAAAGAATAGCTATATATCCTTTAGTGATTGGCGCTACAGGCCACTTCACCCCAAATCGGCGGAGACGTTCAGCGCAGCAGCTCCAGCAGCCGGTCCACGCCGCCGCTGTCGATGGCCACGTCGGCCCGCGCACGCACCATGGGCTTGGCGCGGTAGGCCACGCCCAAGCCCGCTGCGCCCAGCATCGGCAGATCGTTGGCGCCGTCGCCCATGGCAATGGCCTGCACGGGCGCAATGCCCATGGCTCTGCAGGTGTCCAGCAGCATGCGGCGCTTTTCCTCGCCATCGACAATGTCGCCCCAGGGCTGCGGCAGCAGGCGGCCGGTGACCAGGCCGCCCTGTACCTCCAGCACGTTGGCCCGCACATCTTCCAGGCCCAGCCGCACGCGCAGGCGGTCGGTGAAACAGGTGAAGCCCCCTGTCGCGAGAATGCAGCGCAGGCCCGCCGCCTTGCAGGCGCCGATCAGCTCGGGCACACCGGGGTTCAGGCGCAGCCTGTGCTCATACACGGCATCGAGCGCGTCAACGGGCAGACCACGCAGCAGCGCCACGCGCAGGCGCAGGCTCTCCTTGTAGTCCGGCAGATCGCCGCGCATGGCAGCCTCGGTGATCGCGGCCACCTCCGCGCCGCGGCCTGCCACCTCGGCCAGTTCGTCCACCGTTTCGATGGCGATCAGCGTCGAATCCATGTCGAAGGCGATCAGGCGGTAGTCGACCAGCGGCCTCAGGAGGTCGCGGTCGCGAACCCACAGGCCCGGGTGAATCTCATGCATATAGGGTTTCCTTGAAGGGTTGCCGGTGCCGGGGCATCAACCAGCGGCATGCCCCAACCCGCCGAGCCAGGCCACGAACTGACGCGCGAGGGGCGCCGCCGGGCTGTCGGTGCGGTACATGGCATAGATGCCCATGTCGGGCAGATGCGGACGTGCGAACAGCGGGCGCAGGCGGTCGGCGCGCATGTCCTCTTCGAGCAGGCACCAGGGCGCCATGGCCAGGCCCAGATCGTTCATCGCGGCCTGCAGACTCAGGAAGTGATGGTCGAACACCGGCCCCGGCAGCTGCGACGGCACCTCCAGCCCCGCCAGGCCGAACCAGCGCGGCCATGCATCCATGCTGCCGCAGACCTGCAGCAGTGGGTGCCCCAGGCAATCGGCCACGCTGTGGATGCGGTTGTGCCGAATAAAGCGCGGCGACGCCACGGGCAGCAGGTGGTCGTCCAGGCAGCGCACGCAGGTATGCTCGGGCCGCTGCATGGGCGCGCGGCGGATCACCACGTCGTTGCTCGCATCGGCCTTGTCGATGAACTGGCGCCCCAGGGTGGACAGCTGCACCTCGGTATCCGGCGCCACCGCCTGATAGCCCGCGAGGCGCGGAATCAGCCATTTCATGGCCAGCGAGGGCGAGGTGCAGACCCGCAACACGCGCAACTCGCCCGGCGACTTGAAGGTCTGCGTGGCCGCGGCAATGCGGTCCAGGCTGCCCTGCACTTCCAGGAAGTAATCGCGTGCATGCGGCAGCAGCAGCACGCCCCGGGCTTCGCGCGCAAACAGGGGCCGGCCCAGGTATTCCTCCAGGATGCGGACCTGCTGGCTGATCGCGCTGTGGGTGATGCTCAGCTCAACGGCCGCGGCTGTGAAGCTGGCATGGCGCGCCGCAGCCTCGAAGGCCCGCAGGGCCTTGAGCGGAGGCAGCACCCGCCTGGCCACGCGCGGCCCTCAGCAGGAAGTGTTCCAGGCGCAGGCCTCCACGCCCGGCACATGAACGTGCAGAAGCAGCAGGAGAAGTGGGCACAGGAGCAGCATGGTGGACGCGGGGCGAAGGGCGTGCGCGGCAAGTCCGCGCAGCACCGGCGCCCCGGGGCCAAGCCCGGCGCGCCGCCTGATCTTAGGGGCATCTTAGGGGTACCAGCCATTAGAAAAATTAACGCCATGCCCCAAAAATTACCGCTTGTGACCCTTGCGCGGCCTTCATAGCATGCGCCACAAGCCTTCCATGCATCCGATTTTCCCCATGGCATCCATCACCATCGACGGCATCGTCAAACAGTTTGGCGGACAGACGGTGCTGCAGCACCTGTCGCTGCACATTCCCGACGGCGCGTTCTACACCCTGCTGGGCCCCAGCGGCTGCGGCAAGACCACGCTGCTGCGCTGCATCGCGGGCTTCTATGAGCCCGAAGGTGGGCGCCTGTTGTTCGACCAGGACGATGTGACGCGCGTATCCACCCACCACCGCGACATCGGCATGGTGTTCCAGGACTATGCGCTGTTCCCCGACAAGACCGCCTTCGACAACGTGGCCTATGGGCTGCGCGCTCGCAAGGTGCCCAAGCCCGAGATCGCCGCACGTGTGGGCCAGGCCCTGGAGAAGGTGGGCCTGTCAGCCCTGGCGGACCGCTACCCCGCGCAGATGAGCGGCGGCCAGCGCCAGCGCGTGGCGCTGGCGCGTGCCCTGGTGATTCGCCCCCGTGTGCTGCTGATGGACGAGCCGCTGTCCAACCTGGACGCCAAGATGCGCCTGCAGATGCGCGACGTGATCCTGGATCTGGTGCGCGAGGCCGGCATCACCACCGTGTTCGTGACGCACGATCAGGAAGAGGCCCTGGCCATGTCCGACCGCATTGCCATCATGGACCGCGGCAGCATCGCCCAGTTGGGCACGCCCGAAGAGCTGTACGGCACGCCCGTCAACGCCTATGTGGCCGACTTCATCGGCTCCGCCAACGTGCTGCCCGTCAGGACGCACGCCGCGGCGGGCGCGGACCACGTGCGCTTCGAGCTCGCCGGCCGCCTCATGGACGGCGTGCCGGGCGGGCCGCTGCCGGGCAGCGAGGGCGTGCTGATCGCACGCCCCGAAGACCTGTCCCTCATGGCGCCGGCGCCCCACGTGCCCAATGCGCTGGGCGGCCAGGTGCTGCGCCGGCAATACCTGGGATTCAAGACGGCCTATCGCGTGCAATTGCACGATGGCCCCGAGATCCGCGTGGAGCAGCATGCCGGCAACACCGTGGCCGACTTCCAGCCGGGCGACCGGGTGCAGGTGCTGGTGCCCGCACACAGCCGCGTCGTGCCCCAGGCGGCCGCATAACCAGAAGGCAGCCGGCATGAAAATCAACTGGTGGCCCTGGGGCGTGCTGACCTTGGTCAGCCTGGCCCTGTTGTCGTTCTTTGTGCTGTATCCGCTGGCCGTGCTGTTCGGCAACAGCGTGCTGGACGAGTCCGGCGGCTATTCACTGGCCGCCTTCGCGGCGCTGCTGCACGACAGCCAATACGTGGAGGCCTTCCGCAACACACTGGTGCTGGGCTTTTCCGTCACGACCTGCACTGTGCTGGTGGGCGTGCCCTTTGCGTACATGGTGGCGCACTACGAGTTTCCGCTGAAGAACCTGGTGGCGGTACTGCCGGTGCTGACCATCGTGATCCCGGAGATCATCGTCGGCCAGTCCTGGCTGCTGATCCTGGGCAACAACGGCCTGCTGACCAATTTCTTCGCCAGCCTCGGCATCGAGCTGCCTTCGTTCTACGGCTGGACGGGCATGGTCTTCTCGATGACGCTGGTGTACTACACCTATATCTACCTGGGCGTGCTCGCCGCGCTGCGCGGCTTCGACGGGCAACTGGAGGAAGCGGGCCTGAGCCTGGGCACCTCGCCCCTGGTCACAAAGCTGCGCGTGCTGGTTCCGGTGATGCTGCCCGCGGTGCTGGTGAATGCGCTGGTGGTGTTCACGCTGGTGGTGGGTAATTTCGCGCTGTCGATGATGCTGGGCAGCCGCGTGCCGCTGCTCTCCGTGATGACCTACAACACCTTCGTCAGCGAGATGGGCGGCAGCCCCGCGCTGCAAAGCGCCATGTCCGTGGTCTCCATCGCCATCGTCGCCGTGGTGCTGTTCTTCCAGAAGCGCGTGGTGGAGCGCAAGATCTACACCATGACCCAGGGCCGGGCACCCGCGCCGGTGCGCGTACGCTCGGGGGCAGCGCTGCTGTTCACGGGCGCCGTGGGCCTCATCATCCTTGCGTCCATGCTGCCGCTGGTGGTGGTGTTCATTGCGGCGTTCACCGAAACCAGCGGCCCGGTGATGCGCTGGGGCTCCTGGTCGCTGGGAAGCCTGCAGCGCGCGCTGCATGGCGCGCCCGAACCCATCCTGAACTCCATCCGCTTCTCGTCCATGGCCACGCTGGCCGGCGTGGCGTTCGCCGTGCTCGTGAGCTATCTCACCATCAAGAAGCGCAACGCCCTGACCCAGGTACTGGACTACATCGTCGTGCTGCCGCTGACCATCTCGGGCACGGTGCTGGGCATTGCGCTGGTGCAGACCTTCAACACCGGCTGGCTCGTTCTCGCAGGCACCTCGGGCATCATGGTGCTGGCCTATACCGTGCGCCGCCTGCCGTTCGCGGTGCGCAACGCGTCGTCCACGCTGTTCAACATCCCGGAATCGATCGAGGAAGCCTCCATCAGCCTGGGCGTGTCGCCGCTCAAGAGCTTCTTCAAGGTGGTGCTGCCGGCGATGAAAGCCTCGCTCGTCTCGGCCGCCATCCTGATGTGGGTCACCACCATCTCGGAGCTGTCGGCCTCCGTGGTGGTCTACACGGGCGGCCTGGAGACCATGCCCATCGCCATCTTCCGCCAGGTCGACGGCGGACGCCTGGGCCTGGCCTCGGCATATGGCGCCGCACTGGTCACCGTGATCCTGCTGCCCATCATCGTGTCGATCAAGGTCTTCCGCATCAACCTCTTTTCCAGCAAGTAACCCCCACCGAAAGGCCCTCCATGAAAATCAAGACCCTTTTGCAATGCACATTGGCCGCTGTCAGCCTGGTGGCCAGCCTAGCCCAGGCGCAGACCGTGGTGCTGTACTCGTCCAACAACACCGAGACCATCGAGACCGCCCTCGACGTGGTCAAGAAACAGGCGCCCTCGCTGAACGTGCAGCAGGTGACGGGCGGTACGGGGTCGCTGATGAAGCGCATCCAGGCCGAGGCCAAGAATCCGCGTGGCGACGTGCTCTGGAGCGGCGGCTTCGGCACGCTGGGTGCCTACAAGGACCTGCTGGAGCCCTACAAGGCCCCGGGCATCGAGGCCATCCCCGCCGAGTTCCGCGGCCCCGGCAACCTGTGGGTGGGCACCAACCTGCACGTGATGGTGATGATGGTCAACGAGCGCCAGCTCAAGGGCCTGGCTGCGCCCAAGACCTGGTCCGACCTCATGAAACCCGAGTGGAAGGGCAAGTTCGCCATCACCGACCCCAGCAAGAGCGCCACCGCCTACATGCTGGTGTACGGCCTGCTCAAGCAGTTCGGCAAGGACGGCCTGGAGAAGATCGCCGCCAACGCCGTTGTGACGTCCTCGTCGGGCACCACGTACAAGGGCGTGGCCGCCGGTGAGTACGCCGTGGGCCTGACCATCGAATACGCCGCCCAGGAATACGTGGCCGGCGGCCAGAAGGAGATCAGGCTCGTGTACCCCAGCGAAGGCAGCTACCTGGCGCCCGAGGGCATGTTCATCGTCAAGGGCGCCAAGAACATGGCCGCCGCCAAGACGCTGTACAACGCGCTCATGAGCAAGGACGTGCAGGAAGCCGAGCTCGTGAAGAACTTCCGCCGCCCCACGCGCACCGACATCCAGGTGTCCAGGCTCACCACGCTGCCTGATCTGAAGTCGGTCAAGATCTTTCCCCTCGACCAGGACCAGGCATCGGCCGAGTACGAGCAGCTCGTCGCGCTGTGGAACCTCGCCGTCGGCAAGGCCCGCTGAGCGCCGGGCATCCCGCCATGGCCCGGCGCGCCCTGCGCCTCCGGGCTTTTTATGGCTGCGGCACCGGGTGGACGGCCAGAGCCGCACGGCGCGCATGGGACAATCACGCCCCCATGAATCCCGACCAGTACGTGCAGCAAAAGGCGGCCGCCTCCGGCAGCAGCTTCTATTACGCCTTTCTGTTCCTGCCACGCCAGCGCCGCGCCGCCATCACGGCCTTCTACGCCTTCTGCCGCGAGGTGGACGACGTGGTGGACGACGTCTCCGACGCGAGCGTCGCCCAGGCCAAGCTCGCCTGGTGGCAGGGCGAGGTGGCGCAGGCCTTCGCCGGCCGGCCCAGCCACCCGGTGATGCAGGCGCTGATGCCGCACGTGCCCGCCTACGGCATAGGGCAGAGCCAGCTGCAGGCCGTGATCGAGGGCTGCCAGATGGACCTGGAACAGACGCGCTACCTCGACTTCGCGGGCCTGGCGCGCTACTGCCACCTGGTGGCCGGCGTGGTGGGCGAGGTGGCGGCGCGCATCTTCGGTCAGCAGGATGAGCGCACCACCGAATACGCGCACAGGCTGGGCCTGGCATTCCAGCTCACCAACATCATCCGCGACGTGGGCGAGGACGCCATGCGCGGGCGCATCTACCTGCCCATCGCCGAGCTGCAGCAGTTCGACGTCAAGGCGCACGAGATCACCCGGCGCGAGTATTCGGACCGCTTCACCGCGCTGATGCGCTTCCAGGCCGAGCGCGCCCGCCGCCTCTACGACGAGGCCCTGGCCCTGCTGCCCGACGCCGACCGCCACGCGCAGAAGCCCGGCCTGATGATGGCGAGCATCTACCGCACGCTGCTCGCCGAGATCGAGGCCGACGGCTTCCAGGTGCTGCACCAGCGCACCAGCCTCACGCCGCTGCGCAAGCTGTGGCTGGCGTGGAAGGTGCAGGCACTCGGGCGCATGTAGTTCACAAGCGCCGCGAAGGTGGCCGTCTCCATCAGACCGCCGCCAGCGCCTGCTGGCCGGCCGGCGCGCCGGCGGTGATGGCCAGCCCTGCGGGCCGTGCGGCCCTCTGCTCCAGCCTGAACGTGGCCGCCAGGCTGGCAAGCTGGCGCGCCTGCTCCTGCAGCGCGCTGGAGGCAGCCGATGTCTGTTCGACGAGTGCCGCATTCTGCTGCGTCACGCCATCGAGGTGCGCCACGGCATGGTTGATCTGAGTCAGGCCCGTGGATTGCTCGCGGCTGGCCATGGCGATCTCGTCCACGATGTCGGCCACGCGCTGGATGCCGGTCACGATTTCCTGCATGGTCGCGCCCGCCTGCGCCACCTGCCCGCTGCCGACCTCGACCTTGGCGACCGAGTCGGTGATGAGCTGCTTGACCTCCCTGGCCGCCTGCGCGCTGCGCTGCGCCAGGCTGCGCACCTCGCCGGCCACGACGGCAAAGCCGCGCCCCTGCTCGCCCGCGCGCGCCGCCTCCACGGCGGCGTTGAGCGCCAGGATGTTGGTCTGGAAGGCAATGCCGTCGATCACGCCGATGATGTCCACGATCTTGCGCGAGGACATGTTGATGGCCTCCATGGTTTCGACCACCTGCGACACCACGGCGCCGCCGCGCTGCGCGACGCCGGTGGCCGAGGACGCGAGCTGGCTGGCCTGTGCCGCGCTGTCGGCGTTCTGCTGCACGGTGCCCGACAGCTGCTCGGTGGCCGACGCCGTCTGCTGCAGGGCGCTGGCCTGCTGCTCGGTGCGCGAGGACAGGTCCTGCGTGCCCACCGCCACCTGGGAGGATGCGCCGGCGATCATCTCCGCGCCATCGCTGACCTGGCCGATCATCCGGCCCAGGTTGCCGCGCATGGTTTCCATCTGGGCCAGCATGGCCCCGATCTCGTCCTTGCCCTGGTGCTCGATGCGGTGCGTCAGGTCGCCGGCGGCGATGGCCGCGGCGGCGGTATTGGCGCCGTGAAAGCCCCGGTTCAGGCGCGCCAGCAGCAGCAGGCCCAGCGCGGAGGCAGGCACCCCCAGCAGCAGGATGGCCAGCACGAAAACCACCAGCCCGATTTCGTAGCGCTGCTGCGCGGCCTGGTAGGCGTCATGGGCGCGCTCGACCTGGTAATCGCGGAAAGCCTGCATCGCCTTGACCATTGCTTCGCCCTCCGCCCGGCCCGCGGCCAGGAAGGCGGCCATGTTCGCGGGACTGAAATCGCCCTTGCCGATGAGCTCCACCTCTTGCCGCAGCTTCGTCGCCCACGCCGCCCTGGCGGCCTGCGCCGCCTCGAACAGCGCGCGCTCCTTGGGTTCCGTCGCGCCCTCCATGTCCTTTTGCAGGGCATCGGCCTTGGCCATATTGGCCAAGACGGCGTCCAGGTGGAACGTGACGGGATGGTCGTGGATGCTGGCCAACTCGCTGCCCGGCGCATGCTGGAAGGCCAGCAGCACCTGCATGCGGCTTTGCACCGCCAGATCGGTCACCTGGTTGGCCAGCAATGCCCGGCGCATGGCTTCATCATGGAGGGTTTTCAGGTTGTCGCGCGCCGAAGACAGGCCCCAAAGGCCCACCCCGATCACCGCGCCCCCCAGCAACCAGAACATGCACAGCACGATCATGAACCGCTGGGTGATCCGCAAGCTGTTCCACATAAAAATATCGCCATCATTTTGTTACGATTGTTAAATTATATCCACCTCTCTGGAATGTTCATTGCCCTCCAGGATCCTGCGCCGCCGCCATGCGGCACATGCCATCCTTCCTCATGCGCCCGCCATCACCGCCTCCATCGAAGACCGCCGCCGCAGGGCAAGCCATGAAGGTCGCCGTCATCGGCGCGGGCTGGGGCGGCATGGCCGCCGCCGTGCGCGCCGCGCAGGCCGGCCACGGCGTGACGGTGTTCGAGGCCAGCCGCACGCCGGGCGGGCGCGCGCGCGCCGTGGCGGCGACGCTGGCGGACGGCCGGCCCGTGGTGCTGGACAACGGCCAGCACATCCTCGTCGGCGCCTATGCCCAGTGCCTGGACCTGATGCGCACCGTGGGCGTGCGGCCCGAGGAGGCGCTGCTGCGCCTGCCGCTCGCGCTGGTCTTTCCCGACGGCACGGGCCTGCGCCTGCCGGATGCGCCGCCGCCCTGGGATGCGCTCATGGGCATCGCCCGCGCGCGCGGCTGGAGCGCCGGCGAACGGCTGGCGCTGCTCGCGCGCGCGGCGCGCTGGCGCCTGGCGGGCTTTCGCTGCGCGCCGGGCGCCAGCGTGGCCGAGCTGTGCGCGGGCCTGCCTTCCCGGCTGCTGGACGGGTTCATCGAACCGCTGTGCGTTTCCGCGCTGAACACGCCCACGCGCGAGGCCTGCGGCCAGACCTTCCTGCGCGTGCTGCACGACAGCCTGTTCAGCGGGCGCGGCGGCTCCCACCTGCTGCTGCCGCGCACCGACCTGGGCGCCCTGTTTCCCGAACCCGCGGCCCAGTGGCTGCGCGCACGCGGCCACGCCGTGCACCTGGGCCGGCGCGTGCAATCCCTGGCGCGGGACGGCGCCGGCTGGAGCGTGGACGGCAAGCCGTTCCACGCCGTGCTGCTCGCCACCGGCAGCGCCGAGGCCGCGCGCCTGGTGGCCGGCGCCGCCACGCCCGCCGCCGAACACGCCGGCCTGCAGGCCTGGGCCGCCACGGCCCAGGCCTTGCGCTTCGGCGCCATCGCCACCGTGTATGCCGAGCAGCCGGGCGCGCACGGCGCGCTGCTGCCCCTGCCCCTGCTGGCCTTGCGCCACCGGGGCGGGCGGCCCGCACAGTTCGTGTTCGACCGTGCGCGGCTCGATGGAACGGCCGGCCTGCTGGCCTTCGTGGTCAGCGCCTTCGAGGGCGAGCGCGCCCGGCTGGAGCGCGAGGTGCTGGCCCAGGCCGCCGAGGACCTGCGCCTGCCCGGCCTGCGCGTGGTGCAAACTGTGGTGGAGAAGCGCGCCACCTTCGCCTGCACCCCCGCCCTCGCGCGCCCGCTGCGCGCCATCGCGCCGGGCCTGCAGGCCTGTGGCGACTATGTGGCCGGGCCCTACCCGGCCACGCTGGAGGGCGCCGTGCTGCATGGCATGGCGGCGGCGCAAGACGTGATCTGAGAACGTGTTTACGTGATCTGAAGAAAGGACGGGCATGCACGTGAGCTGGCAGCAGCTGCGCAGCGTGACGCTGGCGCAGGCCATCGAGCACGCGGACGGCGAACGCACCCTGGTCAGCCAGACCGAGTGGGACGAGGCCACGCGCCAGGCCATGGAGGCCGCGCGCGGCCGCGGCGTGCAGCGCGTGGGCGTGGACGACGTGGTGCTCGACCGCGCCGCCGCGGTCGTCGCGCGCGCCGCCGGCCGCGACGCCACCGTGGCCGCGCTGCAGCAGCCCGGCGCATCCGCGCGCTGGCTGGCCCGCGGCCTGCCGCTGGCGGCGCTGCTGCTGGGGCTGGCGCTGGACCGCATCGCCAACGCGCACCGCGTGGACCTGCTCTCGCCCCCGCTGCTGGCCGTGCTGGGCTGGAACATCGCCATCTACGCCCTGCTGCTGTGGCGCGCATGGCGCAGGCCGGGCAAGGAGCGCGGCCTGCTCGCCCCCCTGCAGCACTGGGTGCTGCGGCGCCAGCTGCCCGGTGGGCGCGCCGCGCGCCGGGGCCTGGCGGCCCGCATCGCGGCCGGCTTCTACGCGCGCTGGTCGGCCCTCACGCTGGAGCGCTTCGCGCAGCAGGCCGCCTGCGTGCTGCACCTGTGCGCCGCCGCCTGGGCCGCGGGCATCGCGCTGTCGCTGCTGCTGCGCGGGCTGGTGGTGAGCTACCGATTCGGCTGGGAGAGCACCTTCCTGGATGCGGCCCAGGTGCACGCCATCGTCAGCCTTCTGTTCGCGCCGCTCACCCTGCTGCTCGGCCTGGCGCCGTTCTCGCAGGCCGACATCGCCGCCACGCAGAACTTCGCCGGCGAAGGCGCCGCCGGCAGCCGCTGGGTGTGGATGTACGTGGGGCTGCTGGCCCTCGTGGTGGTGCTCCCGCGCCTGCTGCTGGCCGCCTGGGCCGGCTGGCGCCAGGCGCGGCTGGCGCGCCCATGCACGCTGGAGACCCATGGCAGCGACTTCGACGCGCTGCGCCAGGCGCTGCCGGGCGACCTGCTGGTCGGCCTGCTGTGTACCGCGCCGGCGCAGGAAGAAACGCTGCGCATCCTGCTGGCGCTGCACGCCGACCATGGCGCCATGGCCAGCGCGCAGGGCGACCGGCTGCGCCTCGTCCAGCCTGCGGACGCGGCCGCCGCCACGCCCGTCGATGCCGTGCTCGCCTGGGGCGACGGGCCGGCACCCCAGGCTCCGCCCGCCTGGCGCCAGGCCCCCGCGCTGGCGCTCGGCGGCGCCGAATTCGGCCCCAGCTGGATCCAGGACGGTGTGTTGTTCGAGCGCCTGGCAGCGCTGCTGCCCACGCAGCAGCACGCGCTGGCACGGCTGGGCCAGGCCTGGCAGGCGCGCAACGAGGCGCTCTTCACCCAATCGCTGCAGGCGCTGGCCGGACACCTGCATGCCTGCGCCGCCCTGGTGGGCGCCGGGCAGGGCGCCGCCCGCTACGCCACCCTGCTGCACGAGCTGGACGCCACGCTGGGCGACCTGCACGGCCACGGCGCGGCGGCCTTGCCCACGCCCATGCAGTTGCCGCCGCCCGCATCGCCCACGCCGCCGCCACAGACACGCACCGGCGACGGCACGGCCCTGGCCGTGGGCACATCGGCCGGCGCGGCCGCAGGGGCCGCGGCCGGCGCCAAGGTGGGCGCCATGATCGACGTAGGCACGGGCGGCATGACGCTGGGCGTGGGCACGGCCCTGGGCGCGCTGCTGGGCGGCACCACGGCCTGGGCGCTGCGCACCCTGCAGAAAAAAGGGGAGAAGCAGGACGACACCGACGAACTGCTGCGCCACATGACCGAGGCCGCATGCACGCGCTACCTGGCGCTGTCCCACCTGGGGCGGGTACCCGCGCAACAGGCCGGCGACCTGGGCGCGCGCTGGCGCGCCGAGGTCACCGGCACCGTGGCCGCCCATTGGCCGCAGCTGACGGCCGCCCTGCAGCCCCCAACCCCGCCGGCCGACCCGCTGCAGCCGCTGCTGCGGACCATGCTGCGGGGCATCCTGCAGCGCAGCGCGGCGCGCTAGGCTCCCGTACTGTGGGGGGTCAGGTTTATTGGGGGGCAGATTCCAATTTCCCCTGCGGAAAATTGGAATCTGCCCCCCAATAAACCAACAACAATCACGCAGCCCGCGGGCGCTCCAGCACGTCGGCCAGCCTGAGCACCTCCAGCCCCGTGTGGGCCCAGAAGCGCTCCAGCGGCCCGGTGCGCTCCAGCAGCAGGCGCTGCACCAGCGGCTCCATGGCGGTGGTGGCGGGGTCGGCCAGCAGCACGTGGCGCGCGTCCGCCGAGCCCGGCGCGCCGGCAGCGGTTTCGTTGACCTGCACCACCCAGCCCAGGCCCATGAGTGCGTCCAGCACGGGTTCGAGCTGCAGCACGTCCACGCGCAGCATCTGCGCCAGCTGCGCGGCCGTGAGGCCGTGGGCCGGCTGGCCGCGCGCACCGTGCAGCTGCTGCAGCGCCTCCACGGCCAGCAGAAAGGTCCAGCCCTGCCCGCCCGCATGCCGCGCCACACCGGCCAGCAGGCTGGGCAGGTAGGCCGCGACCACGGCGCCCAGCAGCACGATGACCCAGGCCACGTAGATCCACAGCAGCAGGATGGGCAGCGTGGCGAAGGTGCCGTAGAGCACCGAATAGGTGGGCACCGAGGCCAGGTACAGCGCCAGCCCCTTCTTGGCCAGCTCCATGCCCACGGACACGAACAGGCCGCCCGCCCAGGCGTAGCGCCAGTGCACCTGGGTGTTGGGCACGTAGCGGTACATGGCCGCCACGCCTGCGGCCAGCACCAGGAACTCGATGGAGTCCAGCAGCAGGCGCGTGCCGCCAGGCAGCGTGGCGCCCAGGCCGCGCGAGGCGGCGCTGGCCATGGAGGTGGTGAGCGCCAGGCTGGCCGCCAGCACCAGGGGGCCGAGCGTGATGGCCGCCCAGTAGATCAGCACGCGCTGGCCCAGCGGGCGCAGGCGGCGCACGCGCCAGATGGTGTTGAGCGTGCGGTCTATGGTCAGGATCAGCGCCAGGGCCGTGAGCATGAGCACGGAAAAGCCCGCCATGCCCAGGCCGCTGGCCTTGGCCGAGAACTGCGTGAGGTAGCCCAGCACCGGGCGCGAGATGCTGTCGGGCACCAGGCTGTCCACCAGCCAGCGCTGCAGCACCTGCTGCATCTGGCCGAAGATGGGGAACGCCGAGAAGACGGCCAGCGCCACCGTGAAGAACGGCACCAGCGCCAGCAGCGTGGTGAACGTGAGGCTGCTGGCGGTGAGCCCCAGCCGGTCCTCGCGGAAGCGCTCGCGCAGCATGTGCGCCGTGGTGCGCCAGGGAAAGTGCGACAGCTGCGCGATCCAGGCCTCGATACGCTGCGCAAGGGGTGGGGACAAGGACATGGCCGATATGATGCCAGCCCCATGCATTCCGAAATCGCCCCCCCTGTGACCACCGACGTGGCCGCCACGCGCTGGCTGGCCGTGGGCAGCCTGCTGGGCCTGATCGTGCTCAGCCTGGCCTGGGAGCTGTGGCTCGCCCCCCTGCGCCCCGGCGGCTCGTGGCTGGCGCTCAAGGCGCTGCCGCTGGCCGTGCCGCTGGCGGGCCTGCTCAAGCGGCGCATGTACACCTACCGCTGGGTCAGCCTGCTGGTGTGGCTGTACTTCACCGAAGGCGTGGTGCGCGCCTGGAGCGACCCCGCCCCCGGCAACTGGCTGGCCGGCGCCGAGATCGCGCTGTGCCTGCTGCTGTTCACCGCCTGCGCCCTGCACGTGCGCCTGCGCCTGCGCGCCGCCAAGGCTGCGCCGGCCACCACTTGATCGAATGATTGCCATGACCACTGCCCTGCTCGACTCCCTGCGCCAGATCGTCGGCGCCGCCCATGTGCTCACCGATGGCGACCTCACGGCCTATGAACAGGACTGGCGCAAACGTGTCAAGGGCAAGGCCCTGGCCGTGGTGCGCCCCGCCTCCACCGCCGAGGTGGCGGCCGTGGTCAAGGCCTGCGCCGCCGCCGGCAGCCCGATGGTGCCGCAGGGCGGCAACACCGGCCTGTCGGTGGGCAGCACGCCCGACGGCAGCGGCACCCAGGTGGTGCTGAGCCTCACGCGCATGAACCAGGTGCGCGCCATCGACCGCGACAACCTGACCATGATCGTGGAGGCCGGCTGCATCCTGCAAAGCCTGCAGGAGACGGCCGACAAGGAAGGCCTGCTGTTCCCCCTGAGCCTGGCGGCCGAGGGCAGCTGCACCATCGGAGGCAACCTGGGCACCAACGCCGGCGGCACCCAGGTGGTGCGCTACGGCAACACGCGCGAGCTGTGCCTGGGCCTGGAGGTGGTCACGCCCCAGGGCGAGGTGTGGGACGGCCTCTCCGGCCTGCGCAAGGACAACACGGGCTACGACCTGCGCGACCTGTTCATCGGCAGCGAGGGCACGCTGGGCGTGATCACCGCAGCCACCATGAAGCTCTTCCCCCAGCCCGCCGCGCGGCTCACCGCCTGGGCCGCCGTGCCGTCCATACAGGCCGCCGTACGCCTGCTGGGCCTGGCGCACCAGCACCTGGGCGCGGGGCTCACGGGCTTCGAGGTCATGGGCCGGTTCGCGCTGTCGCTGGTCATCAAGCACATGCCGCAGCTGCGCGTGCCGTTCGCGGGGCTGGACGGCGCGCCGCCCTACTACGTGCTGCTGGAGAACAGCGACAGCGAGTCCGAGGAGCACGCGCGCGAGCGCTTCGAGGCGCTGCTGGAATTCGCCTTCGAGGACGGCTGCGTGCTCGACGCCGTGGTGGCCGAGAGCCTGTCGCAGGCGCACGAGCTGTGGCACATCCGCGAGAGCATCCCGCTGGCCCAGGCCGAGGAAGGCCTGAACATCAAGCACGACATCTCCATCGCCGCGTCGCGCATCCCAGCGTTCGTCGAGCACACCGACGCGCTGCTCGCGCGCGAGATCCCCGGCGTGCGCCTGGTCAACTTCGGCCACCTGGGCGACGGCAACCTGCACTACAACGTGCAGGCGCCCGAGGGCGGCGACGCGCGCGAGTTCCTGCGCACGCAGGAAGACCGGGTGAACCAGCTGGTCTACGACGCCGTGGCGCTGTTCCACGGATCGTTCTCGGCCGAGCACGGCGTGGGCGTGCTCAAGGCCGACAAGCTCGCGCACTACAAGTCGCCCGTGGCCCTGTCCATGATGCGCGCCATCAAGCAGGCGCTGGACCCGCAGGGCCTCATGAACCCGGGCTGCATTCTTCAAAAATAGGAGCCGCCAGCGCTTGTCAGTCAAGCGCTGGAGCCACTTTTCATTCAAAAAAATGACGCACCGCCCCATCCGCCACCAATACGAAGACCTCATGCGCCATGTGTTCGAGCACGGCGCCGCCAAGGGCGACCGCACGGGCACGGGCACGAGGAGCGTGTTCGGCCACCAGATGCGCTTCGATCTGCGCGAGGGCTTCCCGCTCGTCACCACCAAGAAGGTGCACCTCAAGTCCATCGTCCTGGAGCTGCTGTGGTTCCTGCAGGGCAGCGGCAACGCGCGCTGGCTGCAGGAGCGCGGCGTGACCATCTGGGACGAATGGGCCGACCCTGCGAGCGGCGACCTGGGCCCCGTGTACGGCGTGCAGTGGCGCAGCTGGCCCACGCCCGGCGGCGGCCACATCGACCAGATCGCGCAGGTGGTCGAGACGCTCAAGACCAACCCCGACAGCCGCCGCATCATCGTGAGCGCCTGGAACGTGGCCGAGCTCGACAAGATGGCCCTGATGCCCTGCCACGCCTTCTTCCAGTTCTACGTGGCCGAGGGCAGGCTCAGCTGCCAGCTCTACCAGCGCAGCGCCGACATCTTCCTCGGCGTGCCCTTCAACATCGCCAGCTACGCGCTGCTCACCCACATGCTGGCGCAGCAGTGCGACCTGGAGGTGGGCGACTTCATCTGGACCGGCGGCGACTGCCACATCTACAGCAACCACTTCGAGCAGGTGCGCACGCAGCTCGCGCGCGAGCCCCGGCCCTACCCCACGCTGCGCATCAAGCGCCGCCCGCCGTCGATCTTCGGCTACGGGTACGAAGACTTCGAGGTCGAGGGCTACGACCCGCACCCGCCCATCAAGGCGCCGGTGGCCGTATGAACGTGCACCTGATCTACGCGCGCGCCGCCAACGGCGTCATCGGCAAGGACGGCGCCATGCCCTGGCACCTGCCGGAAGACCTCGCGCACTTCAAGCGGCTGACCCAGGGCCACCCGGTCATCATGGGCCGCAAGACCTGGGACTCGCTGCCCGCGCGCTTCCGCCCACTGCCGGGGCGCGCGAACATCGTCGTCACGCGCCAGGCGGATTGGAACGAAATCGGCGCCCAGCGCGCATCCAGCCTGCGCGAGGCGCTATCGATGGCAAAGCAGACGGATTCCGAGGCATGGATCATCGGCGGCGCGCAGATCTACGCCCAGGCCCTGCCCCTGGCCACCCGCATCGAGGTGACCGAGATCGGGCGCGACTTCGACGGCGACGCCCATGCCCCCCAGCTCGGCCCCGAGTGGCAGGAAGTGGCGCGCAGCCGCCACGTGGGCAGCGGCGGCCTGCCGTTCAGCTTCGTGACCTACGAACGGCGGCCCGGCTAGCCGCCGCGCGGCGGCTGCGCACCGGCGCTGGCGCGGGCGGCGGCGGGGCCTGCATCCGGTCGAGCGCGAGCAGCGCATCCACGTAGGGCACGAAGCGCTGCAGGTATTCGGGCGAGGTCTCGCGCATCAGCACCAGCGCGCGGTGCACGAGGTGGTGCGAGTTGAGCGGCCCGGCCTGCGGCGGCACCTGCGCCAGCGCCTGGCGCAGCCGCTCCTCGGCGGACAGGCGCGTCCAGGTGGCGCGAAAGCGCTGCAGCGTGTGCAGCTCGCGCCGGGAAGCGGCCGCGCCTTCGGGTGCGGCCTCCCCATGGCCGCGCGCCAGCTCCCGGGCCAGGGCGCCCAGCGCGCCCTGCGGGCGGGCGGCAGGCGCTGCGGCCACAGGCCCTGCGGCGCCGGGCTGCCCGCATTCGGCCATCAAGGCGGCCAGCCGCGCATCGAGCAGGCGGCGCGCCTGCCCGGCCTGCGCGGCGGCCCGGCGCGCCAGCGCCTCCATGAAGAGCGATCGCACCGGGTTCACGCTCTGCCCTTCACGGTTGCGCGCCGCGCGCGGGGCGCGGCATGGGGGCCATCTCCACGCGGCGGTTGCGCGCCCGCCCCTCGGCGTCGGCATTCGACGCCACGGCCTGCTCGGCGCCGAACGCGGCGGCGAACACCTGGGCCGAGGGAATGCCCTCGTCGATGAGCGCGCGCGTGACGGTCAGGGCGCGCTGGGCCGACAGCTCCCAGTTGTCGGCGAAGCGCGCATTGCCGCCGCCGCCGCGCATGGGACGGTCGTCGGTGAAGCCGCTCACCATGAGGATCTCGCCGCGCTCGCGCAGGTAGGCGGCCAGCGGCGCGGACAGGCTGCGCAGCAGCTGCCGCCCCTCGGGCTGGAGCTCGTCGGAGTTGAAGGCGAACAGCACGCTGCCGCTGATGCCGATGCGCCCGTCCTGCAGCGTCACGCGGCCCGCCGCGAGCGGCCCGGCCAGGGCCTGCTCCAGCGTGGTGAGGCGGCGGGCCTGCTCGGCGCGCTGGCGCTGCTCGGTCTTGAGGCGTTCGGCCAGCTCCATCTGCATGCCCAACGCGCACACGAGGATGAGCGCGAACGCGCCCAGCGCGCCGCCCATCAGGTCGCCGAACACGGCCCACACGGGCGCGGCGGGCTCCAGGCCATCGTCGAGCTCGCTGCCGGCGTGCACCGTCATGCCGCGCTCTCCTCGGCACGCTGCGCGGCCACCTGCTGCAGGCCGTCGATGATCTGCTTTTGCGCGCCCACGCTCAGCTCGATCACCTCGCGCGCCTGGGCCACGTAGTAGTCGAGCTGCTCGTCGCTGCGCGCGAGGGACTTGTCCATGGCGGCCTCGATGCGCTGCAGCTGCGCGAGCATCTGCGCGCTGGCCTGGCCGAAGAGCTGCACCGCGCCGCCGAAGGCCTCGCCCAGGCTCGCGACCTCGATGGCGCCGGCGGCGACCTGCGCGGCCGCGCCTTCCAGGCGGCCCGCCTGCGCGTCGAGTGTCTCGGCGAAGCGGCCGCCCGCGCGCTCCATGGCGCCGGCGGCCTGGGCCACGAGCGCGTCGATGGCGCTGCGCTGCTCGTCGGCGGCGCGGCCGGCGGCACCGAGCAGCGTGGACAGGGTTTCGAGCAGGCGTGCGCGCTCGTCCAGCATGGCGTTGTCGCGTGCGATGCTGTCGGTGATCTGCTGGCGCAGCTCGCCCATGGCCTGGGCCGCGGCGCGAGGCGCCTCTGCCGCGGCGTGCACCAGCCGCTGCACCTCGTCCAGCGTGCCCTGCGCCTGGGCCTGCATGTGGCGCGCGATATCGTCCGCGGCCCGGGCCAGCGCATCGCCCGTCTGCTGGTGCTGCGCGGCGGCCTGGGCGCCCGCCCGGCGCCATTCGTCGGCGAGCGTGGCGGCCACGGACTGCAGCGCCTGCGTCCACCGGGCCAGGCGCTGTTCCTCCTGCGCGGCCAGGCGGCTTTGCAGGCCCTCGTGGGCCTGGTCCACCGATGCCTGCAGTGCGGCGGCATGGCGTGCCAGGCCGTCCGTGGCGGCCTGCAGGGCCTGCTGCTGGCGCTCGGCCAGTTGCGCGCCCTCGTGGGCCTGGCGGGCCAGCGCCTCGCCCGTCTGCTGGTGCTGCGCGGCGGCCTGGGCGCCCGCCCGGCGCCATTCGTCGGCGAGCGTGGCAGCGACGGACTGCAGCGCCTGCGTCCATTGGGCCAGGCGCTGCTCTTCCTGCGCGGCCAGGCGGCTTTGCAGGCTCTCGTGGGCCTGGTCCACCGATGCCTGCAGTGCGGCGGCATGGCGGACCAGGCCGTCCGTGGCGGCCTGCAGGGCCTGCTGCTGCCGCTCGGCCAGTTGCGCGCCCTCGTGGGCCTGGCGGGCCAGCGCCTCGTCCCAGCGCGTGGCCTGGGCTTCGGATTGGTGCGAGAGCCGCTGCGCCAGGTCGGCGGCCAGTTCGGCCGTGCGCTGCTCGAAACCCTGCGTGAAACGCGCCAGCGCATCGCCCAGCGCCTGCGCGGTGGCCTCGCCCGTGCTGCGGTGCTCGGCCAGCGCGCTCGTCCATTGCGTGCTGACGGCGGTGGTGGCCTCGCCGAAGCGCTCGGCCATGGCGTCGAGCTGGCGGCCCACCTGCTGCGCCATCGACTCCTGCAGGCGGGTGCTCTCGCGCGCCAGGGCGGCCAGCGTGGCTTCCGCCACCGGCTGGATGGCCGCGCCGGCCTGGGCCGCGCTCTGCGCAGCGGTGTCCGCCAGCGTGCGCTGCACCGTGGCGGCCAGGGTGGTGTAGGCGGCTTCGGTCTCGCTGTAGAAGCGCTGCTGCTCGGCGGCAAGGCGCTCGCCCAGCGCCTGCTGCTGGCGCTCCAGCGCGGCCATGCAGTCCTGCAGGCGGTCCACCACCTGGGGCATGACGCCCGCCTGCTGCCCCAGCAGGCGCAGCGATGCCTCGCGCTGGTGCTGGCTGGAGAAGGGCCGCAGCGGGCCGGCCGCTGCGGCGTCGAGCCGCCGCGCGGCGCGGATGCGCTCGCGCCGGCACAGCGCCGTCATCAGCCCCAGCATGGCCGAGGCGGCCACGCCCGCCACCGAGGTGCCGAACGCCAGCCCCAGGCCGCGCACGGGCGCCGACAGCGCGTCGCGCATGGCATCGAGCCCGTCGGCGCCTGCCAGCGCGGCGCCCGTGCCGTTCAGGGCGACCACCATGCCCCCGAAGGTGCCCAGCATGCCCAGCAGCACCAGCAGGCCGCTCAGGTACGAGGCGAGCACCGGCCCCGGCAGGCCGGCGCGCGCGCCTTCGACGCGCTGGCGCACGGCGTCGCGCAGCGCGGCGGGCAGCGTGGCCAGCCAGTCGTCCAGCCGCGCGGGGGTCTGCGAGAGCGCGCCCAGCGCACCGGCCAGCGCCTCGGTCGCGCGCGAGAAGCGCAGCAGTTCCCAGCTGCCAAGCAGGTAGAACGCCGCGATCAGCACGATGATGGCCAGCGCCAGCGGCTGGGCCTGCAGGTAGCCCGCGCCCACCCAGCCCACGGTGGCAAGGCCCGCCGCGAACGCGGCCAGGGAAAACAGTTTCGTCATGTACAGCCCGAAGGGGTATGGCGGCGAAGCGCTTCGAGAAGCCCTTCGACCGGTTGCAATCTCAACTCCAGCTCGGCCAGCAGCACGGCCTGCAGGTCGGCGCGGAACGCGTCCGGCCCGGCCTCGGCCGCACACAGCCGCTGGAAGTGTTTTTCGAGCCGCGCGGGCACGGCCGCGAACAGGCGCTGCTCCTGCGCCGCCAGCGCCTGGGCCAGCACCACGTCCACCGCGGCCAACCGCGCCGCATCAGGGCCGCAGGCCGCCAGGGCAGCGCGCACGCGGTCGCGCAGCGCGCCTGTCGCCACGGCCATTGCCTGCTGGCGGGCCACGCAGCACTGGCGGTACGGAGCGAAGCCCATGCCGGCCTCCAGCGGCGAGCGGCCTGCAGCCTGCACTTCGCGGCCGATGGCCTGCGCGAGCGTGGCGCGCACGCGCTCGTACTCAGCGTGTTCCCCGGTGTAGCGGGCCTGGGGGCCGGCGGCCGTGGCGGACGCCGCGGGCCGCTCCAGGGCGGCCGACAGCGCGATGGCATCCGCCCAGCCCACCCATTGGACCAGGCCGTCCGCGAATGCGGCGCGGGGCTCGCCCGCGCGCCCTGGCGCCTCGCCCATGCCGGCCAGCAGGCGCACCAGCGCCGAACCCGTCAAACCCGTGC
This sequence comes from Alicycliphilus sp. T452, assembly GCF_054512775.1. Taxonomy (NCBI): domain Bacteria; kingdom Pseudomonadati; phylum Pseudomonadota; class Betaproteobacteria; order Burkholderiales; family Comamonadaceae; genus Alicycliphilus; species Alicycliphilus sp. T452. The sequence goes on from NZ_JBTNEH010000018.1 coordinate 94,961, forward strand.
GCCCCGTGTTCTGCGCCATAGTGCGGTTCATGCGGCTCAAAAAACCCGGCAGTCTACACTGGCGGGTTTTAGAGCGTGTTTACGATCTTTTCATGGCGCCCGTGGCCCCATGCATGTATCGAACGTATCGAATCACTTTCCGCAGCGAGGAAGCGTCATGCAACTGGCCACCTGGAACATCAACTCCCTCTCCGTGCGCCTGCCGCAGGTGCTGGCATGGCTGGCCGCCAATCCGGTGGAGGCCATCGGCCTGCAGGAACTCAAGCTGGTGGACGAGAAGTTCCCGCACGACGCCTTCGAGGCCGCGGGCTACCACGCGGTGTGCTTCGGCCAGAAGACCTACAACGGCGTGGCCATCGTCAGCCGCACGCCGCCGCGCGACGTGGTGCGCAACATTCCCGGCCACGAAGACGAGCAGGCGCGCGTGATCGCCGCCACGCTGGACGTGGAAGGCGGCCCGCTGCGCATGGTGAACTGCTACTTCGTGAACGGCCAGGCGCCGGGCACGGACAAGTTCGCCTACAAGCTGCAGTGGCTGGCCGCCCTGCACGACTGGCTGCGCGCCGAACTGGCCGCGCACCCGCGCCTGGTGCTGGTGGGCGACTTCAACGTGGCGCCCGAGGACCGCGATTCCTACGACCCCGTGGGCCTGAAGGACACCATCCACCACACGGTGGAGGAGCGCCGGCATTTCCGCCAGCTGCTGGAGCTGGGCCTGACCGACGCGTTCCGCCTGTTCGAGCAGCCCGAGAAGAGCTATTCGTGGTGGGACTACCGGCAACTGGGCTTCCAGAAGAACCGCGGCCTGCGCATAGACCACATCCTGGTGAGCGAGGCGCTGCGCGCGGGCGTGACAGCCTGCCGCATCGACCGCGTGCCGCGCAAGAACCCGCAGCCCAGCGACCACGCGCCGGTGGTCGCCACGCTAGGGCCTGTTAACAGGCCCTAGACTGAAGCTACTCTTTCAATAGCTGCCAGCGCTTATCCATCAAGCGCCGGAGGCCTTTTTCATACCTCATCCGGCGCATCGAGCCCCAGTTCCTGGATCTTGCGCGTGATGGTGTTGCGGCCTATGCCCAGGCGCTGCGCGGCCTCCATGCGCCGGCCATGCGTGGCCTGCAGGGCGGTGCGGATCAGGCGCGACTCGAAGCGGCGCGCCAGCGCGTCCCACACCTCGGGCCGGCCGTCCTGCAGCAGCCTTTGCGCCTCCCGCTCCAGCGCCAGCTCCCAGCCCTCGTCGGCGGCCGCCGCGGGCGCATGGACGGGCGCGCCCGCCTGCAGCACCTCGGGCGGCAGGTCCCGCGCCGAGATCACCTGGGCCGGCGCCATGACGGTGAGCCAGTGGCAGATGTTCTCGAGCTGGCGCACGTTGCCGGGGAAGGCAAAGCGCATGAGCGTCTCCAGCGCCGCGTCGGAGATGCGCTTGGGCTCCACGCCCAGCTGGCGCGCGCTGCGTTGCAGGAAGTGGCGCGTGAGCATGGGCACGTCCTCGCGGCGCTCGCGCAGCGCAGGAAGGCGCAGGCGGATGACGTTGAGGCGGTGGAACAGGTCCTCGCGGAACGCGCCGCCCTGCACGCGCTGCTCCAGGTCCTGGTGCGTGGCGGCGATCACGCGCACGTGGGACTTGACGGCGGCGTGGCCACCCACGCGGTAGAACTGGCCGTCGGACAGCACGCGCAGCAGGCGCGTCTGCAGGTCCAGCGGCATGTCGCCGATCTCGTCGAGGAACAGCGTGCCGCCCTCGGCCTGCTCGAAGCGCCCGCGCCGCTGCGCCTGCGCGCCGGTGAAGGCGCCGCGCTCGTGGCCAAAGAGCTCGCTCTCCAGCAGGTCCTTGGGGATGGCCGCGGTGTTGATGGCCACGAACGGCCCCCCGGCCACGGGCGAGTGCCTGTGCAGCGCGCGCGCCACCAGCTCCTTGCCCGTGCCCGATTCGCCCGTGACCAGCACCGTGACCACGCTCTGGGACAGGCGTCCGATGGCGCGGAACACGTCCTGCATGGCCGGCGCCTGGCCCAGCATCTCGGGCGCGTCGGCCTGCTGCTGCTCGGCCACCTGCTCGCGCTCGCTTTCCTCCACGGCGCGGCGGATCAGCTCCACGGCCTTGGGCACGTCGAAGGGCTTGGGCAGGTACTCGAACGCGCCGCCCTGGAAGGCGGACACGGCGCTGTCCAGGTCGGAATAGGCCGTCATGACGATGACCGGCAGGCCCGGCTGCTGCGCGCGCACCTGCTCCAGCAGCTGCAGGCCCGAGCCGCCGGGCATGCGTATGTCGCTCACCAGCACCTGCGGCCCCTGCTGCGCCGCGCCGCCCGCGGCCACGCCGGCCAGCGCGTCCAGTACCTCGCGCGCCTGCGTGAAGCTGCGCGTAGGCAGGCCCTCGCGCGCCAGCGCCCTCTCCAGGACGAAGCGAATCGAGGGGTCGTCGTCCACTATCCAGATCGGCTTCATGTGTTGGTGCTCCCTTTCCCGTAGGTCTTGCATGGCCGGGGTCAGGGCAGCGGGATGAGGATGCGGAAGTCCGTGCGGCCCGGTTCGCTGTCGCAGTCGATCAGGCCCTGGTGCTGCTGCACGAAGGTCTGCGCCAGCGTCAGGCCCAGCCCCGATCCACCGTCCCGGCCCGTCACCAGCGGATAGAAGATCCGCTCCCTGATGGCCTCGGGCACGCCCGGCCCGTTGTCGATGACATGCAATTCCAATGCCAGGCGGTAGCGCTGGCGCCCGAACGTGACCTGCCGGGCCACGCGCGTGCGCAGGGTGATCTGCGCGTCGCCGGCGGCGATGCGCTCGGCGAGCGCCTGCGCGGCGTTCTGCACGATGTTGAGCAGCGCCTGCAGGAGCTGCGCGCGGTCGCCGCGGAACTCGGGGATCGAGGTGTCGTAGTCGCGCAGCACGGCCAGGCCCTGGGGGTATTCGGCCAGCACCAGGGAGCGCACGCGCTCGCAGACTTCATGGATGTTCACGTCGCCCACCTGGTGCGGATGGCGGTGCGGCGCCAGCAGCCGGTCCACCAGGCCCTGCAGGCGGTCGGCCTCGTGGATGATGACCTGGGTGTATTCGGCGAGCTCGGGGCCGGGCAGCTCCATTTGCAGCAGCTGCGCCGCGCCGCGTATGCCGCCCAGCGGGTTCTTGATCTCGTGCGCCAGGTTGCGGATCAGTTCCTTGTGCGCCTGGGCCTGCTCGCGCAGGCGCTCCTCGCGGTCCTGGCGCGCCTGGGCCTCCAGCGGCCACAGCTCCACGATCACCTCGCGGCCAGGTTCGGCCCGCGCCACGTTGGCGTGCACGGGCAGCGGGTCCTGCGGAGGACGGCGCAGCGCGGCCTCGAAGCGCAGCGCCGCGAAGTCGCGCCCGCGCGCGCCCGCCAGCGCCTTCTGCAGGATGGCCGGGTCGGTCAGCAGCGCGCCGAAGTCCGCGCCCTCCAGCATGCGGCGCGACAGGCCCAGGGCGTCCTCCAGCGCGGCGTTGACGAACACCACTGCACCATCGGGGTGCAGCACGGCCACCAGCGTGGAGATGAGATCGAGCGCCTGATAGCGCTCCGCGGGCCGGGGTGCCGAAATGATGGTGCCCCCTTGCCTTGCCCGCGCTTACTTGTTCAAGCGCGCGAGTTCGCGCTTGATGCCGGCCACGTCGGCCTCGGCGCGGGCCACGGCGGCCTTGAGCTCGGCCGTGCGTTCGATGTAGCCCTGAGGGTTGCGCATCTCCAGGGCCGAGCGCTGGGGATAGCCGTCGTTGTATTCCTTGCGCAGCTCGGCCAGGCGCGCCTCGGCCTTGCGCAGCTCGGCATCGAGGATGGCGCGCGCATCGGCGTCGCGCGCGCGCTGGTCGGCAGCATCCACGCGCGGCGCATTCGCCGGCGGGCTGCCGCTGGCGCCGGCCCCGCCGCCTGGCGCCGCCGCGGCCGGCCGCGGCCCCTGCAGCACCGTCACGTTGCCGCCTTCGACGAGCTTGCAGCCACGCTCCTTGGCCTGGGCGGCGTTGTTGGTGTACTCGTTGCCGCAGCGGTAGATACGGTCCTGCGCCCAGGCGGGCTGCAGCATGGCGGCAATGATGGTCAGGGCAAGCAGGCTGTGGCTGTGTTTCATCGGATTCCTCACATGACATGCGCGGCGCATGCACGGCGGCGCTGAGTATCCCCCAATCACCCCGGACCGCCAATTGCGGCGCCCGATTGGCCCGCACGGTCCGCCATGCAAAAAGGCGGCCGCAGCCGCCCTGTGGCACACCGCCGGGAGGCCGTGATGCCCCCCCGTGCCGGTCACAGCGAGTAGTACATGTCGTACTCGACGGGGTGCGGCGCCATGCGGAAGCGCTGCACCTCGCCCATCTTGAGCTCGATGTAGGCGTCCAGCATGTTGTCGGAGAACACGCCGCCCTTGGTCAGGAAGCCGCGGTCCTTGTCCAGCGCCTCCAGCGCCTGGTCCAGGCTGTGGCACACGGTGGGCACCAGCTTGTCCTCCTCGGGCGGCAGGTGGTACAGGTCCTTGGTGGCGGCCTCGCCCGGATGGATCTTGTTCTCCACGCCGTCCAGGCCCGCCATCATCAGCGCCGAGAAGCACAGGTAGGGGTTGGACGAAGGATCGGGGAAGCGCGCCTCGATGCGGCGGCCCTTGGGGTTGGCCACGTAGGGGATGCGGATCGACGCCGAGCGGTTGCGCGAGCTGTAGGCGAGCTTGACCGGCGCCTCGAAGCCGGGCACCAGGCGCTTGTAGCTGTTGGTGCCGGGGTTGGTGATGGCGTTGAGCGCGCGGGCGTGCTTGATGATGCCGCCGATGTAGTACAGCGCGAAGTCCGACAGGCCCGCGTAGCCGTCGCCCGCGAACAGGTTCTTGCCGTCCTTCCAGATCGACTGGTGCACGTGCATGCCCGAGCCGTTGTCGCCCGCGTAGGGCTTGGGCATGAAGGTCGCCGTCTTGCCATAGGCGTTGGCCACGTTCCAGATGACGTACTTCATCACCTGGGTCCAGTCGGCGCGCTCGACCAGGGTGGAGAACCTGGTGCCGATCTCGTTCTGGCCGGCGCCGGCCACCTCGTGGTGGAACACCTCGACCGGGATGCCCAGGGACTCGAGGATCAGCACCATCTCGGCGCGCATGTCCTGCGTGCTGTCCACGGGCGGCACGGGGAAGTAGCCACCCTTGGTCGTGGGGCGGTGGCCGCGGTTGCCGCCGTCGAACTTGGTGCCGCTGTTCCAGGGAGCTTCGTATTCCTCGATCTCGAAGAACACCTTGCCCGGCTCGTTGCTCCAGCGCACGCCGTCGAAGATGAAGAACTCGGGCTCGGGGCCGAAGTAGGCCGTGTCGCCCAGGCCCGAGGCCTTCAGGTAGGCCTCGGCGCGCTTGGCGATGGAGCGCGGGTCGCGGTCATAGGCCTTGCCGTCGCCGGGCTCGACCACGTCGCATTGCAGGAACAGCGTGGTTTCCTCGAAGAACGGGTCGATGTTGGCCGTGCTCGGGTCGGGCATGAGCTGCATGTCCGAGGCTTCGATGCCCTTCCAGCCGGCGACGGAGGAGCCGTCGAACGCATGGCCGGAGGTGAACTTGTCCTCGTCGAAGTGCGAGATCGGCACGGTCACGTGCTGTTCCTTGCCACGGGTGTCCGTGAAGCGCAGGTCGACGAACTTGACTTCGTTTTCCTCCACCATCTTCATCACGTCTGCAACGGTCTTGGCCATCAGGGTTCTCCAGGGATAGAAATGCGCATCGAAAAAGGATGCGCAAGGAAAAGCAGGTTGCGTGCCAGCCCGCGCGGCGCCCGTGGGGCTGGGGTGCTCCACCGTGGTCGCCCTCGATTCCAGGCGGCGCACGGTGCACCGATTGCGTGCGGGATTCTAAGTGGGGCACCTTCTCAGATATTGCGCACCATTTCGGGGCCCATGCCCGCACCAGATTGGTGCAGACCCTGGTAAAGCTCCTGCCATGCCGCCGGAACCAGCGCGGCCGGGCCCTTGACCCCCAGTTCCACGTGCCTGCCGTGCACGGGGTGATCGACACTGGGCAGGCTGAACACCTTGATACCAGGGTGCGCGGCCTCTATGCGCTCCATGAGCGGGGTGAGCGCGGCCTCCATAGCGCCATGCAGCACGATCGAATGCTCGGTTTGGGGCTGGCGGTTGAACCACTGGGCACAGTAGTGGTCCAGCACCCACTCCACCATGGGCCAGGCCATCACCGGGAAGCCCGGCATGAAATGCACCGTGCCGCCTCCCGGCCCGTCGCAGGAGAAGCCCGGGATCTTGTTGTAGGGGTTGGGAATGATGCGCGCGCCCTCGGGGAACACGCCCATGTTGAGCCGGTGCGCGTTGTCCGGCCGGTCGGGATCGAACGCCTCGCCCTGCTCGCGCGCGACGTCCTGCATGCGCTCGCGGATCAGCGCCGCCGCCTCGGGGTGCAGCGCCAGGGGCCGCTGCAGCGCGGCTGCCGCGCATTGGCGCGTGTGGTCGTCGGGCGTGGCGCCTATGCCGCCGCAGCTGAAGACGACGTCGCCCGAGGCGAACGCGCGCTGCAGGGCCGCGGTGATGCGCGGGCGGTCGTCGCCCACATAGTCCGCGTAGGCCAGCGCAAGGCCGCGGGCGGCCAGCAGTTCGATGACCTTGGGCAGGTGCTTGTCCGCGCGCTTGCCCGAGAGGATTTCGTCGCCGACGATGATGAGGCCGAAGGATGGAATCATGCGGGATGCGAGTCCGGAGAAGGCGGAGGAGCGAGCGCCGGCGGCGGTGGGCTGGCAGGAATGGCGGGCGTGGCCAGGGGAGAGGACGGGTCGCCGTCCTGCTCCCGCAGCCGCTGCAACGCCGCCAGGCAGAAGTGGGTGAACCACAGGGAAGAAAAGGCGAACACCAGCGTGTAGATCCAGATGGCGATGGGCACGAGCATGAAGAACGCCGCCGCGAACACCACGCCCGAGGCCCAGACGATGCCGGGCGCCGCGCCCAGGAAACCGCACAGCACGCCGATGGTCAGCAGGCTCAGCCTGTGGCGCTTGAAGATCTCCTGCCGCTCCGGCCTGCTCGCATGCTCGGCCAGCGCGTCGAAGGCCATGACGCGGTAGGTCAGCCAGCCCCAGATCAGCGGCGGCAGCACCAGCACCAGCGGGGGAACGAGCCACAGCGGCATGGAGACCACCAGCGCCAGCAGCGCGGCGATGGTGGAGCCCAGCGACCACAGCACGCTGACCACGAAAGAGCCGCCCCGCTTGCGCTGCAGCTGTGCAAAGCGCCGCTCCGCCACCAGCGAAACGATGGCCGGCGCCATGAGCACGGCCACCGCCAGCACGCAGACGATGACGACCACGGGCGTGGCCAGCATCAGCACCAGCAGCGGCGCCAGCACCACGGGCAGGTTGTCCACGCCGAAGTGGCGCAGCCAGCCCCACAGCAGGCCTAGCCAGTCGGAGCCCTCCAGCGCCGCCTGCATCCAGGCCACTGCCGGCTGCCAGTAGAAATGCCCGCTGCCCCAGGCAGCCAGGGTGATCAAGAGCAGCGGCAGCAGCGACAGCGCCACGACGCGCGGCATCAGGCAGTAGGCAGCGGCGCGCCAGAAAGAATCGAGAAAAGGCCCCATGCGCGCAAGCATAGCGCCATTGCCTGCTCAGTCGCGCCCCGCCAGGCGCAGCAGGCCGCGCCATTGCTGGGCCCAGAAGCCACTGCCGTAGTCGCGCACCCGGCCATCGGGGCCAGGCTCGACCTGGTCGCGCACGCCCGTGGGGTCGTAGCGGCGCTCGAAGTTGGCCGTGCCGAACAGCATGTCCCACCAGGGCAGCAGCACGCCGAAGTTGTGCCCGCCGAGCACCGGGACGCCGGTGTGCTGCGCCGGCGCCGATTCATGCCCTGTGCCGATGGCGTGGTGCAGGCGGTGAAAGCGCGGGCTGATCCACAGGCGTTCGCCCAGGCTGCCGAACCACAGGCGCAGGTTGGCGTGGTGCAGGTTCTCGCTGAGCTGCGTGAGCGCCACGATGGCCACGAACTGGCCCGGCGCCACGCCTATGCATTGCGCGACGACGACGATGATGGCGTCGCGCAGCAAGTCGTCCAGCAAGTGGTTGCGGCTGTCGCTCCACATGGTCATCTGCCGCTGGGAATGGTGCAGGGCGTGCAGGCGCCACCACCAGCCCAGGCGGTGCTGGCCGCGGTGGATCCAGTAGTCCACGAAGTCGAACACCAGCAGGTACAGCAGCAGGCTCGCGAGAGACCGGTCCGTCACGCCCGGCCACAGCGCGTCGAGCTGGAAGGTGCGCCAGCCATGGGTGCGCAGCGTGCCGAACAGGCCGTCCCACAACGGCTCCGCCATGAAGAACAGGGCCAGGCGAAACAGGCCCAGGCGGTGGATCAGGGTGTAGATCACATCGACCCGCACGGCGGCGCGGTCCCGCAGGGGCTCCACCGGCCGCCAGCGCTCCAGCGGGCCGATCACGGCCAGCATCACCAGCAGCTGCAGCAGGCCGACGAGCAGCCAGCCCGTGGCGACGTAGGCATCCTCGAGCACATTGGCCAGCCCGAGCGCGAACAACGCCGGCTGCACCACGGCCTCGAACAGCCACTGCTGGGCGGCATCGAACAGCAGGGATAGCCAGGACATGGGATTCACCATCGCATCGCGCTCATCAACGCCCAGCATAGCCGCGGGCCATGTCACTTCCCCTGCTGGGCCTTCGTCCCGTAGACGGGGTGTTCGCGCAGGGTGCGAAAGCACAGCCCGCGCTCCTTCAGGCCCTTGATCAAGGGCTCCAGCACGGCCGGCGCCCAGGGGTCCTTGCGCGACCAGATGCCCAGGTGGGCCAGCAGTATGTCGCCGTCGCGGATGGTGCGCAGCGCCTGCTCCAGCAGCATCTGGTTGCCGTAGCGCTCGCTCGGCAGCTCGTCGCCCAGGAATCCTGCCGGCGTCCAGCCCACATGCGTGTAGCCGCAGGACCGGGCGGCCTCCAGCAGGCGCGGCGAGGTCTTGCCGCCCGGCGCGCGAAACAGCGGCAGCGGCTCCTTGCCGGTCATGGCGCGCAGCCGGTCCGCGGCGCCATCGATCTCCGCGCAATACTGCGCCGCCGTCATCGAGAGATCCTTGCCGGCCTGGGGGCCCGCCGATGGCCTGACCTTGAGCCCCGCGCCCTCGTCGGCGCGCCAGTACACGTGGTGCAGCGTGTGCGAGGCGAATTCGTGCCCCTCCGCGGCCCGTGCGCGCCACCACGGCGCCCACTGCTCGTCGAGGCTGCCGCCGCCGCTTTGCGTGCGCTCGTTGGCGGCGAAGAAGGTGGCCTTCACGCGCTGGCGCTGCAGCACCTCGGCCACCAGGGGCGCGATGCCCATGTGCCCCGTATCGAAGGTCAGGTACACCGCTCCATTGCAGCTGCCTTGTGCATTATTTTGGGCACTAGCGCCCAGTGGACAAGCGCTTGCAGCTATCAAAATGATTGCACAACACGCCCGCCACGACGGTTGCGCGCCAGTGAACCCGCTAACGCTTGGCATGCCTGAGCGTCCAGACGCCGTGGGGCGACTTGCCGACATTGATGGCGCGAGCCACTTTGCGCTCGGCCGTATCGATCACGAGCATCTTGCGCGCCCAGCGTGCGCTGACATAGATCCAGCGGCCATCGGCCGATACATCCATGCAGTCGGGGCCGCCCGGCGCCGGATAGGAGTCCACTACGCGCAGCGCCTGCATGTCGATCTTGCTGATGGTATTGGCCACCCGGTTGCTCACGAACAAATGGCGCCCGTCGCCCGCGGCGCGGAAGGCGTGGGCGCCGCTGCCGGTCTTGATGCGCTGCACGCTACGCGGCAGCTCGCCCGAGATGTCGAACACCTCCACGCTGTCGCTGCCCGTGAGCCCGACGAAGAGATGCCTGCCGTCGGGGCTGCCATACACGTCCGCCGGCATGGCACCCGTACCGGTGCGCCACCTGATCTTCTGCGTGGCGATATCGATCGCGACCAGTTCGTCGCTGTCCTGCATGGTGGAATACACCGTACGGCTGGCGCTGTCGATCCACAGGTGGCTGGGCGTCTTGCCCGTGGGAACGCGCTGCACCAGGGTCGGCTCCTTGCCGTCCCAGCGGTAGAAATCCACATGGTTGAGCCGGTTCGCGGCCGTCACCAGCCACTGCATGTCGGGCGAGAACCGCAGGTGGTAGGGATCGACGATGCCACGCACCGTGCGTTGCACCTGCGCCGTTCCCGGGTCCACGAAGGTAAGACTGTCCCCCAGGGCGTTGGCCACGATCAGCGACTTCTCATCGGGCGTGAGATAGAGGTGATGCGGCTCCTTGCCCGTGGCGATGCGCGCCGTCTCCGTCCATGTCACCGGGTCGATGACGCTGATATCCGCCTGCAGGGAGTTGAGCACGAACACCGGCGGTTCCGCAGCATGGGCTCCCAGCGCCAGGCACGCGGCTACAAGGACGCCCGCCATGCGCCCCATTGTCCATTCTTTCACCCCAAAACTCCCTTCGGCATAGCCCGCATCACGAGGACCCATGGACAACGTCCGCGCGGCACATGGCGTTGACGTGATGCCCATTGTGCAAGTCATTTCAGCAGCGCGAGTTCATCCGGGCCCAGCCAACGCCACTGCCCCGGCGCCATGCCAGCCGGGAGCTCCAGCCCCCCCATGCGGGCGCGGTGCAGGGCCTCCACGCGATTGCCTACCGCCGCGATCATGCGCTTGACCTGGTGGTACTTGCCTTCGGTCAAGGTCAAGTCGATCCGGTGCGCGTCACGTTGCACGCAGGCCGCCGCGCGCACAGGCCTGGGATCGTCATCGAGCACCACGCCAGCCAACAGGCGCTCGACCTGCGCCGCATCGACGGGATGCTTGGCCGTCACCTGGTACACCTTCGGCACATGCTTTTTCGGAGAGCCCATGCGGTGGATGAATTGCCCGTCATCGCTGAGCAGCAGCAGGCCCGTCGTATCCTGGTCCAGCCGCCCCACGGCCTGCACCCCGCTCACGGCCCCTTTGCTGGGCCGCTGCCGAAGCGGGGCTGGCAGCAGCGTATAAACGCTGGGATAGGCAGAAGGCTTCTGGGAGCATTCCGTACCGGCAGGCTTGTTCAGCATCACATAGGCCTTGGCGTGGTACGGCCAGTCCTGGCCTTGCACACGCAGCACCAGCCCCTGCGTCTCGAAATCCTGTGCCGGCTCCAGACAGACGACTGGCTCCGGCGAGCCGGCACCGTGCACGGCCACCCAGCCCTGCTGAATCAAGCCCGCGCAAATGCGGCGGGTTCCGAAACCTTGCGAATAGAGAATGTCTTGGAGCTGCATGAGCGTGGAATTTCGCACATTTTCCTTTGCCCAAAAGCAAAACGCCCCCCTGGGCGAATGCACAGGGGGGCGATTTGGGCTGTAAGAGCCTGACGATGACCTACTTTCACACGGGGACCCGCACTATCATCGGCGCGAAGTCGTTTCACTGTCCTGTTCGGGATGGGAAGGAGTGGTACCGACTTGCTATGGTCATCAGG
>NZ_JBTNEH010000019.1:0-100501 GCF_054512775.1 Alicycliphilus sp. T452
TGTTGCCACGTCTATCACTCCTGGTCTCCTGCTGCTCAACAAAGCAGCAGGTTAGGGTTAGTACGTGGGTCAGATTTAGATGGAAATCCTGGGGGTTAGTGGGTCACTTCTGCGTGGAAATCAACAGGCAGGATTGATTTCGTCCAGCTTGAGCTTGCCTAACGGTCCTTCCAGATACCGCTTGTAGACCGAGCGCCGCATTGCCAGCGTGGAGTCGGCCAAACGAGCACCGTTGTTGGGATCGGCCTTGTCTGCGAAGTATTTTTCTGCCCAGCGCCCGAATGTCAGGGAGTCTGCTGCTTCTTGGCGCTTTTCGACTTTGGTTCTGGAGGGTGACTCACCGCGTTCCACACACCGTCTGGCAACCGTGAGCAATGAACGGGCTTCGGCCAACGAGACCGTCATGCCGAAGTCGAGTTCAGCCGGGTCACGGGGATGCTTGGCACCCGCCGTGTCGTCGTATCGGCCAATCGTCAGTGTTTCTCGTCGGCCATTGAGGCGGTAGTCATAGCGAAACGACTTCGTGCCTGCGGTCGAGACGGTCACGTACATGCCGTCTCTGTCAGCGACTTTGAAAGTTTTTTCTTTTGGGCGCAGTTTGCGCAGTTCTGTGTCTGTGAGCATGGTGGCTTTCCTGGTAAAACTTTACCGTCAAGGCCCTTGTCGGTAAAGGAAAGCAGCGCCTCAGAGATTCACAGATTTACCGTCACAGCTACCGTCTAAAACTTTGGCTTTGGCTGCATCCCGCTGGGTGCCTTTGGATGCATAAGCTGTTGATTCTCAATGTAATTTTGTGAAATTCAAGACGCTGCTGAACGTCTTGAAATCACTGTACATTATTCCCACTCAATCGTCGCTGGCGGCTTGCTGCTCACGTCGTAGGTTACACGGTTGATACCACGTACCTCATTGATAATGCGGCCCGACACCTTCTTGAGCAGCGCATAGGGCAGTTCAGCCCAGTCGGCAGTCATGAAATCGCTGGTCTGCACTGCGCGCAGTGCCACCACGTAGTCGTAGGTGCGGCCGTCGCCCATCACGCCGACGCTCTTGACGGGCAGGAACACGGTGAAAGCCTGGCTGGTCAGGTCGTACCAGGTCTTGCCGGTGGCTTCATCGACGTGGTTGCGCAGTTCCTCGATGAAGATGGCGTCGGCGCGGCGCAGCAGGTCGGCGTATTCCTTCTTCACCTCGCCCAGGATGCGCACGCCCAGGCCCGGGCCGGGGAAAGGGTGGCGATACACCATCTCGCGCGGCAGGCCGAGCGCCACGCCGAGTTCGCGCACCTCGTCCTTGAACAGGTCGCGCAGGGGTTCGAGCAGCTTCAAGCCGAGTTGCTCGGGCAGGCCGCCCACGTTGTGGTGGCTCTTGATGGTGACGGCCTTTTTGCTCTTGGCGCCACCCGATTCGATCACGTCCGGGTAGATGGTGCCCTGGGCCAGGAAGGTCGCACCCTTGTGGCCACCTCCTGCCGCCTTGAGCTTGGCGGCCTCAGCCTTGAATACGTCCACGAACAGGCCGCCGATGATCTTGCGCTTTTGTTCGGGTTCGGAGACGCCCGCGAGCCTGGAGAGGAACAGCTCACTCGCATCCACGCGAATCACCTTCGCATGCAGCTTGCCCTCGAACATGTCCATGACCATGTCGCCCTCGTTGAGGCGCAGCAGGCCATGGTCGACGAACACGCAAGTCAGCTGGTCGCCGATGGCGCGGTGGATCAGCGCGGCGGCCACGCTCGAATCGACGCCGCCCGACAGGCCCAGGATCACCTCCTCGTCCCCCACCTGGGCGCGGATGGCCTCGACGGCCTCGGCGATATGGTCCTTCATGACCCAATCGGGCCTGGCTGCGCAAATGCCGAGGACGAAGCGCTCCAGCAGAGCCCGGCCCTGCACCGTGTGCGTGACCTCTGGGTGGAACTGCACGGCGTAGAAGCGCCGAGCCTCGTCCGCCATGCCCGCGATGGGGCAGGACGGCGTGGATGCCATGAGCTTGAACCCCGGCGGCAGCCCGGTGACCTTGTCGCCATGGCTCATCCAGACCTTCAGCATGCCGTGGCCCTCGGGCGTGGCGAAGTCCTCGATGCCCTTGAGCAGCTCGGTATGGCCATGGGCGCGCACCTCGGCGTAGCCGAATTCGCGCGTGTGCGAGCCCTCGACCTTGCCGCCGAGCTGGTTGGCCATGGTCTGCATGCCGTAGCAGATACCGAGCACCGGGACGCCCAGCTCGAACACCGCCTGCGGCGCCTTGTCGTCCACCTCGTACACGCTGGCGTGGCTGCCCGAGAGAATCACGCCCTTGAGCCTGCCGTCTGCCGCAAAAGAGCGCACCCATTCGCTGCTGACATCGCACGGATGGACCTCGCAGTACACATGGGCCTCGCGTACGCGCCGCGCGATGAGCTGGGTGACCTGGGAGCCGAAGTCGAGGATGAGGATCTTGTCGTGTTGCATGGTGGAGCGACAGGGTCGGGAAAAGACAAAGGCCCGAACGCCTGCTTGGGTTCGGGCCTGGGACGCGCGGATTTTAGTCGGCGCGGTAGTTGGGGGCTTCCTTGGTGATCTGCACGTCGTGCACGTGCGATTCGCGGATGCCGGCGGCGGTGATCTCGACGAACTCGGCCTTGTCGTTCATCTCGGCGATGGTGGCGCAGCCGCAATAGCCCATGGCCGCGCGCACGCCGCCTGCCATCTGGAACACGATGGAGACCATCGAGCCCTTGTACGGCACGCGGCCTTCGATGCCCTCGGGCACCAGTTTGTCGGCGTTGGGGTTGCCGGTGGTCGCTTCCTGGAAGTAGCGGTCGGCGCTGCCCTGCTGCATGGCGCCGATGGAGCCCATGCCGCGGTAGCTCTTGTAGGAGCGGCCCTGGTAGAGGATGACTTCGCCCGGCGCTTCTTCCGTGCCCGCGAACATGCCGCCCATCATGATGCTGGACGCGCCCGCGGCGATGGCCTTGGCGATGTCGCCCGAGAAGCGGATGCCGCCGTCGGCGATCAGAGGCACGCCCGTGCCCTTGAGCGCCGTGGCCACGTTGTCGATGGCCATGATCTGCGGCACGCCCACGCCGGCCACGATGCGCGTGGTGCAGATGGAGCCCGGGCCGATGCCGACCTTGACCGCGTCCGCGCCCGCCTCCACCAGCGCCAGCGCCGCTGCGCCGGTGGCGATGTTGCCGCCGATCACGTCGACCTGTGGATAGTTCTGCTTGACCCAGCGCACGCGCTCGATCACGCCCTTGCTGTGGCCGTGCGCGGTATCCACCACGATGGCATCCACTCCGGCCTTGACCAGGGCGGCCACGCGCTCTTCCGTGCCCTCACCCACGCCCACGGCAGCGGCCACGCGCAGGCGGCCCTCGCTGTCGCGCGCGGCGTTGGGGAAGGTGGTCTGCTTGTTGATGTCCTTGACGGTGATCAGACCCTTGAGTTCGAAGCCATCGTTGACCACCAGCAGGCGTTCGAGCTTGTGCTTGTTCAGGAGCGCCTTGGCCTGCGCCGGGCTGGTGTGGTCTTTTTCGTTGACGGTGATGAGCTTTTCGCGCGGCGTCATGATCTGGCTGACCTTGACGTCGTAGCGTGTCTCGAAGCGCACGTCGCGGCTGGTGACGATGCCCACCACCTTGCCGCCGTCGCACACCGGAAAGCCCGAGATGCCCAGGTTCTCCGACAATTCGAGCACCTGCAGCACGGTATGTTCGGGCGTGATGACCACCGGGTCGTGCACCACGCCGGATTCGTGGCGCTTGACCTTGGCCACCTCGGCAGCCTGCTGCTCGGCCGTCATGTTCTTGTGCACCACGCCGATGCCGCCCTCCTGGGCAATGGCGATGGCCAGGCGCGCTTCCGTGACGGTGTCCATGGCGGCGGACACGAGAGGCAGGTTGAGCTGGATGTTGCGCGTGAAGCGCGTGGAAAGAGAGGTGTCCTTGGGCAGGACCTGGGAGTACGCCGGCACCAGCAACACATCGTCGAAGGTGAGCGCTTTTCCAAGAAGGCGCATGTGAAAGCTCCAAAAAATGGATTGTACTCGCCACGACACAGGCCATGCATACGCCCTGGCAGTCACCCCATGGCCCCGGCTACACTCGCACGCATGAAACCATACAAGCTTGTTCTGCTGGCGCTGGCCTGTGCCTGGACCACCGGGGCCTTTGCGCAATGGCAGTGGGTGGACAAGGATGGACGCAAGGTATTCAGCGACCGCCCTCCGCCGCAGGACGTTCCCGAGAAGAACATCCTCAAGCAGCCCCACGCTGGCGGCCTGCCCCGCCCGGCGGCCGCGCCCCAGGCCACGGCCAGCGCCGACGCCCCTTCCTCCGCGCAGGCCACGCCCGGCACGGGCAAGGACAAGCAGCTCGAAGAGAACAAGGCCAAGGCCGAGGCTGCCGAGGCCGCCAAGAAAAAGGCCGAGCAAGAGCGCCAGGCCAAGGTGCGCGCCGACAACTGCGCGCGCGCCAAGCTGGTCAAGGCCCAGCTGGCTCCAGGCCGCCTGGTGAGCCACACCAACGCCAACGGCGAGCGCAGCTTCATGGACGATGCGACGCGGGCGGCAGAGCTGAGCCGCGCGGATGCGGTGATCGCCTCCGACTGCCAGTAAGCCGTTTACTGCGACGACGGCCAGCCGCGCGCATCGCCGGCTGGCCGTTTTTTGTTGGCCCCTGTCAGTATCCGGCCTTGGAGCCGGAGCGATGCTTGGCGAACAAGCCCGCCGCGCGCGCACCCTGGCTCGCGAAGCGCTGGCGGCGCGCCAGCTTGGGGTCCACGGTCAGCGGGCGGCAGCACTCCACGCGGTCCCCGTCGCGCAGCCGCTCGTGCAACTCGACCGCCCTGCCCCATATGCCGCACGCCAGGCGGCCATGCTGTACGTCGATATTGCACGCCAGCACCGCATCCGCCACGCTGGCGCCGGCGGGCAGCCGCAGCTGCCATTCGCGCACTTCGGAGGCTTGCAGCGAGGCGGCCACCGTGACGCGCAGCATGTCGGCCATACCCATTCCTCAGCCGTAGACCTGCTCGGCCCGCTTGATGAAGGCGTCGACGAAGGTGGCGGCAATGCGGTCGAACACGGGCCCGACCAGGGTGGCCAGCGCCTTGCTGTCAAAGCCATAGTGCAACTGCAGCTCGACCTTGCAGGCACGCTGCGTGCCATCGCCCACGGGGTGGAAGCGCCAGTCGCCATCGAGCTTGGAGAACGGCCCCTCGACCAGCTCCATCTTCACGCGGCGGCCCTCTTCGTGGGTGTTGCGCGTCACGAAGGACTTGTGCAGCCCGCCAAGGGAGATGCCCACCTCCGCCTTCATTCCGTGCTCGCTGCGCTCCAGCACGGTGGCGTGGTCGCACCAGGGCAGAAACTGCGGGTACTTGGCCACGTCCGTCACGAGGGCGAACATTTCTTCGGGGCTGTACCAGATGAGAACGGACTTGTTGACGGTTTTCATGAAGACTGCGGGAACCGGGCTCGGGCCGTGCCGGCCGTCACCCCTCCAGGTAGGGATGCCGTGGATGCGCCCTAGAATCGTGGGGCGAGACGACAACAATTGTAGGGAGAGCTTGGATCTTCCGGTTTGCGCCGCATTTATTCACCATGGCCAAGAAACCCGAAACATCGTCACGCATCGCCGACAACAAAAAAGCGGCATACAACTACTTCTTCGAAGAGCGCCACGAGGCCGGCATGGTGCTGCACGGCTGGGAGGTCAAGGCGCTGCGCGAGGGCAAGGTGCAGCTCACCGACGGCTACGTGGTCATCAAGGATGGCGAGCTCTTCCTGATCGGCTGCCAGATCAACCCGCTGAAGACCGCGTCCACCCACGTCAGCCCCGACGCCACGCGCATCAAGAAGCTGCTGCTGCACAAGGACGAGATCCGCCGCCTTATTGGCAAGGTGGAACAGAAGGGCTACACCCTGGTGCCGCTGAACCTGCACTGGAAGGACGGCCGTGCCAAGTGCGACATCGCCCTGGCCAAGGGCAAGGCAGAGCACGACAAGCGCGACACCATCAAGGAACGCGAGGGCAAGCGCGAGGTGGAGCGCGCCATGAAGAGCCGCCACCGCTGAACATTTTTTTGCGCGGGCATGGAATAAATGCCCATCCGGCGGTGTTCATCCCTGCGTCAGGCCGCAATTTCGCCCGGCCGGCATCTCAACGGAGAACACCATGACCAAACTCGGTTCCTTGCTCGTCGCGCTGGCCCTGGCCGGCAGCTATTCCATGTCCCATGCGCAGGTGAGCGCCAAGGATGGCGTCCTCGTCGGGCCCAATGGCATGACGCTCTATGTCTTCGACAAGGACATGGCCGGCAGCGGCAAATCCGTCTGCAATGGCCCCTGCGCCACCAACTGGCCGCCCCTGGCCGCCACGGCGGCGCCCAGCGGGGATGGCTACAGCCTGATCCAGCGCGACGACGGCACCAAGCAGGTGGCCTACAAGGGCAAGCCGCTGTACTACTGGAGCAAGGACAGCAAGCCCGGGGACAAGACGGGCGACGGTGTGAACAACGTCTGGCACACCGCCACGCCATGAGCCCGGCAATGCGCCCATGAACCGCGCCCAGATCGTGGAACAGCTGCCCGGGCTGCGCCGCTATGCGCGCGCGCTCACCGGCGACGCCTGGGCGGCCGACGATCTGGTGCAGGACACGCTGGAGCGCGCCTGCCGCAAGTGGCTGCTGTGGCGCAGCGGCAGCGACCTGCGCGCCTGGCTGTTCACGCTGATGCACAACCTGTACCTGAACCAGCGCCGCGGCCTGTTGGCGGTGCAGGCGCTGGACGCGGAGAGCCTTGCCGCGCTGCCGGGCACGGACGGTGCGGCGAGCGACGTCGCCATCGACCTCGACCGCTGCCTGCAGCGCCTGCCCGCGGAGCAGCGCGCCGTGCTCCTGCTGGTGACGCTGGAGGACATGGCCTACGCCGACGTGGCGCGCGTGCTGGACATTCCCGTGGGCACCGTGATGTCGCGCCTGTCGCGCGCACGCAGCCGCATGCGCGAGCTGCTGGAACAGGCCCCGGCCCATGCGCCCGCCTTCCCGCGCGACCCGTCCACCCCTTTGCGCCGCATGAAATGAAGCGCCTCCGCGCCAAGACCTGCCATGAACGCCCCTCGCCCGCCCCTCCCCCCGAATGACGCTGAACTGCATGCCCTGGTGGACGGGCGCCTGCCGCCGGAGCATGCCGAGCGGCTGCGCGCCAGCCTCGGCGCCCGAACGCGCGAGGAGGCCGATGACTGGGAGCGGCAGCGCGTGTTGCTGCGGACATTGCACGCGGACTGGCTGGAGCGCCCCGTGCCCGACGCCCTTCGCCAAGCGGCCGACCAGCTGCAGGACACGCACGACGGGCGCAGCCGCTGGGCCCTCTGGGGCGGCATCGCCGCGAGCTGGGTGCTGGCCTTCGGCCTGGGCTGGGGCCTGCACGGGCCCTGGGGCGGCGGCGCCACGCTGGCGGCGGCCCCCTCGCCGCCCCTGCGGTTTGCGCAGCAGGCCGCCGTGGCCCATGCGGTCTACCAGCCGGAGCAGCGCCATCCCGTGGAAGTGACTGCGGCCCAGCAGGACCACCTGGTGCAGTGGCTGTCCAAGCGCCTGGCGCGCCCGCTCACGGTGCCGCACCTGCAGGCGCAAGGCTTCGACCTGGTGGGCGGCCGCCTATTGCCCGGGGGCAGCGGCGCACGCGCCCAGTTCATGTACCAGGATGCCGCGGGCACGCGCATCACCCTGTACCTGGGAGCGCTGGAGGATGCGCAGGCCGAGGCCTTCCATTTCTACAGCCAGGGGCCGGTGTCGGGCTTCTACTGGGTGGAGCGCGGCTTTGGCTATGCGCTCAGCGGCGAGCTGCCGCGGCCCGCGCTGCAGGCGCTGGCCACGGCCGTGTACCAGCAGCTGCAGCTCAGCGCAGCGCCGCCAGAGGGTGCGCGTGCGCCGGCCAGGGGCTCTTGAAGAAGGCCTGCACCAGCTCGGGGCTCACGTCCTCGATGCGTGCGGGGCGCCAGGCGGGGTTCTGGTCCTTGTCCACGGCCAGAGCGCGGATGCCTTCCAGGGTCTCGCTCTCGCCTGGGCGCAGGTAGAAGCAGTGGCGCACCATGTCGCGCTCCATGCGCAGGTCGTCGGCCAGGCCCATGGCGCGCGCGCGGCGGATCTGCTCCAGCACCACGTGCAGCATCAGCGGCGAACGCTTGCGCAACGTAGCGGCCGTGGCGCGTGCCCAATCGTCATCGGCACGCTCCAGCGCGGCCACGATGGCGGGCACGCCGTCCAGCGCGAAATATTGGTCAATTTGGGCTCTTGCGCTTATCTGGCAAGCGCCAGCAGCTACGAATTTTGAAGCAACCCACTGCTGCGCCGCCGCGCCGTCGGCAAACGCCTGCGTGCCCAGGCCCTCCCACACGGCCGCCTGCTGGTCGGCGGGCAGGAAGCCGTCCGCAAGACCGAAGGCGATCGCGTCGGCCGCGCCTATGGTGTCGCCCGTCAGGGCCAGCCACTCACCCACGCGGCCGGGGCAGCGCGAGAGGAAGTAGCCGCCGCCCACGTCCGGGAACAGGCCGATCGCCGTCTCGGGCATGGCCATCTTGGTACGCTCGGTCACAATGCGCAGGCTGCCGCCCTGGCTGATGCCCATGCCGCCGCCCATGACGATGCCATCCATGAAGGCGATGTAGGGCTTGCCGTAGTTGTGGATCAGGTGGTTGAGGGCGTATTCCTCGGTGAAGAAGTCTTCGAGCTGCGGATTGCCCACGCTGCCCGCGGCGTGCAGGAAGCGGATGTCGCCGCCCGCGCAGAAGGCGCCGAACGGCCCCTCGCGGCCGTTGCCGCGGACCGCCACGGCCAGCACCTTGTCATCGTGCTGCCAGGCCAGCAGCGCGGCCATCAGGTCGCGGACCATGCCCAGCGACAGGGCATTGAGCGCCTTCGGGCGGTTCAGCGTGATGCAGCCCACCTGGCCGCGCACCTCGGCCACGACTTCCGTTGCCATCTCCGTCATTGTTGTTCCTTCCATCCAAGCAGTTGCTGTGCCGCCACCCGGCGGCAAGCCGGGCCCGACACGTAAATCGCGCATATTAGCGGCTGCGGGCCCGCCCGCCGCGCAGCGCGGGGCATGGCGGCGCATTCTTGGGGGATTCGGGGCTGGCAGAAGACGGCCTGCGCCAGGACCCGGCAAAAAACAGAACCATCACATTTGTTTCTTGCGCTTTCAGCATCCCAGGTTTTGTACCGCGTTTGCCTGGCACGATCTCCCGTGCGGGTCCGGCTGCCTTGACGCAGCACAAAGACACACCCGCCAACGCTTGCCCCCCTCCTCTCGACCACGTAGATTGGAAGAGGTTGCCGCAACTCCCTAGCATTGAGGCACATACCATGCGATCTAGGTCAACCAGAAAGGCTCCGCCGCCCACCTCCCCGGCGCCTGCTTCGGCCGCAAAGCCGCGCGCCCTGCCCCTGCATGCCGTGCCCAGCACGCTGCTCATTCCCCTGGCAGCACGCGCCGCGGGAGACGCCTGCTTTCCCCACCTGGCCTGCGGCGACGCAGAGGCCGCACGCCAGCTGGGCCGCCTCGGCGTGGACGTCAGCACCTACCTGGCGGACCGCCCCACGGTCCTGAATATCCTGTGGCGCACCCGGCACATCCGGGCAGCGGGCCAGGCCTTCTTCGCCCGGCACCCGCATGCCTGGGGCATCAACCTGGGCTGCGGCCTTTCGCATTATTTCCAATGGCTGGACAACGGCCGCAACACCTGGGTCGACGCCGACCTGCCCGAGGTCATGGCGCTGCGCCGCGCGCTGGACCCGCCGCTGTCGCCCCGGCTGCGCCGCGCCATACTCGACATCACGCACCCCCAATGGTGGCAGGCCCTGCACCTGCCGCGGCGCGCGCTGGCCCAGCCGCTGTTCGTGGTGTGCGAAGGCGTTCTCATGTACCTGCAGCCCGCACAGGTGCGGCAGGTGCTGGCGCAGTTCGCCACCCATGCGCCCGCCGGCTCGCGCCTGTGGATCGACGTACTGCCCCAATGCACCGTGGGCCATGCCCGCTGGCACTCGAGCGTAGGCCGCACGGGGGCCGAGTTCCATTGGGGCATCCGCCACCCGGAGGAACTGTGCGCAAGCCACCCCCGCCTGCGCCTGCTGCAATTGCACAGCGTGACCGAATGCTATGGCTGGCTGGGCCGGGGGCTCGATGCGTTGTGGAATCCCTGGATCGGCATGCCGCTGTATGGCCTGGCGGAGCTTGCGGTGTAGGCAAGGCACCCGCATCAGCAAAAAAGGGAGCCTCGATGGCTCCCTTTTTTGCTGATGCGGCAGGCACCGGTCATGCACCCTCGCGGCTGGCGCGCTTGCGCTCGTGTTCCTTCAGGTGGCGCTTGCGCAGGCGGATGCTCTTGGGCGTGATCTCCACCAGCTCGTCGTCCTCGATGAACTCCACGCCATATTCGAGCGACAGCTCGATGGGCGGGGTGACCTTGATGGCGTCTTCCTTGCCGCTCACGCGGAAGTTGGTGAGCTGCTTGGTGCGCGTGGCGTTCACCACGAGGTCGTTGTCGCGGTTGTGCACGCCGACGATCATGCCCTCGTACACCGGATCGCCCGCGCGCACGAACATGCGGCCGCGGTCGTCGAGCTTGCCCAGGGCGTAGGTGAAGATCTCGCCATCGTCCATGCTGATCAGCACGCCGTTCTTGCGCCCGCCGATCTCGCCCTTGTGCGGCTCGTAGCTGTCGAAGATGTTGCTGATGAGGCCCGAGCCGCGCGTGAGGTTCAGGAACTCGTTGGTAAAGCCGATCAGCCCGCGCGCGGGAATGCGGTACTCCAGGCGCACGCGGCCGCGCCCGTCCGGCTCCATGTTCACGAGCTCGCCCTTGCGCTCGCCCAGCGCCTGCATCACGCCGCCCTGGTGGCCTTCCTCGATGTCGGCCGTCACCAGCTCGATGGGCTCGCAGCGCACGCCGTCGATGTCCTTGAACACCACGCGCGGCTTGGAGACGGCCAGCTCGTAGCCCTCGCGGCGCATCTCCTCCAGCAGGATGGTCAGGTGCAGCTCGCCGCGGCCCGAGACCTCGAAGATGCCGTCCTCGTCGGTTTCCTTCACGCGCAGCGCCACGTTGGAGCGCAGCTCCCTTTGCAGGCGGTCCCAGATCTGGCGGCTGGTGACGAACTTGCCCTCGCGCCCGGCCAGCGGGCTGGTGTTGACGCAGAAGTTCATGGTCAGCGTCGGCTCGTCAATCTTGAGCATGGGCAGGGGCGCGGGATTGGCGGGGTCGGTGATGGTCTCGCCGATGCCCACGTTCTCGATGCCGTTGATGAGCACGATCTCGCTCGGGCCGGCTTCGCTCACCTGCACGCGGTCCAGGCCCTGGAACTGGTGGATCTGGTTGATGCGGCCCTTGTAGCTGGCGCCATCGGGCCCGGCCATGACCAGCACGTCCTGGCCCGCCTTGAGCGTGCCCTGGGTGATGCGGCCCACGCCGATGCGGCCCACGAAGGTGGAGTAGTCCAGCGCCGAGACCTGCATCTGCACCGGCGCCGCCGGGTCGCCCTGGACCGAGGGCACGTGCTTGAGAATGGTGTTGAACAGGGCCGACATGTCGGGCCCCCACTGCTCGCCCGGCGCGCCCTGCTCCAGGGAGCTCCAGCCGTTGATGCCCGAGGCATAGACCACGGGGAAGTCGAGCTGCTCGTCGGTGGCGCCCAGCTTGTCGAACAGGTCGAACGCGGCGTTGACCACGTAGTCGGGGCGCGCGCCGGGCTTGTCCACCTTGTTCACGACGACGATGGGCTTGAGCCCCAGGGCCAGCGCCTTCTTGGTCACGAAGCGCGTCTGCGGCATGGGGCCTTCCTGCGCGTCGATGAGCAGCACCACGCCGTCCACCATGGACAGGGCGCGCTCCACCTCGCCACCGAAGTCCGCGTGGCCGGGCGTGTCGAGGATGTTGATGTGCGTGCCCTCCCAGGACACGGCGCAGTTCTTGGCCAGGATGGTGATGCCGCGCTCGCGTTCGATGGCGTTGCTGTCCATCACGGTGTCCACGACCTTCTCGTGGGCGGCAAAGGTGCCGGACTGGCGCAGCAGCTGGTCCACCATGGTGGTCTTGCCATGGTCGACGTGGGCAATGATGGCGATGTTGCGGATTTGTTTGCTCATAGCGTTGTTTCCAATGTGCCGCGTTCTTCTATGTGGGCGCGCGGCGCGCCTTGCAGAATCTGTTGGATCTCCAGGGGGCTCAGGAGCCGGTCGGGGACCAGCTCCCCCTGCAGCACGTGCCCCACGCCCAGCAGCGCGTGCGGGCGCTCGCCGTAGACGGCCACGGCGCCAGCATCGGGCCAGGGGCCGCGGCGGCGCATGCCCGAGAGGAAGCGCCCGGCATCCTGCTCCCCGAGGGTGACGACGGCATGGCCGGCCAGCAGCGTCTGCACCGGCTGCACCAGGCCCAGGCGCGCGCCCTCGTCGAGCGCCTCGATCTGCGCCAGCGTGACGCAGCGCTCCACGCCCAGGCCGCCGGTATCCAGGCGGCGCAGGAAGCCGAGGTGCGCGCCGCAGCCCAGGGCCCGGCCTATGTCTTCCCCCAGGGTGCGGATGTAAGTGCCCTTGCTGCAGGTCACTGTTATTTTGATAGCTGCCTGCGCTTGTCCATCAAGCGTCAGAGCCATATTCAATGCATGAATCGTGACATCGCGCGCGGGGCGCTCGACCTCGACCCCGGCACGGGCGTATTCGTACAGCGCCTTGCCGTCCTTCTTCAGGGCGCTGTGCATGGGCGGCACCTGGCGGATGGGGCCGGTGAACTGCCGCTGCACCTCGGCCAGGCGTCCGGGCGTGAGCTGTGCGGGATCGATGGCGCGCCGCTCCAGCACCTCGCCCTCGGCGTCGCCGGTGGTGGTGGTGGTGCCCAGCAGGGCGACGGCCTCGTAGGTCTTGGGCGCGTCGAGCTGCAGCGCGCTGAATTTGGTCGCCGCGCCGAAGCACAGCGGCAGCACGCCGGTCGCCAGCGGGTCCAGCGTGCCGGTGTGACCGGCCTTTTCGGCGCGCAGCAGCCACTTCACCTTTTGCAAGGCGTCGTTGCTGGAAAGGCCCAGGGGTTTGTCGAGCAGCAGCACTCCGTGCACCGGGCGCCGCTGCACCCGGACACGGGGAGCGCGCTCAGTCATTGGCGTCGTCGTCCTTGGAACGCGATGCCACGGCGCGCGCGATCAGCGCGTTCATGTCGGAGGCGCGCTCGGTGGTGCGGTCGAACACGAAGTGCAGCGTGGGCACGGTGTGGATGGACAGGCGCTTGAACAGGCCGTTGCGCAGGAATCCCGCGGCCTGGTTCAGCGCCTCCTGCGTGGCCTGGCCGTCGCCCACCAGCACGCTGAAGAACACCTTGGCGTGCGCATAGTCGGGCGTGACCTCCACGGCCTGCAGCGTGCACATTCCGATGCGCGGATCCTTGAGGTCGCGGATCAGCTCGGCCAGGTCGCGCTGGATCTGGTCCGCGACCTTGAAGCCGCGGTTGGGCGTGGAAGACTTCTTGGCGGCCATGGCTTACAGCGTCCGGGCGATTTCCTTGATCTCGAAGAGCTCGAGCTGGTCGCCTTCCTTGATGTCCGTGTAGTTGCGCAGCTTGATACCGCACTCGAAGCCTTCCTTGACTTCCTTGACATCGTCCTTCAGGCGGCGCACCGACTCCACTTCGCCCGTGTAGATGACCACGTTGTCGCGCAGCAGGCGGAACTTGCAGCCGCGCGTGACCTGGCCCGAGGTGATGTAGGAGCCGGCGATGGTGCCGATCTTGGTCGCCACGAACACGGTGCGGATCTCGGCCGTGCCGATGGGTTCTTCGCGCTGCTCGGGTGCCAGCATGCCCGACATCGCCGCCTTCAACTCATCGACGGCATCGTAGATGATGTTGTAGTAGTGCAGCTGCACGTCGTTGGCTTCCGCGGTCTTGCGGGCGCCCGCGTCGGCGCGCACGTTGAAGCCGATGACCACCGCCTTGGAGGCAATCGCCAGGTTCACGTCGCTCTCGCTGATGCCGCCCACGCCGGCGTACACGAGCTGGACCTTGATCTCGTCGGTGGAGAGCTTGAGCAGGGACGCGGCAAGCG
Organism: Alicycliphilus sp. T452; assembly: GCF_054512775.1. Lineage (NCBI taxonomy): Bacteria > Pseudomonadati > Pseudomonadota > Betaproteobacteria > Burkholderiales > Comamonadaceae > Alicycliphilus > Alicycliphilus sp. T452. The sequence goes on from NZ_JBTNEH010000019.1 coordinate 14,070, forward strand.
CCTCCTGCGAGCCCTGCACGTCGGCCTTGATGATGATGGGCAGGTGCTGCACCTCGCCCGCCGTCATCTCGGAGAACACGCTCTCGAGCTTGGCCGCCTGCTGCTTGGCCAGCTTGGTGTTGCGGAACTTGCCGGCGCGGTAGGTGGCGATCTCGCGGGCACGGCGCTCGTCGGAGAGCACCATGAACTCGTCGCCGGCCTGCGGCACCTCGGACAGGCCCTGGATCTCCACGGGGATCGACGGGCCCGCGTCCTTGGTGATGCGGCCGTCCTCGTCGGTCATGGCGCGCACGCGGCCGAAGGTCTGGCCGGCGAGCACCACGTCGCCCACCTTGAGCGTGCCCGACTGCACCAGCACCGTGGCGACGGGGCCGCGGCCCTTGTCCAGCTGCGCCTCGATCACCAGGCCCTTGGCCATGGCGTCCACCGGGGCCTTGAGCTCCAGCACCTCGGCCTGCAGGAGCACCTGCTCCAGCAGTTCGTCGATGCCCATGCCGGTCTTGGACGACACGGCCACGAAGGGCGAATCGCCGCCGTATTCCTCGGGCACCACCTCTTCGGCCACCAGCTCCTGCTTGACCTTCTCCGGGTTGGCTTCGTGCTTGTCGGCCTTGGTGATGGCCACGACGATAGGCACCCCTGCCGCCTTGGCGTGCTTGATGGCCTCGCGCGTCTGCGGCATGACGCCGTCATCGGCCGCGCACACCAGGATCACGATATCGGTGGCCTGCGCGCCGCGGGCGCGCATGGCCGTGAAGGCCTCGTGGCCGGGCGTGTCGAGGAAGGTGATGATGCCGCGCGGCGTCTCGACGTGGTAGGCGCCGATGTGCTGCGTGATGCCGCCGGCCTCGCCCGGCGCCACCTTGGCGCGCCGGATGTAGTCCAGCAGCGAGGTCTTGCCGTGGTCCACGTGGCCCATGACGGTGACCACGGGCGCGCGCGGCAGGGCCTCGGCCTGCTGGCCGGAGACTTCCTCGGCCGTGAAGGCCTCGGGATCGTCCAGCGCCGCCACGACGGCCTTGTGGCCCATTTCCTCGACCACGATCATCGCCGTGTCCTGGTCCAGCGGCTGGTTGATGGTGACCATCTGGCCCATCTTCATGAGCGCCTTGATCACCTCGGACGCCTTGATGGCCATCTTGTGCGCCAGCTCGGCCACGGTGATGGTCTCGGGCACATGCACCTCGATGGCGCGGAACTCGGCCGCCGCCTGCTGCTGATGCGGCTCGTTGCGGTCATTGCCGCGGCGGCCGCGCGGCCCGGAACGCCAGTTGTTGCGGCCCACGCCGCCGCTGCTGTCGCCTCGGGTCTTGATTTCCTTCTTCTTGGTCGCATCGTTGGCCCAGCTCGACGAGAGCTTGGCGGACTTGACCTCCTTGCCGCTGCCGGGCGCCGCAGGCGCGCCCGCGCGCGCGCCGCCGCCCGCCGTGGCGGCCGGCTTGTGCAGCGTGCCCTTCTTGGCGTCCGCCCCGGCGGCCGTCTTCGCGGCAGCGGGCTTGGGTTCCTCGGGCTTCTTGGCCACGAGCACCTTCTTGGGGGCGGCCATCATCGCGCGGATCGCCTCGGCCTCGGCCAGGGCCTTGCGGCGGCGTTCGTCCAGGTCTGCGGCGCGCGCGGCCTCCTCGGCAGCACGGGCCTTGGATTCCGCCTCGGCCTTGGCGCGGGCGTCGGCCTGGGCCTTGGCGCGGGCCTCGGCCTCGGCTGCGGCCTCGCGCTGCGCTTCCTGCTTCTCTGCCGATTCCTGGGCCTTCTTCTCGGCCTGCTGGGCCGCGTAGGCGGCGGCACGCTCCTCGGCCTCGCGCTCGCGCTGCTCGCGCGCTTCGCGCTCGCGCCGCGCCGCGACCAGTTCTTCTTCCTGGCGGCTGATCAGCTCGGCCTGGCGGCGCGCCTCTTCCTCGCGGCGGACGAGCTCCAGGTCTTCGGCCGAACGGGACGGCGCCATGGGCTCGGATGCCGCGCCGGCGTCATCCTCGCGCTTGATGAACGTGCGCTTCTTGCGCACCTCCACCTGGATGGTGCGGGCCTTGCCCGTGGCATCGGCCTGCTTGATCTCGCTGGTGGATTTCTTGACCAGCGTGATCTTCTTGCGATCGCCACCAACGGTGCCATGGCTGGCCTGCAGGTAGGCCAGCAGCTTCTGCTTGTCGGCCTCGTTCAGCAAGTCGGTGGCCGCCGACTTGGCGACACCGGCAGACTTGAGTTGATCAAGCAGGGTTTCCGGCGATTTCTTGAGCTCTGCAGCGAACTCGGCGACAGTATTACTCGACATATTCGGTACGTACCTCCCTGACCTTTACTCTTGTCCCGTGAACCAGTGCTCGCGCGCCTTCATGATCAAGGCCTTCGCATCCTCGGCAGACTGCCCGGTCAGATCGGTCAGTTCGTCAATGGCCAGATCGGCCAGGTCATCACGTGTGTTCACTCCTGCATCGGCCAGCTTGGCAATCAGCTCCGGCGTCAGGCCCTCGAGATCGCGCAGGTCCTGCGATACGCTGCCCACGCTTTCCTCGCGGGCGATTTCCATGGTGAGCAGCGCGTCCTTGGCACGGGCGCGCAGCTCGTTCACGGTATCCTCGTCGAAGCTCTCGATCTCCAGCATCTCCTGCAGCGGCACATAGGCCACTTCCTCCAGGCTCTCGAAGCCCTCGGCGATCAGGATGTCGGCGATCTCCTCGTCCACATCGAGCTTTTCCATGAACAGCCGGCGCGCCGCATCGGTCTCGTCGGCCTGCTTTTGCGCCGATTCGGCGGCGTCCATGATGTTGATCTTCCAGCCCGTGAGCTCCGAGGCCAGGCGCACGTTCTGGCCGCCGCGGCCGATGGCGATGGCAAGGTTCTCCTCGTCCACCACCACGTCCATGGCGTGCTTTTCCTCGTCCACCACGATGGAGCTCACGTTGGCCGGCGCGAGCGCGCCGATCACGAACTGCGCCGGGTCTTCGGACCACAGCACGATGTCCACGCGCTCGCCCGCCAGTTCGTTGGTCACGGCATTGACGCGGGTGCCGCGCACGCCCACGCAGGTGCCGATCGGGTCCACGCGCTTGTCGTGCGAGAGCACGGCGATCTTGGCGCGGCTGCCCGGATCGCGTGCGCAGCTCTTGATTTCCAGCAGGCCCTGCTCGATCTCGGGCACCTCGTTGCGGAACAGCTCGATCATGAACTCCGGCGCCGAGCGCGAGAGGATGATGGGAGCGCCGCGCAGCGTGAGGTCCACCTCCATGATGATGGCGCGCACGCGGTCGCCGTTGCGCAGGTTCTCCTTGGGGATCATCTCGCTGCGGCGCAGGCGCCCTTCCACGCGCCCGGACTCGACGATGAGGTCGCCCTTGTCCATGCGCTTGACGGTGCCGGTGAAGATCTTCTCGCCGCGGCTCATGAAGTCGTTGAGCAGCATCTCGCGTTCGGCGTCGCGGATCTTCTGCAGGATGACCTGCTTGGCGGCCATGGCGCCGATGCGCCCGATGGGCACGGACTCCACCGGCTCTTCGATGTACTCGCCCACCTCGATGTCCGGAATGCGCTCGCGGGCATCCATGAGCAGTTCCTCGGCATCGGGGTTCTGCAGCCCGGCATCGTCGGGCACCACCAGCCAGCGGCGGAAAGTCTCGTAGTCGCCGCTGTCGCGGTCGATGGACACGCGCAGATCCACCTCTCCCTGGTACAGCTTCTTCGTGGCCTGGGCCAGTGCCGACTCCACGGCACCCAAGACCACATCGCGCTCGACGTTCTTTTCACGCGAAATAGCCTCTACCAACATCAACAATTCGCGATTCATGCGACGACTCTCCTGTTTCTCAATCCCTGGCGGGCCGGCCCGCAATGGCCGCCCCCGCTTTCCAATCTCAGCCTGCCGCGCCGGGCTTGGCGCCCCGCCCCTTGAAGTCCACGATGGGCGCCAGCCGCGCCTCACGCAATTCGTCCAGCACAAACCCCAAGGCCTGCAGCGGCGCCGGCACCCGCTTCTTGCTCACGCGCTGCCCCGGCTTGACCGGCGGCTCATCGCTCCAGACGATCTGCCAGCCACCGGCGGGGACACGCTCGAGCGTGCCGCGGAACTTCTTGCGGTTGGCGGCCACCTGCCCGCCTGCGGCCGCGCCCAGGGGCTCCTTCAGGGTGATGTCGATCACCTCGCCCTCGAAGCGCGTGAAATCCTGCTCGTTGCGCAGCAGCCGGTCGATGCCCGGCGAGGACACCTCCAGGCGTTTGTAGTCCACCCCTTCGACCTCGAGGGCGAACTGCAGCTGGCGCGTGACCTTCTCGCAATCCTCGACGGTGACGAACCGCTCGGCGGCCTGCGCTTCGCCGCCGTCGGCCGCAGGAGTCCACACCAGGTCGATGGTGATGCGCAGCAAGCCCCCTGCGGAGCGCTCGATCTCCACCAGGTCATAGCCCAACCCGGCCACGGTCTGTTCAACGATTTGCTGCAATGCCACAGGTGTGCGCTCTGTCCAATTCCAATTGAAAGGCCCTGCCAGCCGTGAAACCACGGGCTGGCCGAAGGCCAAAAAGCAAACGCCCAAAAAAAACGGGCGGTGAGTACCCGCCCGTTTTGGTCGTGAAGCGCGCATTGTATCCGTTAAAACACCGATATGCAAAGGTCAACGGCACGCATCTTGCATTCCGCAGAAAACGGTCAACGGCTCGCGGCAATCCGCCGGAAAAGCGCCTGCGCCTGCGCATCGGCGGCCGGCGCGCCGGGGTCGCCCTGCATGCCCTGCAGCATGCGGCCCAGGACCTGCGCCTGCGGCAGGACCGGCCCGAGGAACCGCGCCACCTGGCCGTCCGCGATCAGGATCGTGGGAAAGGTTTCCACGTCGACCTCGCCAACGACGTCCTCCTCGTCCTCCACGTCCACCCATTCGAACCGGACCTGCGGCCAATCGCCCGCCAGTACCTCGAACACGCCACGGTACTCGCGGCAGGCGCCGCACCACTGGGCGCAAAGACACACCACCCACCATGGCCCTGGTGAAGGCCAATGTGCCGACGATGGCGCCGCCGCGCTCACCATGCCCATGCGATCCGTCCTTTGTTTTTTCAAGAACCGCGCCGCTCGCGGGCGCGGTAGACGTCTATCGTATCGACCTTTGCGGCCTCGTTGCCCCAGGCATTGCGAATGTAGGACAGCACGCTGGCGATTTCCTCGTCCCGCAGGCCCTGCATGAAGGGCGGCATGCCATGGGGGCGCGGATTACCCGCCGTCGCCGGCAGGTACCCGCCCTGCAGCACCACCTGCACCAGGTTGGTGGCATCGGCCAGCAGCACGGCGCGGTTGCCCGCCAGCGCCGGGAAAGCGCCGCGGCGCCCCTCCCCCTGCTCGCCATGGCATTGGGAGCACTGCTGCTGGTAGATGCCCTGCCCCTTCTCCATCGCGGTGGCGGACGGCTTGGCTGCAGGCGGGGCGGGCCCATCCTCCTGGGGCAGGCTGCGCAGGTAGGCAGCCATGGCCCGCAGATCGGCATCGTCCAGGTACTGGAGGCTGCGGAACACGACCTCCGCCATGGGCCCGGACACCGTGGCCCGGGGCGATATGCCCGTCTTGAGCAGCGCGACCACGTCCTCCACGGGCCACGCGCCCAGCGCTGCCTCGTGCGGCGAAGTGAGCGCCGGCGCATACCAGTTCTGGACGGGGATCAGCCCGCCGCGGAACGCCGCGTCCGCGCGCGGCGCACCCAGGGCATTGCGCGGCGTATGGCACGCGGCGCAGTGCCCCAGGCCCAGCACCAGATAGGCGCCCCGGTTCCACTCGGCCGACCGCGCCGGCTGGTCCGGCAGCACGCCGGGCCGGAAAAACAATGCGCGCCATGCGGCCAGGGCTGCCTGGGTATTGAAGGGAAAGCGCAGCGCATGCGGCCGGTTTGGCTGCTCCACGGACGGCAGGCTGCGCAGGTAGGCGTAGATGGCATCCGAGTCCGCGCGCGTGATGTGGGTGTAGTTCGGGTAGGGGAACGCGGGATAGAGCAGGCGCCCATCGCGCGACCGGCCGTTGTGCAGGGCACGCCAGAACTCGCTCGCGGACCAAAGGCCTATGCCCGTGGCGTCATGGGGCGTGAGGTTGGACGCATGGACCGCGCCGAACGGCGTATCGATCGCCCGGCCGCCGGCGAACGCCGGGCCCCCCTGGCGCGTATGGCAGGACATGCAGTTGCCCGCGCGCGCCAGGTATTCGCCCCGCGCAATCGCCTCGGGCGTCGCAGGCAGAGGGGCTTCATCTGCGGGCAGCGCGGCCTCGTCCAGCCTGTTGAGCGCCGCCACGCCGCCCCCGACTGCCGCCGCCAGCACCACGCAGCCCACGGCCCAGCCCAGCAGGACACGCGCGGCGCTCATCGCGCCCCCCGCCCGGCCGCAGGGGCGGATGCGTGCGACGGGCGGACACTGCCACAGGGCACGGGCAGCTCCCCCTTGAACGACATGGCCGGCTTGCCCTGGCCGGGAACGGCCTGGGCCGCGAGCCATGCCGACACCGCGCCGACATCCTCCACGGTCAGCTGACGCGCGATCTCCGCCATGCAGTCGGGCGCCTGGGTGCGCCGCTGCCCCGTCTGCCACGCGCCCAGCTGGCTGCCCACGTAATCCCGCGACAGCCCCAGCAGGCCGGGAACGAAGGGCGCGACCCCGGTCATGGCGTCGCCATGGCATTGGACGCAGGCCGGGATTTTCCTGCCCTCGTCGCCATGGCGAACCAATTGCCGGCCACGCTCGATCAAGGACTGCGACGCCGGCGCGGGCGCGGCAGGCGCATAGGGCAGATCCAGGGCGGCGAAGTACCCGGCGATCTCGTGCAGGTAGTCGTCCGTCAGGTACTCCAGGAGACGGGACATCTGCGGATAGCTGCGCCGCCCGTCACGGAAGTTGAGCAGCTGGTTGTACAGATACCCCGCAGGCTTGCCCGCAATGCGCGGGAAATAGCCGCCGGGCGTCGCGCGCCCCTCCTTGCCGTGGCAGGCAGTGCAGGCCAGCACGCGGGGCCGCATGTCGTCCGCCACGGGATCGGCCTGCGCCGCAGGCCACGCCAGGCATGCACACAGAACCAGCGCGGCGCGCGTCCAGGGATGCACCTGCGCTCATCCCCGCCCGGCAAACGGCATCTTCGTCGCCATCACGGTGTGGAACATGACGTTGGCCTCGAGCGGCAGGTTCGCCATGTACAGCACGGACCGCCCCACGATGGCCACGTCCATCAGCGGCTCTGCAGCGATCTGGCCATTGGCCTGCTGCACGCCTTGCGTCATGCGCTGCGCCAGCTCGGTCTGTGCATTGCCCACGTCGATCTGCCCCACGGCGATGTCGTACTTGCGCCCGTCGAGGGATGCCGTCTTCGTCATGCCCATCACCGCGTGCTTGGTGGCCGTATAGGCAATGGAATTGGGGCGCGGCGTGTGCGCCGAGATGGAGCCGTTGTTGATGATGCGCCCGCCGCGCGGCGACTGCGCCTTCATGACCCGGAAGGCGTTCTGGATGCAGAAGAACATGCCGTTCAGGTTGACATCCACCACGGTCTTCCACTGCTGCACCGACAGGTCTTCGAGCGGTATGGCGGGCGCGCCCACGCCGGCGTTGTTGAACAGCAGGTCCACGCGCCCGAACCGCTCGACCGTGCGGTCGAACAGATGGCGCACGGCCTCGGGGTCGGCCACGTCCGTCGGGACGGGCAGCGCCCGCTCTCCCGCCCGGGCCTGCTGCGCCACGTCCAGCAGCGGCTGCTCGCGCCTGCCCGCCAGGGCCACGCTCCAGCCGTCGCCCAGCAAGGCCAGGGCCGCCGCCTTGCCGATGCCCGTGCCCGCACCCGTGACGATGGCGATCTTCGTGGTGTCACTCATGTCCATGCCTCTTCGCTGTGATTCAACCGCGCGACCTGCGCCCCTTGTGCCCGCCCTTGCCGGAGCCCTGCTTCTTGCCGGCGGCCGGCGGGGCCTGGTCCTTGCTCCGGCGCAGGCCACCCGCCTTGTCGAACGGGCGCGCATCGGCCGTCCGCTGGTCGCGCCCCTTCTCGTGCGGCGGGTGCTTGCCCGGGTCACGCGCCTTGGACGATTTGCCCGGCACCACGTCCCCGGCCTCATCCACCAGCCGGAAATCGATCTTGCGGCCGTCCAGGTCCACGCGGCTGACCTGCACGCGCACGCGCGCGCCGATCGCATAGCGGATGCCGGTGCGCTCGCCGCGCAGCTCCTGGCGCGCCTCGTCGAACTTGAAGTACTCGCCGCCCAGCTCCGTGATGTGCACCAGCCCTTCGACGTACAGGGCATCGAGGGTCACGAAGATGCCGAAGCTGGTCACGGCGCTGACGACGCCGCTGTATTCCTCTCCCAGATGCTCGCGCATGTACTGGCACTTGAGCCATGCCTCCACGTCGCGGCTGGCCTCGTCGGCCCGGCGCTCGTTGGCGCTGCAGTGCAGCCCCGCGGCCTCCCAGGCCTGGGTTTCGCGCACGCTGGCGCCCCCCGCCCTGGGCCTGATGGCGGGCTCGGCGGCCTTGGATGCCAGGCGCTTGGCGAGCTTGAACTGCGCCTCGCCAGGGGTCGGCAGGGCCGGCAGCATGTACTTCGTGCCGCCCAGGATGGACTTGATGACACGGTGCACCAGCAGGTCGGGATAGCGCCGTATGGGGCTCGTGAAATGCGTATAGGCCTCGAACGCCAGGCCGAAGTGGCCGCTGTTGATGGGCGTGTAGATCGCCTGCTGCATGGAGCGCAGCAGCATGGTGTGGATCTGCTGCGCGTCGGGCCTGTCCTTGGTCGCCTCGGCGATGGCCTGGAACTCCTGCGGCCGCGGCTCGTCCCCGATCGACATGCCCACGCCGAGGGCTTTCAGGTAGGCACGCAGGATCTCCTGCTTTTCCGGCGTGGGGCCTTCATGCACGCGGTACAGCGCGGGGCGGCCCGCCTGCTCGATGAAGTCCGCGCTGCAGACGTTGGCCGCGAGCATGGCCTCCTCGATCAGCTTGTGGGCCTCGGTGCGCACGCGCGGCTCGATTTTCTCGATGCGGCCGTTGTCGTCGCAGACGATCTGCGTCTCCGTCGTCTCGAAGTCCACGGCCCCGCGCACCTGCCTCGCAGCCAGGAGCGCGCGGTAGACGTCGTGCAGGTTGAGCAGATCCCCCACGCGCTCCTCGTGCCTGGCAGCCTCCGGCCCCCGCGTATTGGCCAGCACGGCCGCCACCTCGTTGTAGGTGAAGCGGGCGTGGCTGAGCATCACGGCGGGATAGAACTGGTAGGCATGGACCTCGCCCTTGGCGGTGACCAGCATGTCGCACACCATGCACAGACGCTCGACATGCGGATTGAGCGAGCACAGGCCGTTGGAGAGCTTCTCCGGCAGCATGGGAATGACCCGCCGCGGAAAGTAGACGCTGGTGGCGCGGTCGTAGGCATCCACGTCGATGGCGCTGCCCGTCTCCACGTAGTGGCTGACGTCGGCAATGGCCACCAGCAGGCGCCAGCCCTTGCCTCGCCCGATCTTCGCGGGCTCGCAGTACACGGCATCGTCGAAATCGCGCGCGTCCTCGCCGTCGATGGTGACGAGCGGAACGTCCGTGAGATCCACCCGGCGGCGCTTGTCCTGCGCACGCACCTTGTCCGGCAACGCCTTGGCCTGCGCGAGGCAATCCTCGGAAAACTCGTGCGGCACGCCGTACTTGCGCACGGCGATCTCGACCTCCATGCCCGGGTCGTCCACCTCGCCCAGCACCTCGACCACGCGCCCCACGGGCTGGCCGAACAATGCCGGCGGCTCCGTCAGCTCCACGACCACCACCTGCCCCGTTGCCGCGGTTCCCGTGGCGCCTTTGGGGATCAGCACGTCCTGCCCGTAGCGCTTGTCCTCGGGCGCGACCAGCCACACGCCGCTTTCCTGCAGCAGCCGGCCGATGATGGGCTGCGGCGGCCTCTCGACGATCTCGACCACGCGGCCCTCGGGCCTGCCGCGCCGGTCCTGGCGCACGATGCGCACGCGCACGCGGTCCTTGTGCAGCACCGCGCGCATCTCGTTGGGAGGGATGTAGATGTCGGGCTCGCCATCGTCACGGACGACGAACCCATGGCCATCGCGGTGGCCCTGCACCGTGCCCTCGATCTCGTCGGAAGAGGAAATTTGCGTCGCGGAAGCGCCAGCGTATTTTTTTTTGCTATACAATCTATGACTTTCCTGAAATGCCCAGGTGGCGGAATTGGTAGACGCACTAGTTTCAGGTACTAGCGAGTAACATCGTGGAGGTTCGAGTCCTCTCCTGGGCACCAAGTTTAACGAGAACCCGCCAGGGTTCTGACAATGAAGGCCGCTTTTCATGAAGCGGCCTTTTTTGTTTTGCAAACGGCGCTGGCCAACGATATCCGCACAGCCAGAGGTCGTTGCAGATCGCTCAAAAAAATGGAGCATCTCTCATGAGACGCCCCAAAATCCAGCTACAATTTATTCTTTCCTGAAATGCCCAGGTGGCGGAATTGGTAGACGCACTAGTTTCAGGTACTAGCGAGTAACATCGTGGAGGTTCGAGTCCTCTCCTGGGCACCAAGATCGACAAAAGCCGCTGACATGCATCAGCGGCTTTTTTGTTTCCGGCGCTGCATGGGAGTGCCCGTACGGCGGCAGCCGAAGTGCCGCCGCACGAGACGCGGGCCTACTTCCTGAGCAAGACCTTCAGCACGCCCTGCAGGCGGCGCGCACTGGCTTCGTCGCTGGCGCCGGCAAAAACCAGCGCCGCGTCCTGGGCCCAGGTCTGGGCAGGCGCAGGATCATTGCGGCGCGTGAGCATTTGCAGTTGCATGGCCCGGCGTGCGGCCAGTTGCTCTGCCGGCGTGGGCAGTTCGGCGGCGATCTCAAGGCGCAGCAGGGCTTGGTCCGCAGCCGCGCCAGCCGGGACGGCGCCAATGGCCTGGGCCCAGGAGGAGCGCACGCCGGCCGGCACCTTGCCGCCCAATTCCTGGACGCTGGGCACCTGCGCGGCATCCCGGCTCTTCCAGGCGTTCATGAGTTGCGTGAGCGCCTCGCCGTGCGCCTGCGCCGCCAATTTGCGCAGGGCGAGTTGCGCATGCTCCATGGCGTCGCGCTGGGCCCGGAATGCGGTGTCGCCCAGGCGCGGGCCGCGCGCGGCGGCATCGCGCGGGGCGCGGCCATCACGCCCTTCGCGCCGGTCGCCAGCGGCCCTGCCGGCTCGCGCCTGAGGCGCGGGCTCCGACCTGCGCATGCCGGGGCGGTCATCCCCCCGCACCGCCACCACGGGGCGTGCAGCGGCCGCAGGCGCCGGCTTGGCATCGGCCTCATCCGCTCCTGAATCAGTAGCTGCCTGCGCTTGTCCCTCCTGCGCTACAGGCTGTTTTTGGCCCAAGGCACCAGCGCCCTCCTGGTCCTTGAGGGCGGCCTCCAGGGCCGCCACGGCCTCACGGATGCGCTGCGCATCGTTCGAGGCGTTGGCGGCTTCCAGTGCCTTGGACGCATCCAGCACGGCGCGGTCGCGCGCGCTCAGTTCCGCGGCGCCGCGCTCACGCTCGGCCGACTTGCGGTTGAAGGCCTCGTCGAGGGGCTTGCGGAAGGCGTCCCAGAGCTTTTGCTCCTGCTTGCGGTCCAGGGGCACCGACTGCGCCTCCGCCTGCCAGCGCTGCTGCAGCGCCTTGATGGCATCAATGCGCAGCGAGGCGGCGGCCCCGAGCGACGCGGCCTCCTCGATCATGGCCTGGCGCCGCTCCAGGCTGGCCTTCTGCGCCGCCTCCAGCGGCGCCGCGGCCGATGCCATGGCTTGCTTCCACAGCGGCTGCAGCTCGGCAAACACCTTCTCGCTGACGTGGCCGCCGGCGCGCCAGCGTTCGCCGAACTGGTGCAGGGCGCGGTTCACCGCCTTCCAGTCGGCCGCCGCCGCGCCGGCCTGCTCCTGCGCCCAGGCCTTCACTTCTTCGACCAGCGCCATGCGCTGGGCGCGGTGCTCGGCGCCCTCGGCGCGCACCTTCTCCAGCCAGGCCTCGACCACCTTGTGGGCCGCGTTGCAGGCGTCGTCGAACCGCTTCCACAGGGCGTGGTTGGCCGGCGCGCCCTGGTCGGCGTGTTTCCACTGTTCGCGCAGCTGCCGCAGCAACTCCTGCACCTTGCGCCCGCCCAGCGCCTGCCCTTCGGGGCGCTGCAGCAAGGCTTCGGCGCGGGCGACCAGGTCTTCGCGCAACTGGTCCGCGCTCCAGCGCTGCCAGCCTTCGAGCTCTCCGGCCGCGACCAATGCCGCATGCACCTTGCGTTCGAGCTCGGCATCGATCAGCTTGCCGTGCACCTTCAGCACGGCGCGCAGCGCGGTGGCGGCGCCGGCGCTGGCCTTGCCGTGCCCCTGGGCGGTTTCCTCCTCCAGCCTGGACAGCGCCTCGCGCACGGCCTGCATGGCCTTCTCGCGCACCTCGGGGTCCACCTTGGGCTTGGCCGCTGCGCGGGGGGCAGCCTTGGCCGCGGCCGCCTCTGCGGGCAGTCCGCGCGCAAGGCGCAGTTCGTCGGCCCACACCGGGACCGGCGGCAAGGGGGCGTTCTCGTCCTCGGCCGCTGCCGCGGTCTGGGCCAGGGCCGACTGGAATGCCTCCCAGACCACCAGCAGCTGCGTGCGCGAGGACTCCAGCTGCGCCGGAAAGCGCACGTCCACGCTGGGCCAGGCGGCATCGCCCGTCAGCGCCTGCGCCTGTTCCTGCCAATGGCCCACGTCGGCGCTCAACAGCTCCAGGGCCGCCTGCGCGTCCTTCCACGGCTTGGTGGACAGCACCTCGATGCGCTGCGCGAGCAGCACCGCGGCCTCGCGCTGCACCTGCACGCGGTGCTGCAGATCCTCGATGGTCTTCACGCGCTCGCTCAACTGCGCCTTGAGCGTGGACAACGGCTCGCGCGAGAGCGGGGCGCCGGCCTTGGCCGCGTCGCGCTGCCAGGCCAGCGCATCGGCGATGTTCAGCTGCGCCGTGGCCAGCAGCGCCTCGGCCTTCGCCGTCCACTCCGCGGCGACGGCCGCCTGCCCCTGGGCGCGCCGGATCTCGTCGAGGCGCTCGCGCACGGCCCGTGCGGCACCCTTGTCGCGGGCGCTCAATTCCTTGAACACCTCCTGCAACTTGTCGGTGGCCGGCTGCGTGGCAAGCCATTCGCGGATGCGCGCCGACCGCTCTCCAGACGTGGCTGCCGAAAAGGCGCCGCCCGTCAACGCATCCAGGGGATGCGGCTCGCTGGTTTTGGTCTGGACCGGGGTCGCTTCGGGTGCGTCGGACATTTTGCTGCGGGAAGAAAAGGGAAACATGGATCCAATGGGGAAAAGAGGCGGGAAGCCTGCGGCGCAAGCGCCACGCCCGGGCATGGGTCTGAGCCCGGTTCCGGCGAAACCGCTATTTTCGCCCGGATTTGGCACGGGGCCTCAGATGTCGCACGCCAGGCGCATGCGCAGGACTCTCACCGCGCCGCCAGCGCCAACTCCGCCTTGGGCGTCCAGCCGCCGCTCCCCTCGCCTGCCGGCTGCAGCTTGCTGGCGCCCACGAACAGCCGGTCCAGCGCCACCTGCCGGCTCGCCAGGTAGTCGCGCACGGCAACGCCGCGCGCCAGGGCCAGGTCCTGCATGGCGTTGCCGGGAACCTCGATGCTCTTGAGCAGCAGCGCCTCCATCTCGCCCTGGGGCAGGTCCTTGGCCAGGCCGACCAGGTTGCGCGGCTTCTTCATGTCCGCGCGCCGGTAGGCCTCCTTGAGCAGGGCGGGATACTCCGCGTCGCTCACGGGCGCCACGTCGGCCGCCGACTCCCCGGCCCTGACGGCCGCGCGGCGCTTCTGCGCCTGTACCAGGTCCCGCAGGCGCAGGCGCTTCCAGGCCTCCTCCTCGGCCTGCGGCTGGGCCCAGCCGGCCACGGTCACCTTGAGTGCCGGCCGGTTGTTCAGCTCCTGTGCGATCTTGTCGAGTTGCTGGCGCGCCTTGTCGTCGAGCGCGGCGCTGCCCGGCGCGAAGGCGATGCTGCCCTGCTCGTCCGCGCCGGAAAACACCCCCGCCAGCAGCGAGAAGGGTGCGGTGATGGCCTTCATGACGAGGTTGCCGATGACCTTGAGGATGACGCCGCCCAGGCTGAATTGCGGGTCGTTCAGAGAGCCGCTGATGGGCAGGTCCACGTCGATCACGCCATTGCGGTCGGCCAGCAGCGCCACGGCCAGCCGCACCGGCAGGCTGGCGGGCGCGCCCTCCACGGGGTCGCCGAAGGCCAGCTGGTGGAGCACCAGCTTGTTGGTGGCCGTGAGCTGCCCGTCGGGCTGCACCTTGTAGGCCACGTCCATGCTGAGCTTGCCGCGCTCGATGCCATGGCCGGCGTATTTGATGCTGTAGGGCGACAGGGGCGGCAGCTCCAGGTCGCGCATGCGGGCCTGTATGTCGAGCGCCAGGGGCTTGGCCAGGGGGTTGAGCTTGCCACTGACCTCCAGGGATGCCGTGCCCTGCGCGCGCCCGCGCAGCTCCAGCTCGGCCATCTGCGGCTCGCCGCCCGCCTCGGCGGGCACGGAAGAAAACGCGCTGAGCCTGCCGGTCAACTCGCTGAGATCCGCCGAATAGTTGGGCTTGACGAAGTAGTCGGAGAAATGCACCGACCCGTTCGTCAATGCCACCGGGCCGAACCGGATCACCGGCGCCATGGGGTCGGCCGGCTGCGCCGCTGCCTGCGCCGTACCGGTGGCCGCGGCGACGGAGGCTGCGTCCTTCGGTGGCGCGGCGGCCGCCTCCTCGGTCGCGGCCCCCTTGCGGATATCCTGCAGGTTGATGCGTCCGTTCTCGTGCACGATGATGCGCGCGAAGAAGTCGCTGAGCGCCGTCTCCCTCACGTCCAGCGCCAATGGCCGGCCCGGCTTCAGGTTCACCGCCACGCCGCGCAGCCCCAGCGACTTCCAGCGCAGCAGTTCCTCGCCGCGATCGGCGATCCGCCTGCTGCCCTTGCCCTCGTCATCCGCGGCCACGTCGTCCTTGGCGCGCACGCGCACCTCGTCCAGGGACATGTCGCCCGCCACCGAGACCGCCGGGCCGGCCGTCTCCTGAACGTAGCGCAGGTCGCCGGCGAAGCTGCCCTCGGCGCGCAGGATGTCCACGTTCAGGTCCGACGTGACATAGGGCTCGAAGGCGTGCACCGGCACATGCTGCGCGCGCACCCTGCCCTGCACGGCCAGCGCGGGCGCCATGGCCACGGTGCCCTCGTAGCTCAATCGCCCCGGCTCCGCCCGGCCGGCGGCCACCCGGGTGTCCAGGTGCACCGCCACCGGGGTGATCCGGCCATCGTCATAGGAGAAGTTCCGCGCGCGCAGTTGGAGCCCGGATGCATTGAGCGCCACCGGCCTGGCTGCCGCGTCGTCGCGGAAGGCCAGGCTGGCGCCTTCGACCTCCAGGGCCGCCAGCTTCAGCTTCCAGGGGGCCGGCGCCGCCGCGGCCGGCTTGCCCTTGGAGGCGGCCTCGGACGCGTCCGGCAGCCACTCCTCGAACATCCAGCCGCCCTTGGCTGCACGCGAGACCAGGACGCGGGGCTGCTTCACGAGTACCCGGCCCAGCGTCACGCTGCGCTGCGGCAACTGCACCAGGGCATCGCTCACCTCCAGGCGCCCGGCCTCGGCCAGCGAGGTCTTGGCGGCATCCGCGATCCCGGCGGTGCGCAGGGTGCGGCATTTCTTCTCCGCCGCCGCGCAATCGAGCGCCAGCTTGCCCAGGGACAGCGTGGCCACCTTGGCGGCCATGGCATCGCCGTTCCTGGCCAGCCCCAGGTCTGCATCGAGCATGCCCGCCAGCGAGGGCTTGAGCACCCCCGCCAGATACGGCGCCGCCATGGCCATGGAAAGCCCGCGAACGGAAACCGCGGCCTGCGCCTGCACGTCCGTGGCCTGCCCCTGCACCGCAAGCCGCGCCGCATCGCCCTTGGCAGCCCCGCCGGACAACTGCGTGCTCAGGCGGAACTGCAGCGGCTGCTGGAACGGCAGCGCAATCGCCCAGGCCTCGGCCTGCAGGTTGTCCGCCTTCCACGCGGCCTTGCCGCCCGGCAGGCTGGCGTCGGTCCAGTCGACGACGCCGTCGTGCAGCCCCGCCCGCCCAAGCCGCACCTGCCATGCGGCGTCCTGCGGCGCCGGCGCGGGCTTGGCCGCGGCGTCCGCGCCATCGGCCGGCTGCGCCAGCCCGGGAAGCGCCACGGCACCCGCCGCATCCCTGCGCAGATGCACATGGACGCCATGCCAGTCGATGGCGTCGATGTCCACGATGCGCTGCAGCGGCCGCACATCCTTGAGCGCCACCTGCAGCGCATCGAAGTCCAGCAGGGGCTCGCCCGCCGCATCGGTGGTCCGGACGCCATGCAGCCGGACACCCCCGCTGATCGTGAGCCGCGGCGTGGCGTCGTCCTGCTCGAAGCCCAGCTTCAGGTCGGCGTCGAGCACCCCGGCTTGGAGCCGCACCGGCACACGGCTCGGCATGTAGCCGCTGAAGGGCCCGAGGTCGAAGCCATCGACGTGCAGGTTGACCTCGGTCTGCCGGTTCTGGGCGAACGGGGTCGTCCGGGCGGCGGTGTCGAAGGCGCTGCCGTTCAGCTCGAAGGCCAGCCTGGGCGTGACCTTGACCTCGCGGTCCGCAGAGAAATTGCTCAGGAACGGTACATCGATGCGGAGCCCGCGCAGCGTGTGGACCTTGCCCACCGTCCGGTCGTCGAAATCCAGGGCCCCGCCGCGCAGCGCGAGGTTGTAGAGCGCAAAGCGCGGCGGCCGTGCCTCGCCGTCCTGGGTCTTCGGCTGCTGGGCAAGGCGGTTCAGCACGTCGTCGAAGTCGTAGTGTCCGGGAGCGGTCTGCGTGACGTGGATCACCGGCTCGTCCACCTGCACCGCATCGATCACCGGCGCGAGCCGCCACAGCGACTGCAGCTCCGCATCTATATAGATACGCGCTACCTGGATCTGGGGAGCCTTGCCATCCCCGGAGGCAACGGACAGCCCATGGACCGTGGCCTCCAGCGTCCATGGCAGGAACTCCACCTTGGAGACCGTCACCTTGCGCCCCAGGGCCTCCGAAGCATGCCGCTCGATCTGCGAGCGCGCGATGGGCGGAACGACGAGCCAGGCCAGCAGCCAGAGCCCCAGCAGACAGGCCAGGAACCACGCCGCCCGCCGGGCCCACCGATGGCTTTTGATAGTTTGTATGACTTGCGACACGCGATACCCGCTCAGTTCAGCTTCGGACGCTATTGAATCAGTGAACGTCCACGTGTCAGTGTAAATAAGTGCAAAAAGAAAGCCCGGTGGACGGAGTCTTTCCGTGCACCGGGCTTGACGGCAGACGCAACGGTCTTTTGCCATCGTTTGCACCGCGGAGAGGATCGTCCCCGGTGCAGGAGGCAAGGTATTGCCTCCTGGGTTTGCCTTGGAAGCGAGTGACCTGTTGCTTGATGCGGCACTGCGTGCCTTCCATCCAGATGGTTTCGCCTCTTCCGGCGGATGCCTGAATCGCTCAGGCGCCTCAAAGGTAGCAAATCTCCGCGCACTCTCCAACAGCTTTCGTCAATGGCAGCAGCGCATCGATTGCAAGTTTCATTTCGCGGCGCCTGCTGCATTCGACTACAGCCCCTCCACTGCGGTCGAAGTGCCAATTTCTGCGTTCACAAACAGTATTGTAATTATTTTTTTATATAAAAATAATGTTTATTAGTGTTGACTATGCATTTAGTGACCTCCTAGAATCCGCCAGCCTTCAAAACGCAGATCCGTAATAACCCTAGCTGCTGCCCTTCGGCACCGGCTAAGACAGTCCGCAAGTTCCCATGGCATGGCCGGTCATGGCACGGACTGGACGGCATACCAGCCCAGGCAGAAGGCCTGGCAAGACCGAGTCCACCCAAGCGCCCCTGCAGGCGCTGCGCCTTCCGGGACTCGACTCAGAAAGGAAAAGCTATGACAGCGTCAGGAAAAATCATTGCCGGCGTGCGCACAGTTGCCGCCGATGTGGTCAATGGTCTTCTTGAAGTGACACACAACGGCTTCGCCCTGCTCGGGCTGGCAGTCGTCTTCGCGGCCGTCACGCTGACGGCGCGCCCGGACCTGCGCCAAATAGGCGAAGACGAGCTGCGCGGCTGGCTGCATGCGCGCCAGGTCGCGGAGGACGGCTTCCCGCTGGAGCCGGCCGCAAGCGACCGCGCCATGGCCCTCAACCCCAGCGAGCTGCCGCGCGAGCAGGCGGCCGTGGCCTATTGGCTCAGCAAGAAATACCGCGTGGCGCCCGAACCCCTGGCGGCCCTGGTGACCGAGGCCTACGACATCGGCGCGCGCACCAAGCTCGATCCCACGCTGATCCTGGCCATCATCGCCGTGGAGTCGAGTTTCAACCCGTTCGCGCAAAGCGCCGTCGGCGCGCAGGGCCTGATGCAGGTGATGACCCGCGTGCACACCGACAAGTACGAGGGTTTCGGAGGCCAGTTCGCCGCGTTCGACCCCGTGGCCAACCTGCGCGTGGGCGTGAAGGTGCTGCAGGAGTGCATAGCGCGCGCGGGCTCGCTCGAAGGCGGCCTGCGCTACTACGTGGGTGCCGCCAACCTCCCGGACGACGGCGGTTACGCGGCCAAGGTGCTGGCCGAGCATTTCCGCCTGCGCCAGGTGGCGGGCGAGCGCAGGACCGCCAAGCCGGTGCTCTCCACCAAGGCCCCGGCGGCGCCCGAGGCCGCGCCGGCAGCGCAGCCCGCGGGCGAGAAAGTGGCCCTGCTCGACGGCGGCCTCTGAGGCCGCGCCGGCGCCGTGGGAGACGGGCGCCGTCAGCTACACTAGCGGGGTACGCAACTGGCGATAGGCGCGCAAGGCCCCCGGGCCCCGCCGCTGACGTGGAGACCGGCAGAAAGCCCTGTTTTTCTGCAAACCACTGGGGAGCGTGCCGCGCGGATGAGCAGCCAAGCCCCGCAGCGATCCGTCGTTCGCCTGGGCAGCCCTTGATTGCCAAGGGACACTGAGAGTTCATAGGACTGCCATGTATCAACGCACTATTCTTGTCGAACAAACCGATCCCGAGGTGTGGGCCGCCATCCAGGCCGAGAACCGCCGCCAGGAAGAGCACATCGAGCTGATTGCCAGCGAGAACTACGCCTCTCCCGCCGTCATGGCCGCGCAGGGTTCGCAGCTGACCAACAAGTACGCCGAGGGCTACCCGGGCAAGCGCTACTACGGCGGCTGCGAGAACGTGGACGTGATCGAGCAGCTGGCCATCGACCGCATCAAGCAGCTCTTCGGCGCCGAGGCCGCCAACGTGCAGCCCAACTCGGGCTCGCAGGCCAACCAGGCCGTGCTGATGGCCTTCCTCAAGCCCGGCGACACCATCCTGGGCATGAGCCTGGCCGAGGGCGGCCACCTGACGCACGGCATGGCGCTGAACATGAGCGGCAAGTGGTTCAACGTGGTCTCCTACGGCCTCGATGAGAAGGAAGAGATCGACTACGACGCGTTCGAGGCCAAGGCCCGCGAGCACAAACCCAAGCTCATCATCGGCGGCGCATCGGCCTACGCGCTGCGCATCGACTTCGAGCGCATGGCGCGCGTGGCGAAGGAAGTCGGCGCCATCTTCTGGGTGGACATCGCCCACTACGCGGGCCTGGTGGTCGCGGGCGAGTACCCCAACCCCGTGCCGCATGCCGACGTGGTGACATCCACCACGCACAAGAGCCTGCGCGGCCCGCGCGGCGGCATCATCCTGATGAAGGCCGAGCACGAGAAGGCCATCAACTCCGCGATCTTCCCCGGCCTGCAGGGCGGCCCGCTGGAGCACGTGATCGCCGCCAAGGCCGTGGCCTTCAAGGAGGCGCTGTCGCCCGAGTTCAAGGCCTACCAGCAGCAGGTGGCGAAGAACGCCAAGGTGTTCGCCGAGACGCTGACCCAGCGCGGCCTGCGCATCGTGAGCGGCCGCACCGAGAGCCACGTGATGCTGGTGGACCTGCGCGCCAAGGGCATCACCGGCAAGGCCGCCGAGGCGGCGCTGGGCAAGGCCCACATCACCATCAACAAGAACGCCATCCCCAACGACCCCGAGAAGCCCATGGTGACCAGCGGCATCCGCGTGGGCACGCCCGCAATCACCACGCGCGGCTTCAAGGAAGAGGAAACGCGGCTCACCGCCAACCTGCTGGCCGATGTGCTGGAGAACCCCGACGACGAGGCGCACCTGGCCGCCGTGCGCGCCAAGGTCAACGCGCTGACCAGCCGCTTCCCGGTCTACCGCTGATCGCGCGAGCGCAGGCGCTGCCGCGATGAAGTGCCCCTTCTGCAGCCACCAGGACACCCAGGTCATCGAGACCCGGGTGTCCGAGGACGGGGACTGCATCCGCCGCAGGCGCCAGTGCGGCGCCTGCGAAAAGCGCTTCACCACCTATGAGCGGCCGGAAGTCAATTTCCCCGCCGTCGTCAAGAAGGACGGCCGCCGCGTCGAATACGACCGCCACAAGCTGCTCGGCTCCTTCAAGCTGGCGCTGCGCAAGCGCCCGGTGAGCACGGTGCAGATCGATTCGGCCATCGAGCGCATCGAAGAGAAGCTGCTGCACCTGGGCCAGCGCGAGGTGATCTCCAGCCGCATCGGTGAACTGGTCATGCGCGAGCTCAAGAAGCTCGACAAGGTGGCCTACATACGCTACGCCAGCGTGTACCGCAGCTTCGAGGATATCGACGAGTTCCGCGCGCTCGTCGACGAAGTGCGCAAGTAAAGACGCTATTCTTTAGATAGCTGCCAGCGCTTACCCATCAAGCGCTGGAGCCGTTTTTCGTTCAAATACTGGCAGGAATGGGCGGCACCGCCTGCCGCACGTCGCCGCACTGCGCGCGCTGGCGCAGCGCGTGGTCCATGAGCACCAGCGCCAGGAGCGCCTCGGCGATCGGGGCGGCGCGTATGCCCACGCAGGGGTCGTGGCGGCCCTTGGTGATCACCTGGATGCTCTGGCCGTGAATGTCCACGGACTCGCGCGGGCTGATGATGGAGCTGGTGGGCTTGATGGCGATCGACACCTCGATGTCCTGCCCCGTGCTGATGCCGCCCAGCACCCCGCCCGCGTTGTTGCCGGCAAAGCCCTGGGGCGTGAGCGAGTCGCCGTGCGTGGTGCCGCGCTGGGCCACGCTGGCGAAGCCCGCGCCGATCTCCACGCCCTTGACGGCGTTCAGGCCCATCATCGCGTGGGCGATGTCCGCGTCGAGCTTGTCGTAGAGCGGCTCGCCCAGGCCCACGGGCACACCCGTGGCCTGCACGCGGATGCGCGCGCCGCACGAGTCGCCGCTCTTGCGCAGCGCATCCATGTAGTCCTCGTAGGCCTGCACGTCGGCCACGGGGGCGAAGAACGGGTTGTTGGGCACATGGTCCCAGCCCTCGAACGGGATGGGCAGCTCGCCCAGCTGCGTCATGCAGGCGCGAAAACGCGTGCCGTACTTCTCGGCCAGCCACTTCTTGGCCACGGCGCCGGCCGCCACGGTGGGCGCCGTCAGGCGCGCGGACGAGCGCCCGCCGCCGCGCGGGTCGCGCAGGCCGTACTTGTGCCAGTAGGCGTAGTCGGCATGGCCCGGGCGGAAGCTCTGGGCGATGTCGCCGTAGTCCTTGCTGCGCTGGTCCTGGTTGCGGATCAGGAGCGCGATCGGCGTGCCGGTGGTCCTGCCCTCGTAGACGCCCGAGAGGATCTCCACCGCGTCGGGCTCGTTGCGCTGCGTGACGTGGCGGCTGGTGCCCGGGCGGCGCCGGTCCAGGTCGGCCTGGATGTCGGCCTCGCAAAGCGCCATGCCGGGCGGGCAGCCGTCGATCACGCAGCCGATCGCCGGGCCGTGGGACTCACCGAAGTTGGTGACGCAGAAAAGGGTGCCAAGTGTGTTGCCGCTCATAGGGGCGTGATTATCCCAGAGCGGTTGCGGCTATGAAAGAAGTAGCTGCCGGCGCCCGCCACACAAGCACCGGGAGCCAATTGGGCATAAAAGTCAATTCGCGGGGGGCGATTCTTCCTGCGGCCAGTCGCGGATGTAGGCCTTGAGCAGCTTGTTCTCGAAGTTCTGGCTGTCCACCACGGCCTTGGCCACGTCGTAGAAGCTCACCACGCCCATGAGCATGCGCTTGTCCATCACCGGCATGTAGCGCGCGTGCTGGCCCAGCATCATGCGGCGCACCTCGTCCATGTCGGTCTCCAGCGTGCAGGTCAGCGGCGCGTCGTCCATCGCCGTGCGCACCAGCATCGTGCCCACGGCGCCGTCGTTCTTCACCAGCACCTGGATCAGTTCGCGGAAGGTCAGCATGCCCACCAGGTCGCCGTGCTCCATGACCACCAGCGAGCCTATGTCCCTCTCGGCCATGGTCTGCACCGCGCGGATGAGCGGCTCGTCGGGGTGCACGGTGTAGAGGGTGTTGCCTTTGAGGCGCAGGATGTCGCTGACTTTCATGGGATATCTCCGAATGGTTCTGCAGGCGCTGCGTGCAGCCCTATCCGCCGGGAAATATAGCCCACAATGGCGCGCAGATTCACCACTTTGGAGATATGGATGCCCGGATACTCCGACCCCGGCTTCGACACACTCGCGCTGCATGCGGGCGCGCGGCCCGATCCCGCCACGGGCGCGCGCGCCGTACCCATCCACCTGACGACCTCGTTCGTCTTCGAGTCGAGCGACCATGCCGCCGCCCTGTTCAACATGGAGCGCCCCGGCCATGTGTACAGCCGCATCAGCAACCCCACCAACGCCGTGCTGGAGCAGCGCGTGGCCGCGCTCGAAGGCGGCGTGGGCGCGATCGCCACGGCCAGCGGCCAGGCGGCGCTGCATCTGGCAGTCTGCACGCTGATGGGCGCGGGCGGGCACATCGTGGCCAGCACGGCCCTCTACGGCGGGTCGCAGAACCTGCTCAACTACACGCTGCGGCGCTTCGGCATAGAGACCAGCTTCGTCAAGCCCGGCGACCTCGCCGGCTGGCGCGCCGCCGTGCGGCCCAACACGCGCCTCTTCTTCGGCGAGACCGTGGGCAACCCCGGGCTGGAGGTGCTGGACATTCCCGCCGTGTCGCAGATCGCCCACGAAGCCGGCGTCCCGCTGCTGGTCGATTCCACCCTCACCTCGCCCTGGCTCATCCGGCCCCTGGAGCATGGCGCGGACCTGGTCTACCACTCGGCCACCAAGTTCCTCTCGGGCCACGGCACGGTGATCGGCGGCGTGCTGGTCGATGGCGGCAGCTTCGACTGGGAGGCCTCGGGGCGCTTTCCCGAACTGACCCAGGCCTACGACGGTTTCCACGGCATGGTGTTCGCCGAGGAGAGCACCGTGGGCGCCTTCCTGCTGCGCGCGCGCCGCGAGGGCCTGCGCGACTTCGGCGCCTGCATGAGCCCGCACACGGCCTGGCTGATCCTGCAGGGCATAGAGACCCTGCCGCTGCGCATGGAACGCCACATGCGCAACACCGAGCGCGTGGTGCAGTTCCTGGCCAGCCACCCGTTCGTGGCGCGCGTGGGCCACCCGCTGCTCGAATCGCACCCCAGCCACCAGCTCGCGCAGCGGCTGCTGCCACGCGGCGCGGGCTCGGTGTTCAGCTTCGACCTCAAGGGCAGCCGCGGGCAGGGCAAGAAGTTCATCGAGGCGCTCAAGCTCTTCAGCCACCTGGCCAACGTGGGCGACTGCCGCAGCCTGGTGATCCACCCGGCCAGCACCACGCACCACCGCCTGGACGACGAAGCGCTGGCCGCCGCGGGCATAGGCCAGGGCACGATACGCCTGTCGATCGGCCTGGAGGACGCCGGCGACCTGATCGACGACCTGCAGCGCGCGCTCAAGGCCGCAGAAAAAGCGGGGGCGTGATGTACGTCGACGTCAACGGCGCGCAGGCCTACTGCTACACCGGCGGCAAGCCCCTGGAGCCGGGCAGGCCTACGGTGGTCTTCATCCACGGCGTACTCAACGACCACAGCGTCTGGGCGCTGCAAAGCCGCTACCTGGCCCACCACGGCTGGAACGTGCTGGCCGTGGACCTGCCCGGCCACAGCAAGAGCGCGGGCGAGGCACCCGCCAGCGTGGAGCAGGCGGCCGGCTTCATCGTCGCCCTGCTCGACACGCTGGGCATCCAGCGGGCGGCGCTGGTGGGCCACAGCTGGGGCTCGCTGATCGCGCTGGAGGCCGCCGCCCGCCTGGGCGCGCGCGCGAGCCACCTGGCACTGGTGGGCACGGCCTACCCGATGAAGGTCTCGCCGGCGCTCATCGAGACCTCGCTGCACGAGCCCGAGAAGGCGCTGCACATGGTCAACACGTTCTCGCGCAGCACCCTCGCCCCGCCGCTGGGGGCGGGCTTCTGGGTCTATGGCGCGGGCATGGCCCTGGGCCGGCGCGTGCTGCGCAGCAACCCGCAGGTCAACGTGTTCCACCGCGGCTTCGTGGCCTGCGACAGCTATGCGGGCGGCGAGCAGGCCATCGCGGCCATCCAATGCCCGGTGCTGTTCGTGGTGGGCACGCTGGACCAGATGACGCACCCGAAGGCCGCGCAGGGCCTGATCCAGGCCGCGCGCGCCGCGGGCAGGCAGGTGCAGGTCGCGCAGCTGCCCGTGGGGCACCACCAGATGAGCGAGGCGCCGGACGAGACGCTGCATGCATTGCGCGATTTTTTGATATGAATCAAAACAGGCTGCAGCGCTTATCCAACAAGCGCTGGCAGCTATTCATTCAATAGTATCCGCCTTCCGGTAGCGGCGGTTTCCCGCCCTGCGCCCTGGGGCATTGCCGCGCCGCGCATGCCCGCGCCCTAGACTGGACCGCACCGCTCTTCCACCATCCGCGTGGCCCGGCGTGCGCAGCGCAGCGCCGGGCACGCGCTCCTGCATGCCGACGACGACGCCCACAGAACACCACGACACCCCCTGGCATGCCCTGCCCGCCAGCGCCATTGCCGAACGCCTGGCCACCGACGTGCAGTACGGCCTGCCCCACGCCGAGGCCACCCGCCGCCTGGCCCAGCACGGCCCCAACCGTCTGCCCGCGCCGCCGCGCCGGCCCGCATGGCGGCGGCTGCTGGCGCAGTTCCACAACATGCTGATCTACGTGATGCTGGCCTCGGCCGCCATCACCGGCGCGCTGGGCCACTGGATCGACACCGGCGTGCTGCTGGGCGCGGTGGTCATCAACGCCGTCCTCGGCTTCGTGCAGGAGGGCAAGGCCGAGTCGGCGCTCGACGCGATCCGGCGCATGCTCTCGCCGCAGGCCACGGTGCTGCGCGGGGGCGAGCGGCAGCTGGTCGCGGCCGAGCAGCTCGTGCCGGGCGACATCGTGCTGCTCGCCTCGGGCGACAAGGTGCCGGCCGACCTGCGCATCCTCTCGGCCAGGAGCCTGCGCGCCGACGAGGCGGTGCTCACGGGCGAATCGGTGCCCAGCGACAAGAGCGAGGCCGCAGTGGCCGAGGACGCGCCGCTGGGCGACCGCCGCGGCATGCTCTATTCGGGCACGCTGGTGGCCGCGGGCACGGCCGTGGGCGCGGTGGCCGCCACGGGCGCGCGCACCGAGCTGGGGCGCATCAGCGCGCTGCTGGCGCAGGTGGAGCCGGGCACCACGCCGCTTTTGCGCCAGATCGCGCGCTTCAGCCGCTGGCTGGCGGCGGCCATCCTGCTGTTCGTGGTCGTCACCTTCGTCATCGGCGTGCTCTGGCGCGGGCAGGCGCCCTCCGACATGTTCATGATGGCCGTGGCGCTCGCCGCATCGGCCATTCCCGAGGGGCTGCCCGCCATCATGACCATCACGCTGGCCCTCGGCGTGCGCCGCATGGCGCACCACCGCGCCATCATCCGGCACCTGCCGGCGGTGGAGACGCTGGGCTCGGTCACGGTGATCTGCTCGGACAAGACCGGCACTCTCACCTGCAACGAGATGACGGTGCAGCGCGCGGTGACGGCCGACCGCGTGTACGAGGTGACGGGCAGCGGCTACGCGCCGCAGGGCGGCTTCCAGGTCGGCGGCATGAACGCGTCGCCCGCCGACGACCCCGTGCTGCAGTGCATGGCCCGCGTGGCGCTGCTGTGCAACGACTCCGCGCTGAACCACGGCGCCGAGGGCTGGACGCTCACGGGCGACCCGACCGAGGGCGCGCTGCTCGCCTTCGCCCTCAAGGCGGGGCTTCATGGCGCCGCCACGCACGCCGCGCTGCCGCGCATCGACGCGATCCCGTTCGAGTCCGAGCACCGCTTCATGGCCACGCTGCACCACGACCACGCGGGCCACGCGCTCATCCTGGTCAAGGGCGCGCCCGAGCGGGTGCTCGACATGTGCGGCGCGCAAAGCGCCCTGCAGCACGGCGAGCAGGGCAGCGCGCCGCTCGACCACGACTACTGGCGCCGCGCCGCCAACGACTGCGCCGCGCGCGCCCTGCGCGTGCTGGCCATCGCCGCCAAGCGCGTGCCCGCGCAGCAGCACGCGCTCTCGTGGGACGACATGGAAGGCGGCTTCACCCTGCTGGGCATCCTGGGCAGCATGGACCCGCCGCGCCCCGAGGCCATGGCCGCCGTGGCCGAATGCCACGCGGCGGGCGTGCGCGTGAAGATGATCACCGGCGACCACGGCGAGACGGCGCGCGCCATCGGCGCGCAGCTGGGCATCGGCCTGGGGCGCCCCGCGCTCACGGGCGCCGAGATCGAACTCCTCAATGATGACGCGCTGCGCGAGGTGGTGGACAGCGTGGACGTGTTCGCCCGCGCCAGCCCCGAGCACAAGATCCGCCTCGTGCAGGCCCTGCAGGCGCGCGGCGAGGTCGTCGCCATGACGGGCGACGGCGTGAACGACGCCCCGGCCTTGAAGCGCGCCGACGTGGGCGTGGCCATGGGCAGGAACGGCACCGAGGCCGCCAAGGACGCCGCCGCGATGGTGCTGGCCGACGACAACTTCGCCACCCTGGGCGCGGCCGTGCGCGAGGGCCGCGGCGTCTACGACAACGTGCGCAAGTTCATCCTGTTCATGCTGCCCACCAACGGCGGCGAGGCGCTCGTGGTGTTCTTCGCCATCGCGTTCGCGCTGCAGCTGCCCCTCACCGCCGCGCAGGTGCTGTGGATCAACCTCGTCACCTCGGGCACGCTGGGCGTGGCGCTGGCCTTCGAGCCGACCGAGAGCGACGTGATGCTCCGCCCGCCGCGCGACCCGCGCGAATCGCTGCTCTCGGGCCTGTTCGTGTGGCGCGTGGTCATGGTGTCGCTGGTCATGGCAGGCGCCTCGCTCGGACTGTTCCTGTGGGAGCTGGAGCGCGGCGCCAGCCTGGAGACCGCGCGCACCATGGCCGTCTGCGCCGTGGTGGCGGCCGAGATGTTCTACCTGCTGAGCAGCCGCCACATCCTGCGCAGCGCGCTCACGCGCGAAGGGCTGCTGGGCAACCCGCAGGTGCTGATGGCGATCGCCGTGTGCGCGCTGCTGCAGCTGGCCTTCGTGCACGCCCCCTGGCTGCAGGCCGTGTTCGGCTCCACCGACCTGTCCCCGGGCGAATGGCTGCGCGTGCTGCTCTCGGGCGCGGTGGTGTTCGCGGCGGCGGAGCTGGAGAAGTGGCTGCTGCGCCGCTCGCGCCCTACGCCAGCAGCCGGCACAGCGCGCTGAGGCTGGGCACCGTGGCGTGCGGCGGCACGCCCTCGTGCGGCCATGCGGCGCCGGCCGTGTTCAGCCACGCGGCCTGCATGCCGGCATCCAGCGCGCCGCGGGCGTCCAGCAGCGCATCGTCGCCCACGTGCAGCACCTGCCCGGGCGCCACGCCCGCGGCCTGCGCGCCCGCGTGGAAGATGCGCGCATCGGGCTTGGCCACGCCCAGCTGCGTGGCGCTCAGGCTGGCCCTGAAATAGCGCCCGATGCCGATGCGGTGCACGTCGGCATTGCCGTTGGAGACGGCCACCACCGGCCAGCGCGCGGACAGGAAGTCGAGCGCCGCGAGCGCATCGTCGAACAGGTCCACGCGCTGGCGCTCGGCGAAGAAGAAGTCGAACGCGGGCTCGGCGAGCTGCGGGTCGTCGCCCGCCTGCGAAAGCGCCATGCGGATCGACTCGCGCCGCAGCGCGCTCAGGTCGTGCCGCAGGTCGGGGCGCAGCTCGTTCATCTGCACGCGAATGGCGCGCAACGCCTTCGCATCCCCAAACAGTGCGGCCGTGGCCGGCGCGTGGGCCGCCAGCCAGCTGGCCAGCACGGCCTCGGCGCGCGCAATGGCAGGCCATACGGGCCACAGCGTGTCGTCCAGGTCGATGGTGATGGCGCGTATGCGCGAAGTGTCAATACTTGTTTCCACAATTGATCTACAGCAAGGCCCAGGACATGGGCTACGGCACAATCGGGCGCCGTGACGCACCGCAGCATCCGTTCCACCCTCCGCCGGCCTGGCATGGTACTCGCCATGCTGGCCTTGCTGGCGCAGTTGTGGATGGTGCAGGCCAGCGCCCGGCACTGGGCCGGCATGGCGACCCAGGCCCTGCTGAGCGCAGACATCTGCACCGTGCATGAGCCGGGCGGCACGGGCCCCGGAGCGCACGACAACGACCAGCCCATGGGCGGGATGCAGCATTGCCCCGTCTGCAGCGTCGCCGGCGCCAGCTTCATTGCAAGCCACAGCGGCGCCGCCGCCGTGCCGCCAGGGCCGCATGGGTCCGCGCCCATCGCATACGACAGCCCGGCGGCACCACGGCCCGACCGGCTGCGCCCGCCGGCGCAGGGGCCGCCCCTGGCCCGGGCCTGACCCCGCCCACCCCGTTTTCGTCGTGATGCAGCCCGCCCCTCAGGGGCATGGCTGTGCCCGGGCCTGCGCCCGTCCTCCTGCTTTGCTTGAACATGATCTCCAAGACCCGCATTCTTCGCGGCGACGGCCGCACGCACGGCTGCGCCCTCCTTCCCCTTGCCGCCCTGCTGGCGGCCATGCCCCTGGCGGCCGCCGCGCAGCAGGAGGCCGCGCTGCAAACCGTCACCGTCACCGCCACGCCCGGCAGCGAGACCCCGGCGGGCGCCAGCGAAACGGCCCGCCGGGACATCCAGGCGGCCCGCCCGGCCAGCAGCGACACCGCCACCCTGCTGCGCTTCCTGCCCGGAGTGAGCCTGTCGGGCGCCGGGGGCGTGTCCAGCCTGCCCAGCGTGCACGGCCTGTCGGACGACCGGCTGCGCATACAGGTCGATGGCATGGACCTCATCTCCGCCTGCGGCAACCACATGAACCCGCCGCTGTCCTACATAGACCCCACGCGCGTGGGCAGCGTGCGCCTGTTTGCCGGCATCACGCCGGTGAGCGTGGGCGGCGACAGCATCGGCGCCACCATCCAGGTCGAATCCGCGCCGCCGGCCTTCACCGCGCCGGGCGAGGCGCCCCGGATATCGGGCGAGGCCGGTGCCTTCTGGCGCAGCAACGGCAACGCCCTGGGCGCCCACCTGGAGGCCTCCTACGCGCGCGAGCAGTTCAGCCTGCGCTACGACGGCTCCACCGCGCAGTCGGACAACTACAAGGCCGCGCGCGGCTTCAAGCCCGCCGGCCCGGCCGCCAGCAACAAACCCACGCAATGGCTGGACGACGACGAAGTGGGCTCCAGCAGCTACAGGACGCGCAACCACGCCCTGAGCATGGCCTGGCGCGGCAGCACGGACCTGGTCGAGCTGCGCCTGGGCGTGCAGGACATTCCCTACCAGAACTATCCCAACCAGCGCATGGACATGACGCGCAACGACAGCCAGCAGTTCAACCTGCGCTACCAGGGCCGGTTCGGCTGGGGCCGCCTGGACGCCCGCGCCTACCACGAGGCCACGCGCCACGCCATGAACTTCGGCCCCGACAAGCAGTTCTGGTACGGGGCAGCCAGCAACGTGCCGGGCATGCCCATGGACACGCGCGGCCACACCAGCGGCGTGCAGGTGCGTGGCGACGTGGAGCTGACGGACCGCGACACGCTGCGCGTGGGCGCGCTGGCGCAGCGCTACCGGCTCGATGACTGGTGGCTGCCCTCGGGCGGCGGCATGGCGCCCGACACCTTCTGGAACATCCGCGACGGCCGGCGCGACCGCCTGGAGGCGTTTGCCGAATGGGAGGCGCGCTGGAGCCCGCAATGGCTCACCCAGATCGGCCTGCGCGCGGGCCAGGTGCGCATGGACAGCGGCCCGGTGCAGGGCTACAACAGCAGCTATGCGGCGGAGGCCAACGCCTTCAACGCGCGCGACCGCCAGCGCAGCGACCATAACCTGGACTTCACCGCACTGGCGCGCTACACCCCCAACGCCCAGGCCAGCTACGAGTTCGGCTTCGCCCACAAGACGCGCTCGCCCAACCTGTACGAGCGCTACACCTGGTCCACCGGCGGCATGGCCATGCGCATGGTCAACCTGGTGGGCGACGGCAACGGCTACGTGGGCAACCCCGACCTGCGCCCGGAAGTGGCCAACACCCTCAGCGCCACAGCCGACTGGCACGACGCCACGGGCGAGCGCTGGGGCGTGAAGCTCACGCCCTACCTCACGCGCGTGAACGACTACATAGGCGCCGAGCGCTGCACGGGCGGCATGGGGGGCATGAGCTCCTGCACCGCGGCCAACGCCAGCGCCACGCAGGGCTTCGTCTACCTGCGCTTTGCCAACCAGGACGCGCGCCTGTACGGCCTGGACCTGTCGGGCTTCGGCCGGTTGAGCGACAGCGCCGCATGGGGCCGATTCACGCTGCACGGCACGCTGGGCTACGTGCGCGGCAAGGACAGGCGCACGGGCGAGAACCTGTACGCCATCATGCCGCTGAACGCCCGGCTGGCCCTGAGCCACGACAAGGGCCCCTGGAGCAGCACGGCCGAGCTGCTGATGGTGGGCGCCAAGACCCATGTCTCCGCCGTGCGCAACGAACTGCCCACCGCAGGCTATGCCCTGGTGAACCTGCGCACCAGCTACGAGTGGAAGCAGCTGCGCCTGGACCTGGGCGTGGACAACCTGTTCAACCGCTTCTACAACCACCCGCAGGGCGGCGCCTACCTGGGCCAGGGCAGCACCATGGCGGCCACGGCCGTGCCCTGGGGCGTGGCCGTGCCCGGCATGGGCCGGTCCCTCTACGTAGGGGCTACGGTGAAATTCTGACGCCACGGGGCCCGCGGCGCCCCGGCGCGGGCCCTGCGGGCTTTTCACCGGCGGCCGTACGCCCCCTGCGCCTGGGCGAGAATCGGCCATGGACCTAGAAAAAGAAATGGCCCCGGGCCCCGCGCATGACACCGCCGTGCTGCTGTGCAACCTGGGCACGCCCGATGCCCCCACGGCGCCCGCGCTGCGCAGCTACCTGGCGCAGTTCCTGAGCGATCCGCGCGTGGTCGAGATACCGCGTGCGCTCTGGCTGCCCATCCTGCACGGCATCATCCTGCGCACCCGGCCGGCGCGATCGGCTGCCAAGTACGCCAGTATCTGGACCAGCGAAGGCTCGCCCCTGGCCGTGTGGACGGCCAGGCAGGCCGTGCTGCTGCGCGGCTGGCTGGGCGAGGCCGGAATCCAGGCCCAGGTGCTGCCCGCAATGCGCTACGGCCAGCCGGCCATCGCCACGCAGCTGCAGGCGCTGCACGCCGGCGGCGTGCGCCGCGTGCTGGTGCTGCCGCTGTATCCGCAATACTCTGCCACCACCACTGCCAGCGTGGTGGACGCCGTGAATGCCTGGACCGGCGGCGCGCGCCACTTCCCCGAGCTGCGCTTCGTGAACGACTACCACGACCACCCGGACTACATCGCCGCGCTGGCCCAATCGGTGCGCGCCCACTGGCAGCGCGAGGGCGGCCCGGCCGACAAGCTGGTGATGAGCTTTCACGGCATCCCGGAGCGCAACGTGCGCCTGGGCGACCCCTATGCCGAGCAATGCCGCGCCACCGCCCGCCTGCTGGCCGATGCCTTGGGCCTGACGCCACGGCAATACGCGCTGACGTTCCAGTCCCGCTTTGGCAAGGCCAAGTGGCTGGAGCCCTACACCGAGCCCACGCTGGTGGCGCTGGCGCAAGGCGGCACGCGCCGCGTGGACGTGATGTGCCCCGGCTTCACCAGCGACTGCCTGGAGACGCTGGAGGAGATCAACCAGGAGGCGCGCGAGGCCTTCATGCAGGCAGGCGGCCAGGAATTCCGCTACATCCCCTGCCTGAACGACAGCGCCGGGTGGATCACCGCGCTCACGCGCATCGCGCAGACACACCTGGCGGGCTGGATGCCCCCCGCCGCCGGAGCGCGGCCATGACCGCACCCTGCCCCCAGCTGGTGCCCGGGCAGCTGCGCCTGCACATAGCCCCCGAGAGCCTGGGCTTCGCCGACACGCGCGCGCTGGTGGACGAGCCCCTGCCCTGGATAGGCCAGCAGCGCGCCTTCGACGCGGCGCGCTTCGGCCTGGCGATGCAGCAGCCCGACTACCACCTGTTCGTACTCGGCGAGACCGGCAGCGGCCGCGCGTCACTGATGCGCCAGGCGATGAAGGAGGCCGCGGCCAGCCGGCCGGTGCCGCCCGACCTGTGCTTCCTGCACGACTTCAACGCCCCCGAGCGCCCGCGCGCCCTGCGCCTGCCCGCGGGCCAGGGGCGCCAGCTGCAGACCCAGATAGCGGCCTGGAGCCGCCAGCTGGAGGCCGAGATCCCCAAGCGCCTGGCCGCGCCCGACGTGAAGAACGAGAGCGAGCGCATCGCCAAGCATTACCAGAGCGACGAAGCGCGCGCCTTCGGCCAGCTGGCCGAATTTGCCCGCGCGCGGCGCTTTCGCCTGGTGCGCGACGAAGGCCAGATGGTGTTCACCCTGCTGGGCCCCAGCGGCGAAGAGCCCCTGACCGAGGCCGAGGCCAGCGCGCTGGATGCATCCGAGCGCAGCGCCATCGAGCAGGCCGAGCAGGAGCTGCGCGCCGAGATCGTGCGCTTTCTCGACCGCACGCGGCCGCTGGAGCGCGCGCGCGACGAGGCGCTGGCGCAGCTGCTGCGCCAAAGCGCCGGCCCCCTGGTCACGCACGGCCTGGACGACGTGCGCCAGGGCCTGCGCAAGCAGATCAAGGACACGGTCAAGCTCGGGCGCTGGCTCGACCAGGTGGAGCGGCAGGTGCTGGACAACCTGGACCTGTTCGTGCCCCACGAGGGCGCGCAGGGCGAGGACACGCTGGAGGACGGGCGCCGCGAGCAGCTGGCTGACCTGCTGGCGCTGTGCCAGGTGAACCTGGCGGTGGACAACGCCGGCCTCGGCGGCGCGCCGGTGGTGATCGAGGACAACCCGCAGCTGCGCAACCTGTTCGGCCACATCCAGTACGAATCGGGCGAGGACACGCCCTACGCCGACTTTTCCGGCATCCACGCCGGCGGCCTGCTGCGCGCGCATGGCGGCTTTCTGATGCTGTTCCTGCGCGACCTGGTGGGCGACGCGCCGCTGTGGGAGCGGCTGCGCCGCTTCCTGCGCTGCAACCGCGTGACGATAGAAGACCAGGCCGCGGGCCATGGCAGCGGCGCGCCCGTGGCGCTGCAGCCCGAGGGCGTGGACGTGGAGGTGAAGATCGTGCTCGTGGGCTCGCCCGCCGAGTACTACCTGCTGCAGGAGGGCGACGCCGACCTGGCGCGGCGCTTTCGCGTGAAGGTGGACTTCGCGGAGCAGTTCCGCGCCAGCGGCGAGACACACCACGCCAGCAGCGTCTTTCTCGCGCGCTCGTGCGCGCGCCGGGGCCTGCCGCACTGCACCGCCGCCGCGGCGGCGCGCCTGCTGGAATTCACGCACCGCGAGGCCGACGACCAGGCGCGCCAGAGCGCCAGCTTCGCCAGCCTGGAGGCGCTGCTGGTGGAAAGCTGCGCCCAGGCACGCGCGCGCGCCGCGCAGCTCACCGATGCCCGCGACGTGGACGCGGCGCTCGCCGCACGGCGCCAGCGCCACAACGCGCCCGAGGAGGCGCTGCACGAGGCGATCGCCGAGGGCGAACTGCTCATCACCCTGGAAGGCATGCGCGTGGGGCAGCTCAACGCGCTCACGCAGATCGACATGGGCGACTACCGCTTCGGTTTCCCCGTGCGCATCACCGCGCACACGCACGCCGGGCGCGAGGGCGTGGTGAACATCGAGCGCGAGGTGGAGATGTCCGGCCCCATCCACGACAAGGGCGTGCTGATCCTGCAAAGCTACCTGAGCGCGCTGTTCGGCCACCTGGCGCCGCTGGCGCTGAACGCCTCCGTCGTCTTCGAGCAGGAGTACAGCGGCATCGAAGGCGACTCGGCCTCCTGCGCCGAGCTGTACGCGCTGCTGTCCTCGCTGTCGGGCCTGGCGCTGCGCCAGGACATCGCCGTCACCGGCGCGCTGAACCAGCATGGCGAGGTGCTGCCCGTGGGTGGACTGAACGAAAAGATCGAGGGCTGGTTCCGCGTCTGCGCGCAAGCGGGCCTGACCGGCACGCAGGGCGTGCTGATCCCGGCGCGCAACCAGCGCCACCTGATGCTGGCGCCCCAGGTGGTGGAGGCGGTGGCCGCCGGGCGCTTTCACGTGTACGCCGCGCAGCACGTGGGCGAAGGCATCGCCCTGCTCACCGGCATGCATGCCGGCCTGGCACCGGGCGAGCATGCCGAGGACAGCGTGCACGCGCGCGCCGAAGGCACGCTGCTCGCCTACCGCAGCGCCTGGCAGGCAATGACGCTGGGGCGCAGGCGCGTGCCACGCAGGCATGGCACCGGGACGTAGCGGCGACCGTCGTAATACCCCCCGATCACGTAGTCAAGCCGATTTATCACCAGGAGTTATAAGAACAATCCGATTCTGTCGTTGATCCACGGCAAGGGCGCAAAGACAATCGCGGACAGTTTCTCCAATTGCCGCCCAGGATCTGCCATGAAAAAACTGCTT
Source organism: Alicycliphilus sp. T452 (assembly GCF_054512775.1). Lineage (NCBI taxonomy): Bacteria > Pseudomonadati > Pseudomonadota > Betaproteobacteria > Burkholderiales > Comamonadaceae > Alicycliphilus > Alicycliphilus sp. T452. The sequence continues at coordinate 48,816 of NZ_JBTNEH010000019.1, forward strand.
GCCATCGCCGTATTCGCCACGGCCGCCCATGCCGGCTGGGCCGCCCAGCCGCTGCTGACGCCGGCCGAGCTCGGCGCCCAGACGGCGCAGCCCACGCCGCCGCGCGTGATCGACATCCGCGACCCCGCCAGCTACGGCGCCCGGCACATCCCCGGCGCCGTGAACGCCCCCTACGGCAAGTGGCGCGGCCCGGCCAGCAACCCCGGCGAGCTGCCGGACACGCCCAAGCTCACCGAACTGGTGCAGTCGCTGGGCCTGACGCCCGGCACCCATGCCGTCATCGTCTCTACCGGCGCCGACACCACCGACTTCGGCGCTGCGGCGCGCGTGTACTGGACGCTCAAGCTCCTGGGGCTCAAGGAGCTGTCCATCCTCAACGGCGGCATGAAGGCCTGGGGCGATGCCAAGCTCGCGCAGGACACGGCCGTGCCCCAGGTCGCGCGCAGCGCCTACCAGCCCCGGATCGACGCCAGCCTGCTGGCCACGCGCAACGACGTGGGCCAGCACGTGCAGCTGAACAACGCCGCGCTCGTGGACTCGCGCCCCGATGCCTTCTACCAGGGCAAGGTGCGCGCGCCCGCGGCCAAGCTCGCCGGCACCCTGCCCGGCGCGCAGCAGCTCGATTTCAACCAGTGGTTCGAGCCCGGCACCACCACCTTCGTGGACAAGGCCACGGCCCAGAAGATCGCGGCCCAGGTCAAGCGCGAGCAAGGGCAGGACCTGGTGGCCTTCTGCAACACCGGCCACTGGGCCGCGACCGACTGGTTCGGGCTGTCCGAGATCGCGGGCCTGTCCGGCGTGAAGCTGTATGCCGGCTCCATGGTGGACTGGACGCAGGCCAAGGATGCGCCGCCCATGGCCAACCAGCCCAGCCGCTTCGAGGCCCTGGCCTATGACGCCCGGCAGTGGTGGGAGCGCAAGTCCAAGTAAGCCAGCTGCTTTATAGTAAAAATGGCTGCCAGCGCTTGATGGTCAAGCGCTGGCAGCTCTCTTTTTTATAGACCATTCACATGAAACGACTCCCCCTCGCGGCCGTGCTGGCCGTTTTCACGGGCTGGCTGCTGTGGAGCGTGTCCGCACGCCAGGCCGCGCTGTTCGCCGTGGGCCTGGGCCTGGGCGCGGTGCTCGCGGGCCAGCGCTTCGGCTTCACCACGGGCTGGCGCATGCTCATCGAGGACAAGGACGCCAGCGGCGTCATGGGCCAGATCCTGCTGCTGGCGCTGGCCGCGGCCCTGGCCATGCCGCTGCTGGGCCATTACCCCGAACTCACGGCCGCGCTGGGCCCGCCCAGCGTCAGCCTGCTGGTGGGCGCGTTCGTGTTCGGCCTGTGCATGCAGATCGCGGACGGCTGCGGCAGCGGCACGCTGTACAAGGCCGGCCTGGGCATTCCCATGAACGCGGCCATCCTGCCGCTGTTCGCGCTGGGCAGCTTACTGGGCTCGCTGCACCTGGGCTTCTGGCTCGACCTGGGGCGCGCGCAGCCCGTGGGCCTGGTCGGCCAGTTCGGCTGGGAGCGGGCGTTGCTCGTCACCCTGGCGGCGCTGGCCGCCGTGGCCGCGGCCGTGCGCTGGTACGCGGGCCGCGCCAGCGCGGCGGCGGGCCAGGCGCCCCGGCCGCTCGTGGTGCGCAGGTGGATAGTGGGCGCGGTGCTGCTGGCGCTGCTGGCCACGCTGAACCTGGTCATCGCCGGCCAGCCCTGGGGCGTGGTCTACGGCTTCGGCCTGTGGGCGGCCAAGCTGGCCCAGGCCAGCGGCGCGGCCGACCTTGCGAACAACTGGTTCTGGAGCCAGCCGGGCAATGCCGCGCGCCTGCACGAGACGGTGCTCATGGACGTGACCAGCATCACCAACATCGGCATCCTCGGCGGCGCGCTGTGGGTGTCCGCCGGCAAGCCCGCGAACGCCCGGCCCCTGAACGGCACGCAGTGGGCCGTGGCCCTCATCGCCGGGCTGGCGCTGGGCTACAGCTCGCGCCTGGCCTTCGGCTGCAACGTGGGCGCCATGCTGTCGGGCATCTCCACGGGCAGCCTCCACGGCTGGATCTGGGTGCCGCTGGCCTTCGCGGGCACCATCTTCGGGCTGCGCATCCGCCGCCATTTCGGCTTCTGACCAAGACCCCACTCCATGACGAGACACACCACACTGCGCCTGGTCTTCTGGGCCGCGCTCGCCGCCTTCCTGGCCTGGGACTGGTCCAGCTCCAAACCCGTGGACCTGCGCCTGGAGCCGCCGCTGATAGCCGCCGGATCGGGCCAGGCCGCGGCGGGCGGGCATTGCTCCATGCCCGACTGACGCCCGCTAGCTTATGTCGTCGGCCCCCTGGTGCGCGCGCGCCAGATTGCGCTCGGCCCAGTGGCGCAGCACGCGCGGCACGATGAGCACGGCCAGCACGATGACGATCAGGGCCAGCGACATGGGGCGCTGCAGGAAGATCCACCAGCTGCCCTCGCCGATGGAGACGGCGTTGCGCATCTGCGCCTCGGCCAGCGGCCCCAGGATCATGCCCACCACCACCGGCGCGGTGGGGAAGTCGAAGCGCCGCATGAGCACGCCCAGCAGGCCGATGGCGTAGAGCAGGAACAGGTCGAACGTGCTCTGGCGCATGCCGTAGGCGCCCACGGTGGCGAAGATCAGGATGCCCGCGTACAGCTGCGGGCGCGGGATCTTCAGGAGCTTCACCCACAGGCCCACCATGGGCAGGTTCAGCACCAGCAGCATGATGTTGCCGATGTACAGCGACGCGATCAGCGCCCACACCAGCGCCGCCGAGCTGGAGAACAGCTGCGGCCCCGGGTTGATGCCGTAGTTCTGGAACGCGCCCAGCAACACGGCCGTGGTGTTGCTGGTGGGAATGCCCAGTGTGAGCAGCGGGATCAGCGCCGCCGTCACCGTGGCGTTGTTCGCGGCCTCGGGGCCGGCCACGCCCTCGATCGCGCCCTTGGTGCCGAACTCGGCCTTGTCCTCGCCCTTGGCGAGCTTCTTCTCGGTGGCGTAGCTCAGGAAGGTCGGGATCTCGGTGCCCCCGGCGGGTATGCAGCCGAACGGCGTGCCGATGAGGGTGCCGCGCAGCCAGGCGGGCACCGAGCGCTTCCAGTCGCGCGCCGTCATGTGCACGCGCGTGAGCTTGTTCTGCGACTCCTCCACCCTGCCCTCGTAGAGCGCGGCGTAGAGCACCTCGGCCACGGCGAACAGGCCCACGGCCACGAGCACGATGTCGATGCCGTCGAGCAGCTCCATCTTGCCCCCGGTGTAGCGCGCCGCGCCCGAGATCTGGTCCATGCCCACGCAGCCCAGCGCCAGGCCGACGAACAGCGCCGTCATGCCGCGCAGGCTGCTCTGGCCCAGCACGGCGCTCACCGTGGTGAAGGCCAGCACCATGAGCATGAAGTACTCGGGCGGGCCGAGCTTGACCGCGAACTCGGCCACCGAGGGCGCGAACAGCGTCACCACCACGGTGGCCACGGTACCGGCCACGAACGAGCCGATGGCCGCCGTGGCCAGCGCCGCGCCCGCGCGCCCGCTCTTGGCCATCTTGTTGCCCTCCATGGCCGTGACCATGCTGGCCGTCTCGCCCGGGGTGTTGAGCAGGATGGAGGTGGTGGAGCCCCCGTACATGGCGCCGTAGTAGATGCCCGCGAAGAAGATCATCGAGGCCGTCATGTCCACCTTGGAGGTGATCGGCAGCAGCATGGCCACGGCCACGGCCGGGCCGATGCCCGGCAGCACGCCCACGGCCGTGCCCAGGGCGCAGCCCACCAGGGCCCACAGCAGGTTGGCCGGCGAGATCGCCGTGGCGAAACCCGCCATCAATGCGTCGAAGATTTCCATTTAGAACCACCCCGTCTCGGTCAGGCCCGGCAGGTTGATGGCCAGGAATTGCGTGAACAGCCAGAACACCGGCGCCGAGATCGCCAGGCCCGTGAGCACGTCCACGGCCAACGCGCGCGGCGCCAGCCGCCCCGTCTGCCCGTTGGCGCGGCGCAGGCCCTGCACGGCCATCGCGTAGCACAGCGTGCAGCCGAGGATGAATCCCAGATCGACGATGAGGGCCGCGTTCAGCAGCAGCCCGGCCGTGACCCAGGCGAACGGCCCGAGCGCCGCGCGCGGCGCGCCGCCCGGGTCGGCCGCCTGGCGGTAGCCGCCCGTGAGCGCCTCGCGGATCAGCAGCACGCCGCACAGGCCCAGCACCGCGGCGCACACCCAGGGCAGGAAGTTGGGGCCCACGCCGCCGTAGCCGGCGTCGCCCGGGATCTGCAGCGCGCCAAAGGCCATGCCGGCGGCCACCAGCACCACGGCCGCGCCCACGGCGGCCTGCCAGAACGGCGACGGCACGCTGCCCGCATCGGCGGCAGCAGGATCGGAAGAAGGGGCAAGCTCTGACATGGCTGCAGCCTCCAGGGAAAGAAGCGGCGCCGCACCCGGGCGCCGAAGAATTGAGACAAAACGCAGGAAACGCCCGCCGGTCGTGCGCCAGCAGCTATCAAAGCCGCAGCAACCTGGCCCGCGGGCGGCGCCGGACGGTCAGACCATGCCGGACTTGACCATGGTGGCGCGCAGGCTCGCGAACTCCTGGTCCACGAAGTTGGCGAACTCGTCGCCGGCCAGCCACGCGGGCGTCCAGTCGTTCTTCTGGATCGCCTCGGCCCAGGCCTTGCTCTTGACGGCCTTCTCCACCATGGCGGTCAGGGCCTTGCGCTGCTCGGCCGTGATGCCGGGCGCGCCGTACACGCCGCGCCAGTTGCCGATCTCCACGTTGATGCCCTGCTCCTTGAGCGTGGGGACATTCAGGCCCTTGAGGCGCTGGGGCGAGGTCACGCCGATGGGCTTCATCTTGCCCGCGGTGATGTACTCGGCGAACTCGCTGTAGCCGCTGCCGCCCACGGTCACGTTGCCGCCCAGGATGGCGGCCGTCGCCTCTCCGCCCCCGCGGAAGGCCACGTAGTTGATCCTGGCCGGGTCCACGCCCACCTCGCGCGCGATCATGGCCGCGGCGATGTGCTCGGTGGAGCCGCGCGAGCCGCCGCCCCACTTCACGCTGCCCGGGTCCTTCTTGAGCTGGGCCACCACGTCGGCCATGGTCTTGAAGGGCGAGTTGGCGGGCAGCACGAAGACGTTGTACTCGCTCGTCAGGCGCGCGATCGGCGTGGCCTGGCTCAGGTTCACCGGCGGCTTGCCGGTGATGATGCCGCCCAGCATCACCGCGCCCATCACCATCAGCGCGTTCGGGTCGCCCTTGCTGCCGTTGATGAACTGCGCCAGGCCGATGGCGCCGGCCGCGCCGCCCTTGTTGTCGTAGGTGACGCTGGAGGCCACGCCCGCGTCCTGCAGCGCCTTGCCCAGGGCGCGGCCCGTGGTGTCCCAGCCGCCGCCGGGGTTGGCGGGCAGCATCATCTTGATGGCCACTGCGGCCTGTGCCGACAGCGGCAGGCTGCCCGCGGCGGCCAGGGCCGCCAGGGATTTCAGGAAGGTGTCGCGACGCATACCGGTCTCCTTGCTTGTAAGAAAAGAACGACGAACGGCGCGATGATGCGCGGGCAAGCTGTCAAACGGCTGTCCGGGACACTAGGGATTACGCGCATTCCCGCAGCCCTTGCGCCCCTGCAAAACGGTTCTAATCGGGGCCATGCAACTGCTCCTGGTCGAAGACGACGCCACCATGCAGGCCACGCTGCAGCGCTCGCTCACGCGCCGCGGCATGGCCGTGACGGCACTCGCGGACGGGCGCGCCGCGCTCGCCGAATGGCGCGCGCACCCACCCGACGCCGTGGTGCTGGACCTCACCCTGCCCGGCCTGGACGGCCTGCAGGTGCTGGAGCAGGCGCGCGCGGCCGGCCTGCGCACGCCCGTGCTGCTGCTCACCGCGCGCGCCGCCGTGGGCGACCGCGTGCTGGGCCTGAACACCGGCGCCGACGACTACCTGCCCAAGCCCTTCGACCTGGACGAGCTGGAAGCGCGCCTGCGCGCCCTGGTGCGCCGCAGCGGCGACGCCATGGAAACCAAATCGGCCGCCAGCGCCCTGCTCATAGGCGCCATAAGCTATGAAAAAGAAAGCGGCATCATCTACGCGCACGGCGCGCCCATGGACCTCACGCCGCGCGAGCTGGCGCTGCTGCGCGCCCTGCTCGCGCAGCCCGGGCATGCCGTGACCAAGGAACGGCTGTACGAACTCGTCTTCCCGGGCCAGAGCGAAGTGCAGTACGAGGCCATCGAGGTCGTGGCCTACCGCCTGCGCAAGAAGCTCGCCGGCACGGGCGTGGTCCTGATGACGCTGCGCGGCCTGGGCTACCTGCTCAAACCCGAGGCATGACCCGCCAGAAATCGCTGCGCCGCCAGCTGCTCGTGGGCATCCTGCTGCCCATGCTGCTGTTCATCGCCGTCAACACCTACAGCCTGCACCGCCAGGCGCTGGCCGCGCTGCACACGGCCTACGACCGCACGCTGCTGGCCTCGGCCAAGATCATCAGCGAGCAGCTCGACGTGCGCGGCTGGGACGAACTGGCCGAGCTGCGCGCCACCGTGCCCTATGCGGCGCTGGAGGCATTCGAGGCCGACAACCAGAGCCGCATGTTCTACCGCGTCTCCAACCTGCACGGCGAGCTGGTCTCGGGCTTCGCCGATCTGCCCGTCTGGCGCGGCACCATCCCTGCCCGGCCGCCCTATGCCGCGCTGGTGGACTTCTACGACGATCAGTTCCGCGGCGCGCCCGTGCGCGTGGCCGTGCTGCTGCAGCCCGTGGCCAGCAGCGAAGGCCGGGGCATGGCCGTGATCCAGGTGGCCGAGACGCTGGAGCTGCGCGAGGCCGCCGCGCTGCAGATCCTGCGCACCACCCTCGCCCGGCAGGCGCTGCTGGTGGGCCTGATCGCGCTGCTCGTGGTGCTGGTGGTGCAGCGCGCCACCCGGCCCGTGCGCCAGCTCAGCGCCGACCTGCGCGCGCGCCCCGAGGGCGACCTGGCCCCCATCGCCGCCCCTGCCGCACCGCGCGAACTGCAGCCCCTGATCGACGCCACCAACGCCGTCATGCAGCGCCTGTCGCACCTGCTCGCGCACCAGCAGCGCTTCGTGCGCGACGCCTCGCACCAGCTGCGCACGCCGCTGGCCGTGCTCAAGGTGCAGGTGCAATCCGCGCTGCGCGGCGACACGCCCGCGCCGCAGGCGCTGCACGAGATCGGCGACACCGTGGACCGCGCCACGCAGCTCGCCAACCAGATGCTGGCCCTGGCCAAGGTGGAGCAGCTGCGCCAGCAGGGCGAGCAGGGCGAAGGGCCCGTCACGCGCCTGGACGCCGTGCTGCGCGAGATCGCGCTGGAGCTGTCGCCCCTCATCGCCCAGAGCGACCTGGATTTCGGCATCGACACCTGCGCCGCCCCCGTGCATGCGCACGAATGGATGCTGCGCGAGCTGTGCCGCAACCTGCTGCACAACGCCATCCGCCACACCCCGCCCGGCACCGAACTGGCCGTCACCCTGCGCGCGGACGGCCGCCACGCCGCCCTCACCATCGCCGACAACGGCCCCGGCATCGACGACGAACTGGCCGCGCGGCTGTTCCAGCCCTTCTCGGCCGGCGACGTGCGCGCCGGCTCCGGCCTGGGGCTGGCCATCTGCCGAGAAATCGTGCAGGCCCTGGGCGGCACCATCGCCCTGGCCAACCGCCGCGAAGGCGCCCGCGTGCTGGGACTGGACGCCATGGTGCGCCTGCCATTGGCGACAATCGCGCCATGACCCTCCCCCCCGAATCCATGCGCCTGGACAAATGGCTGTGGTGCGCCCGCTTCTACAAGACCCGCGCCCTGGCGGTCGAAGAAATTGGCAAGGGCCGCGTCACCGTCAACGCCCAGGCCGCCAAGGCCTCGCGCGAGCTGCGCCCCGGCGACACCGTGGCCCTGCGCCAGGGCCAGGTGCCGCGCACGGTGATCGTGCGGGCCTTGAGCAACTTCCGCGGCCCCGCGCCCGTGGCGCAGCAGCTCTACGAGGAAACGCCCGAAAGCATCGCCGCCCGCGCCCAGGCCGCCGAGGCCCGGCGCCTTGCCCCCGAGCCCGCGGCCAGCCTGCGCGAAGGACGGCCCACCAAGCGCGACCGGCGCAGCATGGACGAGCTGGAGCGCGGCTGGGGAGACCGCTGGAGCGCATCGCTGGACGATGATCCATCCGGGAAATTCTAGGTCTGCCTGAATGGGGCGAACCAGCGGCCCCGGCGTGGACGAGATGCTGCGCCTGGCCCGAGACCGGGGCCGCGCTGAGCAGCCTGGTGCAGGCCGCACGGACGCTGCGGGCAACGCATGCCCGCGCCGGTACGTGGAAAGCACCCCCTTGCGCGGCGAGGAATACCATGGGTGCGATGGCCGCGCCGCTGCACAATCGCGGGTTTCGCACCTGGCCCCGCTCATGCTCTACAACGCCCTCAAGCTCACCCACGTCCTGTCCATCATCGTGTGGATCGGCGGCATGGTCTTCGCCCATTTCTTCCTGCGGCCCGCGGCGCAGCGGCTCGAACCGCCGCAGCGCGTGCAACTGATGCACGACGTGCTGCAGCGCTTCCTGGGCGCGGTGGCCGTGGCCATCGTCGTCGTGCTGACCAGCGGGCTGGGCATGATAGGCGCCGTCAGCATCGGATCGGGCGGCGCCTTTTCCATGCCACTGGACTGGACCATCATGGCCACGCTGGGCCTGGTGATGATGGGCATCTTCGCCTACATCTACTTCGCGCTGCTCGGCCGGCTGGAGCAGGCCGTGGCCGGCTCGGACTGGCCTGCGGGCGGCCAGGCGCTGGGCAGCATCCGCGCCTGGGTGGGCGTGAACCTGCTCATCGGCGTGGCGATCGTGGTGCTGACCCTGCTGATGTAGTTCCGCTCAGGCCCCGGCTCCCTCGCGGACAATGCGCCAGTGGCCTTGCTCACGCTTGAACTCCAGGGTCTTGCGCATCATGGTCTTGAGTGCGCCGGCCGCGTAATGCTGGCGGAACTGCGCTGTGGCCCTGTCGCCATCCACAGACACCACCAGGTCCTGCAGGGAAACCGAAATCGAGGGCTTGCCCACAATGCGCTGGCGGCGTGTTTCCTTCCACGCTGAGAAACTGCTGCCATCGACTGGCGTGAAGCCCTCGCTGTAGGCACCCAGATAATGCTCCAGGTCTTTGGCCGCCCATGCCTCGGCCCAGGCATTGACGGCCGCTTCCACCTCGGCCGAGGATGTGGACTGCAGTGCCCGTTCCGACCTTTCGGGAGCGGGCTGCAGCGATTCACCGCCCGCGGGCGGCACCTCCTCCTGGCTTGCGGGCGCGCCACCTGCCTGGCCGGCCACGCCCCCAGGCCGGACCGCCTCGACCCTCGCAGCGGATTGCGCTCCGGCGACCAATGAAGCCAGGCGCTCAGATTTCGCCGCATCGGCCCGGGCGGCAGCAGGCTGCCGCTCCCCCGACGGCCTGGAGACAACCTGCGCGACCAGCGCCATTTTGACCTGAACGGCTTTGCGCGCCTCATCCAGTTGCAAGGCCTTCGCATAGGCGCCCGCAGCCATCCGCGCATACAGATCCCCCAGGTTTTCGTGGGCCGTCGCATAGCCTGGATTGGCACGGACAGCCTGTTCCAGAACCGCAACGGCCTCCCGCTCCTTTCCCTCTGCCGCATAAACCACGGCCAGGTTGTTATAGGGCTCCGGCAAGTCCGGGTAGTCACGGGTCAACCCCGAAAAAATCTCGATAGCCTGCTTGCTTTGCTTTTGCTCCGCAGCAATCACGCCTTGCATGAAGCGCATCTGCAAATCGCCAGGATCCTGCTTGAGATGGATCTCGGCCTGCTTCGCCGCCTGCGCAAGCCTTCCTTGCTCCAGCAGCCTGGCCACTTCGTCCAAAGTCTGCTGCGAAGCATGGGCAGGCGCGGCCTGAAGAACGGCACTCCAACAAATAGCCGTCAATGCCACAGCCCGGGAAAGCCGCGTACAAGTTGATACACGGAATTTAATCAGAGAACCAATCGACGTACCCATGATAATCCCTCAGTGAATCAATAGATGAATGGCATGCATTTAACCGAGTGAACGATTTTTTTATCTTCATGCACGGGAAGTATTTTCCGCATAACCCAATCTTGAATGGGATATATCAAACCGATGATTTCCAGGCAGTGCATGCCGGCTTGCCCCAGCGTGCGGCAGTTCGCTGGCAAGGGCCAGGACTTGCCGGGCCCGCCCGCCAAGTTCCCTGGCGGTAGCGAAAGCGCAGGCCGGTGCTCTCGCCGGGGTACCGAACCAGGCAAACCCATCGTGGACTGCGGAGCAGCAGGGGCCCATGGACTCCGCATGTCTTGCGGACGTTCAGGTTCGGCTCACGCCTACCAGACAGGAAGAGAGGCTCTGCATGACCTCCTTAACCAAAGGAACGGTTTTTTTCCGCATGCAAAGGTCCTGTTTATCTAGTAACTTTTTGATTCTATCACCGGAAATCCTTTCCCTCGGAAATCCTGACACCACCCAAAAAAGGTAACGGAACAAATACGAATCCGTTACGTAACACACACCAGGACACATTGACAACAATCAGAAACAAAAAGAGGGAATTCCTTATAGATCAATGAGTTACAGCGAAACGAACCCCTCCAGGGAACGCCAGAAGACTTGGCATGCATCTTGCTTTTTCGAAAACAAGCATGTGGCAATTTTCCACACAGGCTTCTGGCTTCTCAAATTTTTCTGGAGAGAGTAAGTGACGCTTCCCCAATCAACACAGGTTCCCAACAACGCCGCTGCCAACGCATCCTCGACTGAAGGAAAGATTGCGAGCGTTACGGTTGCACAGGCAGGGGCTCCGAGCCATTCATCGGCAGGCATGGCTTCGAAGGTCGGCTCTCCTGCAACGTTGTCGCAAGCATCTTCCGGGGTGCAGATTGTTCGCAACGGGGAAGTGCTGTCCGCGCAGGCCGGTAGCGCATTGCAGATCGGCGACAAGATCACGGTGCCGCCCGACGGCAATGCGCAGGCCCTGTTCAAAGGACCCGATGGAAAGATGCTGGTCGGCACTTTCCAAGGCGGCACGGAGGCCACTCTGACTTACCGCGGTACGGAGGAAGGCAACAACACCATGGTTCTGGACCTGGCGTCCGGCAACGTGGACATTGCCCCTGCCGAAGGCGACGATGCCATGGGCCTGATCGTCAGCAAGGAAACATCGGATGCCGCCGGCGCAGGGCTTGGCGACTATTTGCTCGCAGGGCTGCTGGGAGCGGGTGCCGGCGCACTGCTCGCATCGAGCCATAACAATGACGACGATGCCTTTCCCGGTGGTGGCACTGGCGGCGGCGGTACGGGCGGCGGCGGTACGGGCGGCGGCGGCACTGGTGGCGGCACTGGTGGCGGTACGGGCGGCGGCGGCACGGGCGGTGGCGGCACTGGCGGTGGCGGCACTGGCGGTGGCGGCACTGGCGGTGGCGGCACTGGCGGCGGTGGCACGGGCGGTGGCGGCACTGGCGGCGGCGGCACGGGCGGCGGCGGCACTGGCGGCGGTGGCACGGGCGGTGGTGGCACGGGCACCAATGGCCAGGAACTGCTGCAACCGGCCCAGCAACTTGCGACCTCCTTGCTCGATGGCCTGAGCAAGACGCTCGGCCTTGATCCCACCCAAACGGCTGCGCTCGAGGCCACGACCGGAGATCTGACACAAACCCTGAGCGATGCACTGGCGGGGCTCATGGGAGGCGAATTCGATCCCAATAATCCGAATGGCTTCGATCCTGCAGACACAGCCGTTCAAGATCTCGCCGACAAGCTGGCCGGCGTTCTGGATCCGGTACTCAAGGACATCTTCCCCAATGGAATGAGCCAGGAGCTCATGGACTCGCTGGGCCTGCAAGTGGACTACGCGACCGATGGCGTGAGCAATTTGTTGCAAGAGAGCTTCGTCGGCAACATGCTGGCCGGCCTGGGGCTGGGCAGCACGATGGACAACTTGCTGGACCAGGGCGGCCAACTGGACGCGCTGCTCACCCAACTGCTGGCAGACAACTCCCTGGCCGGGGGGCTGCTTGCCAGGGAAGGCCTGGTCGGCGGCATGCTGGCGGACGATGGCCTGGTGGGCAAGGCCCTGAACGAGAACGGCCTGGTCGGCCAATTGATGTCCAGCGACGGGCTCGTGGGCAGCCAGCTCGTGGAAGGCGGTCCGCTACAGGAATTGCTGAGCCAAATCCTGGCGGACGATACCCTGCTGGGCGACGTGCTGACCACCGTGCTGGGTAATGACAACACGCTGCTCAATGGACTCGTGGGCGAAAACGGCTCGGTCAACGGCCTGCTGCTCGATGACAGTGCCCTGCTTGCAACCCTGCTGGGTTCCCAGGGCCTGCTCGGCGGCGTTACCGATGCGTTGGGCGACGTACTCACCCCGCTGGCGACCGACCTGGGAGCAGGCCTTGGCCTGGACCAAGGGCAAATCGACCAGCTCGTCGCAAGCCTGCTGAACGACGACAACGGACTGGTCAGCAATCTTGCCACCGAGTTGCTGGGCGAGAACGGCACGCTGACGAACCTGCTGGGGCAGGATGGCCTGACGGGCGATGAAGTGCTGGGCAGCCTGCTGGCAGGCGATGGCCCGATCAGTGAATTGGTACAAGGCCTGGCAGGTCCGGACGGTCTTTTGACCGAACTGCTTGGGCAGGATGCCCTCACTGACACGCAATTGCAGCAGGTGCTCGGCTCTGATGGTCTGGTGGGTGGCCTGCTGGACGGCCTGCTGGGCCAGGACGGCGTGCTGACCGGCCTCCTGAGCTCCGATCTGTCGAACAGCGTTACCAATGACGGCCTGCTCGACAGCCTGCTGGGCTCGGACGGTGGCCTGCTGGATGGCCTGCTCGGGGGCCTGCTCGGGAGCGGCGCCGACAGTGGCAGCGGGCTGGGTGGCGCCGTGGGCGGTCTTCTGGATGGCTTGCTGGGCAGCGATGGCGCCGCGGGCGGGTTGCTGGGCGGCGGCAGCGGCGCAACGGGCAGCGGCCTGGGCGACACCGTGAGTGGTCTTCTGGATACCTTGCTGGGCAACCATGGCATCGCAGGCGGTTTGCTGGGCGGCGGCGACGGCGCCACGGGCGGCGGCCTGGGCGACGCCGTGGGTGGCGTCCTGGACACCGTGCTGGGCGGCGGCGACGGTGCCACGGGCGGAGGCCTGGGCGGCACCGCGGGAGGCGTGCTGGATACCGTGCTGGGCGGTGGCGACGGCGCCACGGGCGGAGGCCTGGGCGACACCGTGGGCGCCGTGCTGGATACCGTGCTGGGCGGCGGCGACGGCGCCACGGGCAGCGGCCTGGGCGACACCGTGGGCGCCGTGCTGGATACCGTGCTGGGCGGCGACGGCACCACAGGCAGCGGCCTGGGCGACACCGCGGATGCCCAGGACCCGATCGCCAGCCCCATCAGCACCGTGTCCAACGTCGTCGGTGATCTCGGATCCGTGGTCCAGCAAACGGTCAACCACCTGATCTGACGTCCCAAGGCCATCAACCTTCCCATGCCCCGCGCTTCCTCTGGAAGGGTAATGGGCATGGGGCTCAAAAGGATCTCAATGTTCAAGAATCACCGCCTCTGCATACCCCTGCTCCTGGCCCTGAGCCTGACGGGGTGCGCTACAGCGTTCAGGCATAGCACCCAGCGAGCCGAACACCACTATGTCTTTGGCAAACCGCCTGCTCCGGCCGCAGCACCGGCCAATTCCGGAGTCGCACCCGTAGAGGTGGTTTCCGCCGCTGGCAGGCATGGGCCCGAAAACACCGCGCACATCGTGTACTTCGACTTCGACGCCTACACCGTCCGCCCCAGCGACCAGGCAACCATTGCAAGCCATGCCCAATGGCTGCGCAACAACCCTCAGCGACAGCTGATGCTGCAAGGCCATACCGATGTGCGCGGCAGCACCGAATACAACCTGGCCCTCGGCCAGAAGCGCGCCGAGTCCGTACGCAAAAGCCTGCAATTGCTGGGTGTCGATCCCAGCCGGATGGATGCCGTCAGTTACGGCAAGGAACGACCGGCCGACCCAGGCAACAGCGAAAAGGCGCACCAGCGCAACCGCCGCGTGGAATTCGAGTACCGCTGAAGACGCACCGGCACCGCCCTCGAGCGCTGCATGAGCCTGGCCACGGACATCTCGTGGCGGCTTGCTGCGTGCTCTTCGGCCCCGGCTGGAAAACAGCAGTCCCATAGCCCAACAGTCCGCAGAGCCCCACCTCCATGCTTCGATACGTGCTTCCCCGTCAACTGGCATCCGCCGCGGCGACCCCGGCGGGCGCAGAGGCGAACAGCGCCCATGCCTCGGCGATCACGCAATCGTTCGAGCGTGCCCGCTCGCAGCTGCGCCAGGCGGGTTGGCTATCGCTGCCCATCGGGCTGCTGGGACTGCTTCCTTCGGTCTTCCTGCTTCAGGTCTACAACCGGGTCATCGCACGCGGTGGCAACGCCACGCTGATCGCCATGGTGGCTGGCGTGCTCTGCTTCCTGGGCCTGGAGTGGTGGCTGCGCCGCAAGCGCGCCCGCGCCCTGCGGGAAGCCGGCGCCATGGTGGACCGCGACGTCTCCCAGGCCCTGATGCACGCCATGCTGCGCCACCCCCTGACCACGCTGGAACGGCGGCCGGCCAGCCAATGGCTGCAACTGTTCCGCGACGTGAGTTCCATGCGCATCGGGATGTCGGGCGGCCTGGTGCTGTCCATCCTCGACCTGCCGCTTGCCCTGTTGGCCCTGATCTGCATCGGCATCATCGCCTGGCCCGTGCTGCCGGTGATCCTGGTGGCGATGGTCATATTGGGCGTGCTGGCCTGGTGGTGGGCGGACGAAGTGCGCAGCGGCCGCGTCGAGGAGATCAACCAGGCTCGCCAGCTCGACCGCAGTACCGCTGAGGTCTGCAATGCCCGCACCACGCTCAAGATACTCGGCTACGACGGCGCCGTGCTGCAATCCTGGCAAGCCGGCTACGACCGCTGGCTTACCGAGAGCTTCCGCAAGAACGGCGGCATGGAAGACGCGAGAGAAACCAGCCACGTGCTGCTCGCCATCTTTTCCATCGCGGTCATCACCGTCGGAGCCACAGCCATCAATGCCCAGTGGATGAGCATAGGCAGCCTCATGGCCGTCAATCTGCTGTCCAGCAAGGCCCTCAGCCCCATTGCCCAGCTTGCCGGCAACTGGCGTTCGATGGCCCGTGCCAACGAAGCCACCGAGCGCCTGCAGGCGGTCCTGCGAGAGCCCCTCGAAGCAGACTCCCAGGCCGTGCAATTGCCCCGCCCCCGCGGCCACTTCCGCCTCGAGCAGGTTTGTTTCCAGTACCCGGGCGGCGGCCCGGCCTCCCTGGAACAAGTCTCGCTGGACATCGGCCCAGGTGGGCTGCACGCCATCCTGGGGCGCAACGGCGCGGGCAAATCGACCCTGGCAAAACTTCTGGCCGGGCTTTACCAGCCAACCCAAGGCCGCATCTTCATAGACGAATACGACATGGCCCAGTTTCCGCGCAGCGACCTGGGCCAGTGGATAGGCTGCCTGGCCCAGCAGTCGTACTGGTTCGGCGGCCCCATCATCGACACACTTCGCATGGTCAACCCCAAGGCCAGCGACCAGCAACTGCTGGCAGCCAGCCAGCTCTCGGGCGCGCACGACTTCATCAGCCGCCTGCCCCGCGGCTACCAGACCGTGCTTGGCGAAGGTGGCGCCGGCCTGTCCGCGGGCGAATTGCGCAAACTGGCCCTGACCCAGCTCTTCCTGCGCGACCCCTCGGTCCTGATCCTGGACGAGCCCAGCAGCGACCTCGACCACGAAAGCGAAACCACGCTGCTGCAAACCCTCAAGCAGATCGCGCGCAAGCACACCGTCATCGTCATCACCCACTCGCTGCGCGTGGCTTCGGAAGCCCAGCACATCTACCACGTGCGCGGCGACGGCGGCATAGACAACGGCACGCCCAAGCAGATGCTGCCACGGCTGTTCAGCTCCCGCCAGCAGGCATCCACGGCATCTGACTCATTTGCAATAATTGATAAAATAACCGCTAAATCTGATTCAATTGACATAAAAAGCAAGTTCAATTGCTAAAAATACATGAGAACCATGCACGATAACGACCTGCCGCTGGTCCTGCGCCAGACGCAAGCCAGCGCGTCGGCATCTCATGCCGCACCAGCGCCGGACACGAGCCAGGGCGGCTCCAGCACCGGCGGCTGGCGCACGCTCGCCAGCAAGCGCAGCCTGCTGATCGGGGCGATTGCAGCCCTGGTGCTCACCGGCCTCTTCTACCCCGTGGAAAACGTCGTCACCGCCAGTGGCCGGATCATTCCCTCGGACCGCGTGCAGACCGTGCAGCATCTCGAAGGCGGCATCGTCACCTCCGTGCATGTGCGCGAAGGCCAGCGCGTTTCCCAGGGGCAGCCCCTGCTCGAAATCGACCTGGGCGGAGGCAGCCTCAACCTCGAACAGCTCACCGCGCGCCACGCCACGGCCCAGGCCGTCAAGACACGCCTGAGCGCCGAAAGCCAGGGCCGCCCGCTCAATACCAGCGACTTTCCCGCCGAATTGGACCCCCAGGTCGTGCAGGCGGAACTGGGAGCCTTCACCTCGCGCGCGCTCGAATACCAGGGCAGTACCGCATCCGCCCAGGCCCAGCTGCTGCAGGCCCGCGGCGACGTCGCTCAAACACAGGCCCGCATCCAGGGGCTCGAAACCAGCCTGCGCCTGCACCGGGAAGAAGCCGCCATCGCCCAGCAACTCGGGGCAGAGCAGCTCATCGGCCAGCTCGAAGTGATAGACAAGCAGCGCTCGCTCGAACAGGTTCGCGCCGAACTGGCGGCTGCGCGCCAAACCCTGGTAAGCAACCGCGCCAAGGTGGAGCAGGCACAAGCCAGGGTGCTCGAAACCGAGGGCGCCTTCCGGCGCCGGGCTTCCGAAGAGCTGGCCCAGACCGAGCGTGAACTGCTCAGCCTTGCCGAAGACCTGGCCCGCGCGCGCAATCAGCGCACCCGCACCGCCGTGCTCGCACCCACCGATGGCGTGGTCAAAGGCCTGCGCAGTTCCGGGGCGGGTTGGGTGGTCAAGCCCGGCGAACCGATTCTCGAAGTCGTTCCCGACACGGACGAAGTCCTCGTCGAAGCCCGCCTCAACCCCGCCGACCGGGGCTACGTGCACCCGGGCCAGGCCACCAAGGCCAAGATCAGCGCCTACGACTTCCTGCGCTACGGTTTCGTGTCCGGCCGGGTCACGCTGGTGGCCCCTGACGCCGACCACGACCCGAACCAGCCCGATGCTCCCACCTACTTCCGCATCCAGGCCAGCCTGGAACAGCCCTGGGTAGGGCGCCCCGACAACCGCATCACCACGGGCATGCAGGCCGAGCTCGATCTGCTGCTCGGGCACGAACCCTTCATCTGGTACCTGCTGCGGCCCGTGCTGCACATTCAGAGCGAGGCCTTCCGGGAGCCCTGATGATGCACGCACACATGCATGCGCTGCCCCGCGCCATCTCCGGAGGCAGGCCCCGCCAACTGTTTTCCACGGCATGGCTGCTTTGCGTGCTGCAGGCAGCCGCCGTCCCCGCGTCGGCCCAGCGCATCGACACAGCCACGGCCGCTGGCCTCCCGCAGCCGCAGCAGGCGAAACCGACGTTGCCGCAGCGTCCCGCGCTGCGGCTGGCGCGCGCCGTCTCGCCAGGCACGCTGGCCAGCAACCAGGCCAGCAAGCGGTTGCTCGAGGCGCTGCGGTCCATGCTCGCCGAGCACCCCGACGTCCTCAAGGCCCGCGCCGCGCTGGAATCGGCCGGACACGACCTCAACACTGCGCGCGGAGCCCGCTGGCCCACCTTCAAGGTAGGCACCTCTTCCGGCAGCACGCAACTCAAGCAAAGCGGCAGTTCCTACACGGCCCTCAACGCGGAAATGCGCATGAAGCTGCTCGACGGCGGCGCCATCGAAGCCGGCATACGCTCCGCGCAGCTACAGGAGGCGGCCCAGTCCACCATACTCGACGGCACGCGCCAGAACGTCCTGCTGGATGCCCTGACCGCCTTGCTGGAGCTGCAACGCCTGGACCACAAGGTCCGCGTCGCGGCCGACGCGGCGAACATCATCGGCCAACTGGCACGCGTAGAAGAACGCCGTGCCGAGCTGGGAGCCGTGGGCCGCAACGACCTGCGCCAGGCGGCATCGCGCCAGGCCGGAGCCCTGGCCCAGCAGCATGCACTGGAGTCCCAGCGCATGGACGCCCTGGCACGCTTCACACGCTATTTCAACTTCACGCCGGAAAGCACCTGGCTTCCTCGCCTGGAGATACCGGCGCAATGGATGCCCGCCAATGAGGGGGCGGCCCTGCAGGCCTCCGAAAACCACAGCCCCGAGCTGCAGGAAATCGCCCAGCAGATCGAACGCGCCAATGCCGAGGTCGACCGCAGCAAGGCACAGCGCTTTCCCACGCTATCGGCCGTCGTCGCCCGCACGCACGACCCCAAGGGCGTGCTGTATGCGGACGGCACGCGCTACGGCGTGGAGCTGAACTGGAATTTCGGCAACGGCTTCGAACTGCAGGACCGCATTCTCAAGGCCATCAACGAACTGCAGGCCAAGGAGGCCCAGCAGGAGGCCGTACGCCGCCAGGTGCGCGAAACCGCATCCGCAAGCTGGGGCCGCACGCAAGCAGGCCGCCAGCGCGAAACGCAGCTTGCCGATGCCGTGCGCGAGGCGCGCGCGGTCTTCGAGGGACGGAGGCGGCTGCTCGAAGTCGGGCGCGGAACCCTGGCTCAGGTGCTCGATGCCCAGCTCGACATGCAACGACTCATGCTCGACGAAGCCGACGCCATCTACGACCAGCGCACCAATGAATTGCGCCTGGTGCGCACCACCGGCCAATTGCTACCCAAGGACATGCCCGAACACTGGCTCGACCGCCTGTTCCTCAGCGCCCCCCCGCCCGTGCATGCACTGCAGGACACGGCACCGGCCCCGCTCGCGCAGCCGCTGCTCTTCACCCGAACACTGCAAGCCAGCCTCAAGGCCCCGCCATATCCCCTGGAGCAAAGCCATGCCAACCCGCGATCCTGGTAGCCGCCCGGCGTTCCGCCCCATTCAATCCAGCCAATAACGCCGTCAACTGCGCAGCTTCAAGAAATGAAAATCAACCACCCCGTTACCCAGCGGGAATTCCCCATCCCCGATGGCTCGACCCTGATGTCCACCACGGACACGCAGAGCTACATCACTTACGCCAACGCCGCGTTCGTCGCCGTCAGCGGCTTTGACGATGCAGAACTGTTGCACACCCCCCATAACCTCGTTCGGCACCCGGACATCCCGCCCGAGGTCTTCGCCGACATGTGGCGCACGCTCAAAAGCGGCGAACCCTGGAGCGCGGTCGTCAAGAACCGGCGCAAGAATGGCGACTTCTACTGGGTGCGCGCCAATGCCGTCCCCGTCACGCGCGAGGGGAGCACCGCGGGCTACATGTCGGTGCGCATCAAGCCCACGCCGCAAGAAGTGCAGCAGGCGCAGGCGCTGTTCCCGCAGCTGAAGACCAACGGGGGCAACAAGCGCCTGTTCAAGGGCACGGTCCTGCACCGGGGCTGGAAAAGCTGCCTCAACTGGCGCCAGCTGCTGCCGCTGCGCTGGCGCGTGCGGCTGCCCGTGCTTGCCACCCTGGCAGCCGGCATAGGCTCCTGGACCTGCCTGGCGCCCGACGCCGCCACGGCCGCCGCCGGCTCGGGGATGCTGCTCCTGCTCTCGCTGCTGAGCCTCTGGTGGCTCGAATGGCAGGTCAGCCGGCCCATGGCCCAGCTGGCCCAGCATGCGCGCCACGTCGCCGCCGGCGACTCCAACCGCTCCCTGCACATGAACCGGACCGATGAAATCGGCCTGGCCACACGCTCCATCAACCAGCTCGGCCTGATGTTCAAGTGGATCATCGACGACGTCAGCCAGCAGGTACAGGCCGTGCGCCTGGCCAGCTCCGAAATCGCCCAGGGCAACCACGACCTGAGCCACCGCACCGAGCAGGCCGCCGCCAACATCGAGGAAAGCGCCGCCGCCATGGAGCAGGTCAACCACAGCGTGCTCAGCAACGCCGAGGCCACCACCTCCGCGGCCCGGCTGGCGCAGGACGCGCGCAACGCCGCCGACAGCAGCGCCCAGATAGTGGCGCGCGTGGCCCAAACCATGAGCAGCATCACCGATGCCAGCCACCGCATCAGCGACATCACCGGCCTCATCGACGGCATCGCCTTCCAGACCAACATCCTGGCGCTCAACGCCGCCGTGGAGGCGGCCCGCGCCGGCGAGCAAGGGCGCGGCTTTGCCGTGGTTGCCAGCGAAGTGCGGGCGCTGGCGCTGCGCAGCGCCGATGCCGCCCGCGAGATCAAGACCCTGATCGCCGACAGCGTGAAGCACATCGACAACGGCAAGCAGGAAACAGACGAAGCCGCCCGGCATATGGCCGATGTCGTCGACAAAGTCGCCAACGTGGCGCACCTGATAGGAGAAGTGAGCCAGGCCACCCAGGAGGAGGCACGCGGCGTCACCGAACTCGCGAGCGGCATCGCCGTGCTGGACCAGACCACGCAGCAAAACGCCGCCATGGTCGAGCAATACGCTGCCGCCGCCCAAAGCCTGGTCCACCAGGCGGAGCAGCTGGAGGCCGCCGTGGCCGTATTCCGGTCCTGACGGCACCACCGCCCTCGCCGGCCCCCGAGCAGCCCCCTCCAAGCGCCTTACCTCACCCGTTTCGCCCTATGTACCAAGATCTCTCAACCAACAGACCTGGCGCCGCCAAGTGCCAACTCACGTTCGAGCGGGTCGCCACCCTTGCGCTGACGCTCCTCACGCAAATACGCGACGGGGAAACCGGCGGCCACATCCAGCGCACCCGGGAGTACGTCATGCGGCTGGCACTGGACTTGCGCCACCACGGCAAACACACCGGGCTGCTCACCGACGCCTACATCCAATGCCTGACCCAGTCGGCGCCGCTGCACGACCTGGGCAAGGTGGGCATACCCGACCACGTACTGCTCAAGCCCGGGCCGCTCGACCCCGACGAGCGGGCCGTCATAGAAACGCACACGGTCATCGGCGCAGAAATCATCGCGGCGCTGGCGCGCGACGTCGGGGAGCCAGGCTTTCTGTGCATCGCCGAGGACATCGCCAGATCCCACCACGAACGCTGGGATGGCCAGGGCTACCCCGACCGGCTCCAGGGCGACGCCATTCCCCTGTCGGCCCGGCTGATGACGGTGGCCGACGTCTTCGATGCGGTGATCTCCCGCCGCGTCTACAAGCCGGCCATGGAATTCGACAAGGCCAAGGCCATCATCGAGGAAGGCCGGGGCACGCGCTTCGACCCCGATGTGGTCGACGCCTTCCTGCGCTGCTTCGATGCCTTCTGCGCCATCGCGCGCCGGGTCACCGACAGCGACACCCCCCTCCCCGCCGGGCTGCGCGCCAGCACCTGCAGGGCGGCCCACGCGTCCTGAAACGAGCCGGCCACACCATGAACAAACGCCACGCCTTCGCAACGCCCCTGGCAACCCACGCCCCCCGGCCGGCGGCGCGGGCCAGGCATTGCGGGCTGGCGCACTGTCCAAGCGGCAGCGCTACCGGCGCCGCCGCACGACCCGATCTTTCGGCCGCCGCAGGAATATTCCCCACCACCAGCGGCAGCCCCTATGCAGGTGGGTGGGCATTTACCCAAGGAGGACACCATGTCTGAAATCATCAAGAACTTCTGGAACGACGAGGAAGGGGCCACGGCCATCGAGTATGGGCTGATCGCAGGGTTGATTGCAGTAGCAATCATCGTGGCTGTTTCCGATATAGGAGGGGAATTGAAGCGGATATTCGAGTTCATTAAAACCAAACTCGAAGGCGTAGTAACAACATGAGGCCAATGGACCGGTGGTGGCACTCATTGCTTCATGCACTCTATGGCTGATCACCATAACGGTCATGGACCTGCGCACCCGCAAGGTGCGCAACTGGATGGTGCTGCTGGGCCTGGCAATGGGCACGGCTGCGCTGTTCGGCGGCGCGCAGCCCTTCCAGGTTCCGCTCTGGAGCGGCCTGGCCGGCATGCTCGCGGCCTTTGCAGTCCTGCTGCCGTTCTATGCGCTGGGCTGGATGGGGGCCGGAGACGTCAAGTTCGCCGCCGTCATGGGCCTGTGGTTCGGGCTGTCCCCGCAGCTGCTGCTCATCTGGGTGGGCGGCAGCCTGCTGGCGGGCCTGCATGGCCTGCTGGTGCTGCTGTGGCGCGGCCTGCGCCGCGGCAGCCATGGCACCTGGCTGCAGGCGCGGCTGCCCGCGCGACTGGCCATGGCCATGGCCCTGGCCGCGCCGCCAGCGCCGCCGGCCAAGGCGCCCCAAGGCAGGCCGGCCATCGAACGCAGCATTCCCTACGCCGGCTACATGGCGCTGACGGCCATCTGGCTAGTGCTCGCCATGTAGCCCAGGCCGGACCGGTACGGACCGGCAGATTTCCACGATGAATTTTCACCACTGACAACAAGATGAAGCGGGAGCCCATGCGATGAAACTCACCAAGATTCTGGCCACGCTGCTGATCGTGCTGGCCTTAGGTCTTGCCGTCGTGGCCTGGATGCTGGGCCGCGAGCCCGGGCGTCCCAAGGCGGCGGCGCCCGCGGTTTCATCCGCGCAACCCGAACCCCAGGCCGCACCGCCGGTACCCACCTATGCCGTGGTGGTGGCGGCGCGGCCCATCGCGGCCGGCCAGCGCCTGGCGCCGGAGGATGTCAAGCAGGTCCAGCGGCCCGAGGCCCAGGCCGACGGCTTTGCCGCCACCGCCGACGTGCTGGGCCACACCACGCTGGTGACCCTGGCGCCCGAGGCGCCGCTGCTGCAGCAGCAGCTGGTCAACGGCCTGACCCTGCAGCTCGAACCCGGCCAGCGCGCCGTGTCCATCGCCGTCAAGGAACCCATGGCCGCCGGCCACCATGTGCGCCCCGGCGACTTTGTCGATGTGTTCTTCACGCTCGACGGCAAGAACGACCAGGCCACCGTGGACACGCAGACCCGCCTGCTGCTGGCACGCAGCCGCGTGCTGGCCTATGGCCCGGCCAGCGTGGAAAACCCACCCCCCACGGCCGCCCAACGCAAGGCCCAGCAGGAAAAGCAGGACAAGGATTCGCGCTCCGGCGGCAGCCGCGACGACGCCGGCCAGCGCAACACCGGCAACATCAACACCGCCGTGCTGGCCGTGCCGCTGGAGGACGTGGAACGCCTGACCCTGGCCGAGAAGTACGGCCAGCTCACCCTGGCCCTGCGCCACCCGGACGACACCGCCCTGCCCGACACTGCGCTGTTCGCCGCCCTGCCCACGGCGCTGCAGCCCGTGGCGGGCCGACTGGCCAAGGGCGAACGGCTGCAGGGCGCGGACCGTGCCTTTGCCGGCCTGCGCTTCAAGGACCTTGCCGTGGGCGCGGACGCCAAGACCGGCCGCCGCCCCACCACCCACGCCGCCCCGGGCCACCCGCAGCCGCCGCGCCAGCAAACCGTGGAGCTGTTCCAGGGGGTGGCCCCCGTGCAACAGGTGCGCTACTGATGGTGCCGCCCCATGCCCCCCGCAGGCCCGCGCCGGCCCCTGTGCCGCGTATCGGGGCGGTGCCGCCGCGCACGCTCCGAAAGCCGCCTGAATTTGAAGAAAAACACGGTGTAGCCCTTTTGCAGCGTGCGCCAGGCGCTCTCTTTTTCGACAAAAAAACCCTGCACCGCCAGCCGCGGCCATGCGCCTGGGGAACCGGACGACCATGATCACTGCACCCTTCCCGCTCCACACCGCCCTCCGCCTCGCAGGCTGCCTGGCCCTGCTATGCCAGGGTGTGCCTGCGCTGGCGCAGGGCCGCCCCGCCAGCCTGCCGCCGCCCGTGCCCGGCCAGGCCGCGCTCGATGCCGACGCCGCGCAAGACGGAGCGGCGCTGCGGCTTGCCGTGGGCCGCCAGCACGTGCTGCAGCCCATGATGGCGCTGGGCCGCGTGGCCGTGGGCGACCCCAACGTACTCGACGTGAAGGTGCTGCGCTCGGCCTCGGCCGGCGCCTCCGGGGCGGCCGAACTGCTGCTCACGCCCAAGACCCCCGGAACCACCACGCTGGTGGCCTGGCCTGTGCAGGGCCAGCCGCAGCGCTGGCTGGTGCAGGTCAGCAGCATGGGCCTGGTGCTGGAGCGCAGCCTGGCCTCGGTGCCCAGCCATGCCCAGGCCGTGGCCGCGCTGCGCCAGAGTGCGCCCGCGCAAGCCCCGCTGCTGGACCGCTCCGAGGTTGCCGTGCACAGCAATACCGTGCAGGTCGACGTGCAGGTGGTGGAGTTCAAGAAGTCGGCCCTGCGGCGCGCGGGCATCAACCTCGTCAGCGGCGGCCCCAACAGCCATGGCTTCAGCTTCGGCCTCTACACGCCCGGCGGCGGCATTAGTGGAGGCAGCAGCAGTGGTGGCGGCTCGGACACATCGGCCATCTCCAGCGCCATGAATCTGGTGATGAACTTCGGCAAGGCCTTTGGCGGCAATGGCCTGGGCGCCCAGCTCGGCGTCCTCGAAGGCAATGGCCTCGCCCGCGTCCTGGCCCGGCCCACGCTGGTCGCGCATACGGGGCAGAACGCGAGCTTTCTGGCCGGCGGCGAAATTCCGATTCCCGTGCCCAGCCGCGACGGCAACGTCGCCATACGCTACAAGGAATTCGGCGTGAAGCTGCAGCTCACGCCCACCATCCTGTCCGACGAGCGCATCGCCCTGAAGGTGGCGCCCGAGGCCAGCGACCTTGACTTCACCAGCGGCGTCACCATCAGCGGCGTCTCCGTGCCGGCGGTGCGCGTGCGCCGCGCCGACACCATGGTGGAGCTGGCCGACGGCGAGAGCTTCATTATCGGCGGCCTGGTCAGCCGCCAGACCACCTCCAGCGTCAACAAGGTCCCGCTGCTGGGCGACCTGCCGGTGCTGGGCGCCTTCTTCAAGAACCTGAACTACTCGCAGGAAGACAGCGAGCTGCTCATCATCGTCACGCCGCGCCTGGTGCACCCGCTGCCCGCGGGCACCGATCTGCAAACCGTGCTGCCCGGCGCGCGTTCCGAGCAACCCAATGCAGGCCAGGTCTGGCAGCCCTTCGTCGCCGGCGGCCTCCAGCGCCAGTTCGCGCTGCCCGGCTTTTCCTATTGACGCCATGAACACATCCTCGCCTCCGATGTCCAAGCTGCCGGCCGCAGGAGCTGGCACGCCTTCGCTCGCCATGCCCGCCACGCTGGAAGACCTGCTGGCCTTGCGCCCGCCGCAAGCACAGCCCTGGACGGCACCTGCGCAGGAGCCGCGCCCGGTGCAGGACGGTGCTTCGCCCATCGCGCCCGACACCTCGCTGCTGTTCCTGCATGCAGCCCCGCCCGACAGCCTTGCGGCGCAGGCCTGGGTGCAGCGCCTGCTCGAAGGCGCCCGCCTGCAACTGGCGCACCTGCAAGAGCCGGACGCCCTGGAGCAGATACAGGGCCACCAGCCCCAGGCGGTGCTGATCCATTTCGCCCCCGGCACCCTGCCCGCGGCCACGGCCCTTGCCGCCCGGCTGCAGATCACGCACCCGCAACTGCCGCGCGTCGCAGTGGGTCAGGCCCGGGATGCCGAATCCATGCTGGCCGCGCTGCGCGCGGGCGTGCAGGACTTCCTGGACATCGACAGCCCCATCGACACCAGCCAGCAGGTCATGCGCGACCTGCTGGCACGCGCGCAGCGTCTCCCCGCCCTCCCGCAGCATGCGCCGGCGCCACAGACGGCCATCATTTCGGCGCGGGCGGGGCTGGGCTGCAGCGTGCTGGCGGCGCACCTGGCCTGGTACCTGCAGCAATGCCTGGCAGGCGCGCGGCATGGCGGCGCGGCTGCGCCCGCCGGCGACGCCGAAGCACTCGACTGCCTGCTGATCGAGCTGGGCAGCCCGGGCGGAGATTGCGCGATCTACCTGAACACGCCGGGCGAGTTCAGCTTCAGCGACGCCGTGGCACAGCAGCGGCGGCTGGACCAGCGCATGGCGCAGACCGCGCTGGCGCGCCACGAAAGCGGCCTGCGCCTCCTGCCCCAGCCGCGCCAGGTGCAGGCACAGGCCTACCGCGACGCGCGGGCGCTGCTGAAGCGGCTGGACCAGTACTTCAGCCACATCGTGCTCGACCTGGGCTCGGACACGCCGCCCCAGCTGATGGCCGAGATACTGCCCGCCGCCAGCGAAATCTGGGTGCTGTGCGACCAGAACGTGGTCAGCGTGGTCTGGACGATGGAACTGCTGCACCAGATCGAGTCCCTGCAGATCGAACGCGAGCGGCTTCGCCTGATCGTGAACCGCCACGACAGCCACCTGGCCCTGGATGCCGAGCAGGTCGCCCGCCAGCTGCAGCTGCCGCTGCTGGCCACCCTGCCCGAGCGACGGCGCGAGCTGGCCGATGCCGTGAACCACGGCAAGCTGCTGTCTCCGCGGCAAAAGGGCGATCCGTACGTGCAGGCGCTCGACAAGCTGATAGCCCTGCTGCTGAAAGAGCACCACCCCGGCGCCGCGCAGCACCACGCCACGCCCACCGGCCTTTTGGCCCCATTGTTGCAACGCATCCGCAGGAGCTGAATTCCCCATGACGAGCACGGTCTACGCCTCTGGCGCGCAAGCCGCCCCCGCTGACGACGAATTCGAGCACAGCGGCCTGTTTGCAGATCTGAAGAACCAGGCATACGAGCATTTGCTCACCCGCATCGAGGAGCTGGGCGCAGAGTTCGGCCGCTGGTCGCAGGCGGCCATCGCCCAGTTCGTGACGCTGGAACTCGACAGCTTCATCCGGCTGCACGCCGTGCCGATCAACGAACGCGAAGCCCAGCAGGTGGCGGGCGCACTCACGCGCGAGCTCACCGGCCTGGGGCCGCTGCAGCCGCTGCTCGAAGATCCGCAGGTCGAGGACATCCTGGTCAACGGCTATCGGGACCTGTACGTGTCGCGCGGCGGCATCCTGCAGCGCGAGACGGCGCATTTCAAGGACGACGAGCATGTACTGCGCATCGTGCGCCGCATCCTGGCGCCGCTGGGCCGGCGCCTGGACGAATCCAGCCCGATGGTCGATGCGCGCCTGCCGGACGGCGGGCGCATCAACGTCATCATCGGACCGCTGGCGATCGACGGGCCGTCGGTGTCGATCCGCAAGTTCCGCAAGGACCCGCTGACACCGAAAGACCTGGTCAAGCTCGGCACCATCAACGAGGACATCTGCCGGATCCTGGAGATGGCGGTGCAGGCGCGCTGCAACATCCTGGTCAGCGGCGGCACCAGCTCGGGCAAGACTTCGCTGCTCAACGCGCTGGCGAGCTTCATCCCAGGCCGCGAGCGCATCGTCACGATCGAGGACACGGCCGAGCTGTCGCTCAACCACGAGCACGTGGTGCGGCTGGAGAGCCGGCCCGGCAGCTTCGACGGCACGGGCCACGTGAGCATCCGCGACCTGCTGGTCAACAGCCTGCGCATGCGGCCCGACCGCATCATCGTCGGCGAAGTGCGCAGCGGCGAAGTGCTGGAGCTGCTGCAGGCGATGAACACCGGCCACGACGGCTCAATGGGCACGATCCACGCCAGCTCGCCGCGCGAATGCCTGTACCGCGCCGAGATGCTGGCCGGGTTCGCGGGGTTCCAGGGCAGCGAGGTCAGCCTGCGCCGCCAGATCGTCAATGCGGTGGACTTCATCGTGCAGATCGGGCGGTTGTCCAACGGCCGCCGCCGCGTGCTGTCGCTGACCGAGGTGACGGGCATGACGGACAACATGATCTCGCTGCAGGAGCTGTACCGCTACGAACAGCAGATCGGCATGGACGGGCAGGAGATCGACCAATGGGTGTCGATGGGCCTGTCGCCGCACTCACCCAAGCTGCTGGCCTGGTGGCGCGCGCAGCAGCAGCTGAGCGACGCGGGAGGCGTGCGATGACCCCTATCGCCCTGCTGCTGGGCGCATTCGCCTGCCTGCTGCTGGCCCTGGCGCTGCGGCTGTTCGCCCGCGCCCGGCTGCAGCAGTCACGGCAGTCCATCGACGGCAACCTGCAGCGCAGCCTGGAGATCCAGCGCGATCTGCAAGCCAGCGCCCCGGCGCCGAGCCGGCCGTTCGGCATGCCCGCGCCCGCCGCGGCGCAAATGCCCGCCGCCGGCGCGGCGCAGCCCGCGCCCGACGGGCTGCGGCAATGGCTGGACGAACACCTGGGCTACAGCGCCTGGGGCATCGCGCGGCGCACGTTCGTGCTGCTGGGCGCTGCCGGGCTGGTGCTGGCGCTGCTTGCCGCGCTGCGTGGCGGCGCGCTCATCGGGACCGCCGTGGCCCTGGTGTATGCAGTGCTGTGCTGTTTTGGCATCTGGCTGCGCCTGGGCAAGCGGCGCGCCCGAATGCTGTCGCAGCTACCCGGCTTTCTGGACAACATGGTGCGGCTGATCTCCATCGGCAACTCGTCGCACGCGGCCTTCCAGTTCGCCTGCAACAACGTGCCCGAGCCGCTGGGCGGCGCGCTGCGGCATGTGTCGGCATCGCTGAGCGTATCGCCCGACCTGGAGCTGGCCATGGCACGGCTCGAACGCATCTGGGGCCTGCCGGAGTTCGGCCTGCTCGCCGCCGTGTTCCGGATGAGCACACGCTATGGCGGCCGGGCCGATCAGGTGCTCGAACGCGTGTCCAACTACATCCGCGACCGCCAGTCCGCCGAGCGCGAGCTGCATGCGCTATCGGCGGAGGTGCGGCTGTCGGCCTGGATCCTGGCGCTGCTGCCGATCGTCGTGGGCGGACTGATCATGGTGCTCAACGAAGGCTACTTCATGCGCATGTGGAACGACCCGGCAGGCCGCAAGATGATTTTCACGGCCGCCGGCCTGGAGGTCTTCGGTTCGGCCCTGCTGTACCGGCTGGCCCGCCTGAAGTGACGCACCGCCGCAAGAGAACACCATGACCTTTGCCATGACTTCGCAGCAGATGTGGACCCTCAGCCTGGTGCTGGCCGCGCTGGGCGTCGCCTTGCTGGCCAGCGCCATGGTCTGGCACCTGTACTACTCGGCCAGCGCCGAAGCGCGCGTCGGGCAGGTGCGGCAGGCACGCGCGGCCGCCGCTGCAGCAGCAGCCGCCGCCACCGTCATGCCCCCCTTCCCCATGCAAGCGCCGGCCTCGTCGGCGGGCAACGGCCAGGCCGGCGCGGACGTACGCCAGGCGGTCGCCGAAAGCCTGCGGCCGCCCGCATGGAGCGAATCTCCCATCGCCAAGGCCTTGCTGGCCGATGAAGACCGCAAGCTGCTCAACCAGGCGGGCCTGGACCTGGCACGCGGCGGGCTGACCTTCCTCGCCAGCCGCATGGCGCTGGCCGTGGTGCTGCCGCTGCTGGCGCTGACGCTGCTGGCCCCCAAGGGCATGAACACGCTGCTCTACGGATTCGTCGGCCTTGGCCTGGGCGTGATGCTGCCCAAATGGGTGCTGCGCTCCAAGGCAACCAGGCGGCGCCGGCAAGTGGTCGAGGAACTGCCGCTGTTCGTCGATCTGCTGCGCCTGCTGCAGGGCGTGGGCCTGAGCATCGACCAGAGCCTGCAGATCCTGGCAGGCGAATTCGGCAGCGTGCTGCCGGTCATCAGCATGGAACTGGCCCTTGCCAACAACCTCCACAGCACAGGCCGCACGCGCGAGCAGTCGCTGCAGCGCCTGTCATACCTGGGGGGCGACGACGACATGAACGCTGTCGTCAACCTGCTGGTGCAAGTGGACCGGCATGGCGGCGCGGTGCAGGAGCCGCTCAAGGAGTTCGGCAGCCGCCTGCGCGAGAAACGCCAGGCCGACTTCAAGGAAAAGATCGGTGCCATCACGGTCAAGATGACCGGCGTCATGGTGCTCACACTGCTGCCGGCCTTGATCGTCATCACTGCGGGCCCGGGCTTCATGGCCGTCATCCGCTCGCTCTCCAGCATGGGAGGTCGCTGAAGCATGCCGGGCCACTACTCCAACAATCCCAACAACCCATACCGCCGGCTGGCCAGCCTGCTGCTCGCGGCGGCGGCCATGCTTGCCGGCTGCGCCAGCAAGCCGGAACAAGGCTATGGCGTAGCCACGCCCTCCAGCACGGCAGCACAGGCCCAGCAGCAGATGCAAACCGCGCAAGAGGCCTCCCAGGTCAATACCGCGCAAACCTACCTGGACCTGATCGTGCAAATGCAGCAGGCCGGCCAGTGGTATGCCTCGCTGGCACATACCGAAGCCTTTGAGCAGCAATACGGCCCCCAGGCGCGCGTGCGCCTGCTGCGCGCCGATGCGCTGCGCAACACCGGCCAGCACCAGCAGGCCCGGCAAGCCTACCTGGCATTGCTGGCCGAAGCCGACGCCACCACCAGCCAGGCCGCAGGCGCGCGGCGCGGCCTGGGGCTGCTGTACGCCAGCCAGGGCCAGTACGCACAGGCCGTGGCGCAGCTGGAACTGGCGCGCCAGCTCACGCCCATCGATGCCAACGTGCTCAGCGACCTGGCCTACGCCCATATGCTGGACGGACAGCTCGCACCGGCCCAATTGCCCATCCTCCAGGCCGCGGAACTCGCGCCCGGGAACGCCCGCGTGCAACTGAACCTGGCCCTGTTCCGGCTGGCCAACGGCCAGCAGGCCGAAGCCACACGCCTGCTGGAACGCCTGTCCCAGCCCCAGGCCAAGAACACGCCCGCGCCGATAGACCAGGAGTCGCTACGCGTCCTGCAACTCCAGCTGTCCACCATCCAGCAAGCCGTGCGCGCACGCGCCGCGGCAGTGGCAGCGGCGCCAATCGCGCAGGCAGCGCCGCCGGCCACGGCCAAGCCTTTCATGATCCAGGCCGGCGACGCCACCGTGCCCCTGCTCATCACCCGCAGGCCGCCCAAGCCCGCACCAGCCCAGGCCACGGCCATTCAGGACACGGCACCCGTCGCCTCCCCGGCCGCAGAAGACAGCCCGACCGACAACCCGCATTAAGGAACCTGCCATGCCGTTGCGCACCCTCCTCCCCCGCACCGCGCCCCTGTGCCTGGCCGCCAGCCTGCTGGCGGCGCTGGCCTGCGCGAGCGCCCAGGCTGCCGACGAGGCCGCTACCGCACTGCCGAACCGCAGCGTGGCCGCCGTGCAAGCCTCCACCCCCGCCGGACCGCAGCTGCCGCCTGCCGCCCCCGCGCCGCAGGCCCTGCCCGAGCCAGCCCCCATGGCCGCTGCCGGCGTGCAGCCCGTGCCCCTCCCCCTGCGCAGCCTGGACATGGGCAGGGCCACCGAGCAATTGCTGGCGCAGCAACGCTCCACGCCCGGAGTGCGCCCGCGCCCCATCGATGGCGAGCAGGCCGGCCGCAGCTGGCAGCGTTACCTCAAGAGCTTCGAGACCCCGATCCCCGCAAAATACGAAACGGGCATGGATACCGGCACCCGGTAAGCACGGGCGCAGCGGCAAAGGAGTGGCAACCATGCACCGGCAAAATCCACCAGCGGCTTTCGGCGGCGCCACGCGCCGCCGCCAGAGCGGCGTTTATGCGCTGGAGTGGGCCTTCATCTTCCCGGTGTTCTTTGCGCTGCTGTACGGAATCATCTGCTACGGATTGACGTTTCTGGTGCGCTCGTCCATGCAATATGCGGTGGAGGAAGGAGCGCGGGCGGCACTGCGGTATCCGCTAAATAGCACTCCGCCCAACTGGAATGGCCGCAAAGACGCCGCAAGCGTCGCTATCCAGAACGGCCTGAACTGGCTACCCACAGCCATGAAATTCAACAGCGACTTCAAGTTCGCCGTTTGCCTAGCCAGCGATAGCACTTGCAGTTTTGCCAACCTTAAAAACGGCTCGACTCCGACGACTCCCCAGACCTGCAGCCCTACCTCCCCCTGCATGGTGCTGGTGTCATATGCCATCCCCAACTATCGAGACAACGCCATTGCCCCCGCCATCCCCGGGCTGGGCTTGATCTTGCCCGAAACCCTTGAGGCCCAAGCAGGCATTTTGATTGATTGGAGGCCACTCTGATGATGCACCGCCCCGCCCACGCCTTGCCGGCAAGCGGCCGCCAACGCGGCGTAGCCGCCATCGAATTCGCGCTCATCGCCATGCTGATGCTCACCTTGCTGATAGGCCTGACCGTGTTCTGGCGTGCCTTTCAGGTCCAGCAATCGCTGTACCGTGCGGCGGGCGACGGCGCGCGCCATGTGCTGACGCTGATGACCAGCGGCTCCGGCGCCTGCACGAACCTGGCCCAGGTCAAGAGCCTGGTGCTGCCCATCATCACAAGCTATCTGAACGAAAACCGCCTGTCCGAGGAGGACTTCACCATGAGCGATCTCGCACCATGTGCATGCAATGCATCCGAGTGCAGCACCAGCTTCGACGTGCAATACCGGCTGCTGCCGCTGCTAGGCGAATCCACCAGCCTGAGCATCAACAACAAGATCGTGGTGCATTTTCCGTCAAGGACCTGAAGAAGCGGAGAACCCACCATGCAATACCGCCTTCCCCTGCTGCGCCACCGCACCCAGAAAGGCTCGATCCTGGTCCAGTTCGCCCTGCTGACCCTGGTTCTGCTGACCGTTCTGGGGGTTGTGCAGATAGGCTACATGTACTCCACCAAGCGGGATTTGCAGCGCATTGCCGATCTGGCTGCCCTGGAGTCTGCTGGTGCCTTCAGAAAAGGCGCAACCGACTGCTCCAACGCCAATGCCGCAGGCGTGCAAAGCGTTACCAAGCAATGGCCTTTCGGCGTCACGCACCAAGGCGCATCCCCCGAAGTGAAATGCGGCACCTGGAGCACCAACAATGGATTCCTTTCGGTTAAGGGCACCGGTGGTACATACAACGCAGCCAGCGTTACCCTGACGGGCCAAAGCCTGCAATTGGTTCCGTTCACCGGTGATCGAATAATAAGTGCTACGGCTATCGCCACCAGAAGCGAGCCGATTGCTCAATTTTCCGTGGGAGCCCAGTTGCTCTGTGGCACTTTGCTCGGTGACTTGACAGGAGTTAACCTATGCGCCCTAAATTCAAGTGGCGTCTTGAATGCGAAAACCACTCCAGCAGGTCTTTTGAAGGCGCTTGGCGTCAATCTTGATTTAGGCGCACTTACTCCAGCAGGAGTCACCCAAATACCCAAATTCAGTGTCGCAAGCATCATACAAGCAACATCGGTTTCGTTGATTGGGGAACAAACCGCCAATATATTCACAAACATACTGGGACAAATCAGTACCAGTATAGGTAACGTGCAAATTCCACTGATTGGCACTCCTACATCACCTGGACTTTTCACGTTTGCCTCGCTGGGCGGAGGAAAATTGGGAAACGCTGCCGATGTACAGGTAAGAGCATTTGACGTCATCGGTACTGCCCTGGCTATAGGCTCCAAAGACAGAGGGATGGCATTGGGAGCAAAACTCAGCCTACTCAATCTTGCCAGCTCCGAACTGAGAATCACTTCCCCGCCATCCATTGCCATTGGACCTGCATCCAATCCAGCCATTACCAAAGCATACAACTCGCAGGTTCGCCTCAATCTGACAATCGGTATTCCTGGTTTCCTGAATTTTCCATTATCTGCAGATCTCATCAATGGGGAAGGTGGCCTAGAAAAAATATCCTGCAACCAGAAACCCGAAACCGTTGACATTCGAGTTAACTCCTCGATTGGAAAGATTTGCTTAGGCGATCTCAACCCATCAGGCACCACCTGCAGCCCTGTCCCTCTTTTGCTTGGATTGGCCACAGTCAAATCGGAAGCCAATCTTCTACCAACATCCAGTCAACTATTGGCAAATATGAAGTCAGGTGAATCACGCATGACGAATATCAACAATCTGCAAATAGGAACAACAGTTTCAAGTTTGGTGACAAACCTCGAAGTGAAATTAATCGGCCTAGATCTTTTAGGCGTCGTCACAGGCCTGGTCAGTACGGTCTTGAAGCCCGCGCTTCTCCCTCTATTGAATGGTGTGGGAAGCTTTCTTTCTGGACCTGTTCTGCATGAACTTCTTGGCCTGGATTTAGGACAAACCCAGGTGGACGCTCTAGACATTCAATGCAGCACCACCCAATTGGTCAAATGAATTATCAAAAAATATCATTGCCCGATCATGAACCCCGCCATCATTCTTGAAAAATTGGTGATTCATGGCTGTAAAGACCAGGCCGATATCGCCGAACGGGTGGTACACGGCGTGCTCAACCCAGGCACAGAGGGAGCGCAGCCGACGTGTAATTACTCTGGGCTTATTGCAACCAGGCACAGCTCGTCGATTGATCAGAAATAACCTTTATCCACATTCTTGAAAAAGAGAACATAGTGAATCTTGAGGATTTGGTCATCTATGTCTGGGAGGGCCAGGCCGATATTGCCGAACGGGTGGAGCGCTGCGTGGTCAACCTGGGCACGGAGGTGGTGCGGGCGGACGGCCTGAGCCTGCCTGCCGATGCCGGCATGCTGGGCAATGCGCTTGCCATCGTCAGCAGCACGATACTGGAAGGCGGGAGCTTCACGAGCCAGACGGTGGAAGGCACGTTCGGCATGCCCGTGCTATGGGTCAACGCCAACCAGCGCAAGGTCAATCCGGGCAGCTATGCCATGGAGTATTCGCACGTGCTGCCGTACGACTTCACGGGAGCCGAACTGCGTGCCATGCTGGTCCGCATCATGCGGCGCATGCGCAGCTCCCGGCGCCAGGAGCAGCGCTCGGACGAGATCGTTGCCGTGGCCGACTGCATGCAGCGGCTGCTGCATGACGTGGATACGTTCGCCGACTGCGAGCACAGCGTGCTCATCAGCGGCGAGACGGGTACCGGCAAGGAGCTCATTGCCGCGCGGCTGCACAAGCACAACCGGTACTACGGGCAGGGGCCGTTCGTGGTGGTCAACTGCGGCGCGATTCCCGACGGCCTGTTCGAATCGCTGTTCTTCGGCCACGCCAAGGGCGCATTCACGGGCGCCTTGACGGCGCACAAGGGCTTTCTGGAGCAGGCCAACGGCGGAACGCTGTTCCTCGACGAGATCGCCGATCTGCCGCTCTACCAGCAGGTCAAGTTGCTGCGCGTGCTGGAGGAGCGTTCGGTTACGCGGCTGGGCTCCACCTCGCTGGTGCGCCTGGACTTCCGGCTGGTCACTGCCACCAACAAGCCGCTGCGCGAACTGGTGCGCGAGGGCAAGTTCCGCGCGGACTTGTTCTTCCGCCTGGCCGTGATCGAGTTGCAGGTCCCGAGCCTGGAGGCGCGTGGCGAGGGCGACAAGCTGGCCATTTTCCATAGCATCTTGCGCAAGGTGCTGGGCGAAACCATGCTGGCCGAGTTGGGAGATCCGCCACTCTTCATGCTCAATCTGGTGGCACAGATGTACTTTCCCGGCAATGTGCGCGAACTGCGCAATCTGGCAGAGCGCATTGGCGTGGCCGTAGGCCAGACGCGCAACTGGGCAGCCAATGGGGC
Source organism: Alicycliphilus sp. T452 (assembly GCF_054512775.1). Classification (NCBI taxonomy): domain Bacteria; kingdom Pseudomonadati; phylum Pseudomonadota; class Betaproteobacteria; order Burkholderiales; family Comamonadaceae; genus Alicycliphilus; species Alicycliphilus sp. T452. Next base: position 84,229 of record NZ_JBTNEH010000019.1, read on the forward strand.
CACCGAACGCATTCTCCAGCAAGCGCAAAGCCTGTCGGTCGTCCCCCTGCCTTCGGAGGCCGGCGATGCCGGCCTGGCGGCCAGCCGGCGCAACTGGGACATGGAGGAGCGCAACCGCATCATTGCCGCGTTGAACGCCAATGACTGGAAACGCCAGAACACGGCCCAGCACCTGGGCATCAGCCGCAAGGTGCTGTGGGAGAAGATGCGCAAATACCAGATCAGCGACGGGGAGCCGGAAATCCAGTTGCCCAATTGAGGGGTGCCTGCACGGCTGCCCGCGGCTGGTGGCAGCGCAGCCTCGAACGGCGCACGGCCTCGTCAATCGCCGCCACCGGCCCCCAGGAAGTGAAAGCGCATCAAGGTGCGCTCGCGGGCCCGGGCGTGATCGACGACGGGCAGCGGGTAGTCCACCCCCAAGCGCAGGCCGCAGGCCGCGAGTTCGACCGGCCCCATGGCGGCGGGAAAGTGGATGTGCGCATCCGGCACGCGCGCAAGCTCGGGCAGGTAGCGGCGGATGAAGCGGCCCTGCGGGTCGAATTTTTGCGACTGCGTGACGGGATTGAAGATGCGGAACCATGGCTGCGCGTCGCAGCCGGTCGAGGCGGCCCACTGCCAGCCGCCGTTGTTGGCCGCCAGGTCGTAGTCGTTCAGGTGCGCAGCGAAATGGCGCTCGCCCCGGCGCCAGTCCAGCCCCAAGTCCTTGGTCAGAAAGCTCGCCACCACCATGCGCAGACGGTTGTGCATGTAGCCCGTCTGGTGCAGCTGGCGCATGGCGGCATCGACCAGCGGGTAGCCGGTGCGCGCCTCGCACCAGGCCTGCCAGAGTTCGGGCGCATCGTCCCACTGCACGCGGTCGTACTCGGGCTTGAACGACTGCGTGACCACCTGCGGGTGGTGCCACAGGATCATGAAGTAGAAGTCGCGCCAGGCCAGTTCCGACAGCCAGGTCTGCGCGCCCGCGCAGCCCAGCCGGGCCTGGGCCGCCGCCAGCGCCGCCAGCTGGCGGATGGACACGGTGCCGAAGCGCAGGTGCACCGACAGGTAGGACACGCCCTTGCGCCCGGGGTAGTCGCGTGCCTCGTGGTACGCCGCCATGCGCGGCACGAAGTCCTTCAGCAGTTGCTGCGCGCCGTGCATGCCGGTGGGCAGGGGCAGCTCGTGCAGGTTGGTGCGCGCAAAGCCCAGCTCCTGCAGCGTGGGCAGGCGCCCGCCCGCGGGCGGCGCGGCCAGGTGCCGGGCATGGCGCGCCACCGGGTAGGGCGTGAGCTGGAAGGCATCGAGCCTTTGCAGCCATGCACGCCTGCAGGGCGTGAACACGCTGTAGGGCCGGCCCTGCTGGTTCAGCACCTCGTCGCTGTCGAGCAGCGCCTGATCCTTGTAGTCGCTGAAGGCGATGCCCGCGGCCTGCAGGGCCCGGGCCACTCGCCGGTCGCGCTCGATGGCCTGGGGCTCGTAATCGCGGTTGACCAGCACCTCCTGCACGCCCAGGCTGCGCGCCAGCCGCACGATGCACTCCGGCGCCGGGCCATGGCGCACGATCAGCCCGCTGCCCGGGGCGCCGCTTCGGGCGGCAAGCTCGGCCAGTTCCTCGTGCAGCTCCAGCACGCTGGCGTGGATAAACTCCACGCGCCGGTCGCAGCGCGTGGGCAGCGCGTCCAGGATGTCGGTATCGAAGACGAAAGCGCAGTACACCCGCCCAAAGCGGCGCAGCGCGTGGTACAGAGCGGCATGGTCGTCGCAGCGCAGGTCGCGGCGCAGCCATACCAAGGCAGAAGCTGTGGCCCCCTGCTGCATCAGGCACGCACGCGCAGCGAGCTGCACACCCCGGCCGCGAACGCGCAGCCCGCGGCCAGCAGCAAGGCCAGGGACTCGGCGCTGCCGTCATGCCCCGGCCGCAGCGCGAAGATGGCCGCCAGCACCACCGCGCCCAGCGTCTGGCCCGTCAGACGCGCCGTGCCCAGCATGCCGCTGGCCGCGCCGCTGCGGTGCAGCGGGGCCGAGCTGACGATGGTGTGGTTGTTGGGCGACTGGAACAGCGCGAAGCCCGCGCCGCACAGCGCCATGCGCCAGACCACGTTCCAGTCGGCCGGCTGCGCCGGCATCAGGCCCAGCGACAGCAGGCCGGCCGCGAACACGGCCATGCCTATGCCGCCCAGCAGGCCGTCGGGGTAGCGGCCGATCATGCGTCCCGCCAGCGGCGCCACCAGGGCCGTAGCCAGCGGCCAGGCGGTGATGAGCAGGCCGGCCTCCAGGTGGCTGCGGCCCTGCGCCTCCAGCAGCAGGAACGGCAGGGCCAGGAAGCCCAGCGTTTGCGCGCAGAACGCCCCCACGGACGAACCCATGGACAGCGCGAACACGGGTATGCGCAGCAGGTCCACCGGAAACAGCGGCGCCGCCAGGCGCCACTGGCGCCGCAGGAACACGGCCCCCACGGCCAGGCCGGCGGCCAGCAGCCACCCGCCCGCGACGCCGCCCGCGCCCTGGGCCTGCCCGCGCACGCCCAGCTGCGCGCCGCCCAGGAAGATCAGCGTGAACATGGTGCCGTTGAGAAGCACGTCGATGGCGGAAAAGCGCGGCCCATCGTGCTGCGACGGCGGGTTGACCGGCAGCGCGCGCCGGCCCAGCCACCAGACGCCCAGGCCCAGCGGCAGGTTCATGGCGAACAGCCAGGGCCAGGACGCCACCGACAGGATCGCCGCCGCCACCGACGGCCCGGCCATGGACGCCGTGGCCACCACCAGCGAATTGATGGCCATGCCCTGGCCCAGCCGCGCACGCGGATAGATCAGGCGCACCAGGGCCGCGTTCACGGCCATCACGCCGGCCGCGCCCAGGCCCTGCAGGGCACGCGCGGCGATCAGCGCCGGCATGGATGCGGCCAGCATGGCGCCTACCGACGCCACGGAAAACAGCGCGATGCCCACCAGGTACACGCGCCGGTAGCCCATGCGCTCGCCCAGGGCCGCGAGCGGCAGCAGCACGATCAGCGTGGCGAGCTGATAGGCGTTGACCACCCATATCGACTGCGCCGCATTGGACTGCAGCTGGCGCGCAATGTCGGGCAGCGCCAGGTTGACGAGGCTGGTGTCGAGCACGGCCAGCGTCAGCCCCAGGACGATGACCAGCATGGCCTGGCGGCGCGCGGGCTGCGCCAGGCCGTCGCCGATGACCGGGGCGATGCCCGGGCGGGCGCTCATCGCCGGCCTCCGGGCCGGGGGCAGAGCAGCAAGGTGTGGAGTGACCCTGGCGGCGGGGCCATGCGCGGCAAGACGGACGTGGGCATCCGCCCGATTGTCTCCAGACTCGCCGCATCCTGCCCAGCGGCCGCATAAAGGCCTGCAAGCCCCTTCTGATCGGGCCATTGGCTTCGCGCGAACGCGCCGACAATGGCGCTGCCATGCCTGCATCTGCCATCACCCTCCGTTTTCCTGGCCATGCCGCCCTGGTCCTGTGCACCGCGCTGGCCCTGCCGGCCGCCGCCGCGCCGCGCGGCGACGCCGGTGCAGCCGCGCCCGCACAGGCCGCACAGCCGCCCACGTTGAACGTGTCGCCCGATGGCACGCTGGTCATCGATTCGCGCGCACGCCTGGCTTGGCCGCGCTGCGTGGAGGGGATGCGCTGGACGGGCAGCCATTGCGCCGGCGTGGCCCGGCTGCTGTCCTACGGCGAGGCCCAGGCGCTGGCGCGCCAGCGCTGGAAGGACAGCGGCGTGGCTTGGCGCCTGCCGCGCGTGAACGAGTTGCGCCGCCTGGTGAACCGCAGCGCGCAGCCGCCATCGGTGGACCAGCGGCTGTTCCCGGCCACGCCGCGCGAATGGCACTGGACGGGCACGGCCAGCGTCAACACCGGCTCCGTCAACCCCTACGCCTACGGCAACGTGATGCGCGGCGGCGCGGGCGAGAGCAGCATGACGGTGCAGCAGAGCTGGGCCGTGGACATGGCCAGCGGCCAGGCCCGCGGCGACGTGGGCCGCGGCACGCGGCTGGTGGTGCGGCTGGTGCGGCCGGCGCCGTAAGAGCCATTCCTTTACTTTCGACTGAATTGGGCTCTGGGGCTTTTCCTGCAAGCGCTGACAGCTATCTTTTTTGGTCTGAGCTGCCGGTTTTCATGGCGCTGGCCGGGATGTGCGCCCGGCGACGCAGTAACTTTCTCTTGTCTCGCCAAGAGAAAGTCACCGAAGAGAAGGCGACCCTGCTGTCCGTGTCCCTTCGCTTCGCTGCGGGCAACCTGCGGTGCTCGCGCATGGAGTGTGCCGCATAACTCACTGCGCGCTGCGCGCTCCGTTCGGACAAATGCGGCAAGTCAGACAACGAAGCATGGACGCTGCGACGCCCATGCCCACCCCATGCGCTGCGCTCCTCGGCACGGCCAGAAGGGAACCCGCGACACGGGCCATCGCTGCACTCGGCCTGGGGCACGCAGGCGCTTCGCGCCGCGAAGGCTGGGCCTAGCGTAGCGATGGCCCGTGTGTGGCTGTTCCCCCTGTGGCCGCGCCTGCGGCGGGGCGAAGGGGTCGCAGACTTGGGGGCGTGTTCTTTGCTTCCTTTCTTGCACGAGCAAGAAAGGGAGTCGCCCGCAGGGACGAGTCCCGGCCAGCAACATGAAAACCCATAATCCAAACTAGAAAAGATAGCTACCCACGCTTGCTACACAAGCGTTATAGCCAGATCACACTCCAGATTCAGGCAGGACGCAACGCATAGCCGATGCGCGGAAAATGCACGTGCAAGTCGCCCGCGCGCGGATCGGTGCGCGCCAGCGTGTAGCGCGTGCGGGTGGCGGCGATCAGCCGGCCCTCGGTGGGCTCGGTGCCAAAGCTCTCGGCGGCGATGCTCACGCGGCTGCCCAGGGCGATGCCATGCTCGTCCTGGAAGGCCTCGGGCGGCAGCGGCTGCGGCACGGCGCCCGCGGCCACGGTGATGGCGTCCTGGGCGCTGAGCTTCTCGGCCCGGCCCTGGCCCAGCGCCGCCAGGCGGTCCATCCATTCGAGCACGGCCGGGGTGGCGGACAGGATGTCCGCCATCACCGGCACGCACTGGCGCGTGAACCACAGCGGGTGGTAGGCGGCGAAGTCGGCCACGCAGGGCTCGCTGCCGAACAGGAAGTCATGCTCCTCGACCATGTTGGCGATGCGCCGCAGGTAGGAGCGGTAGGCCGCCGCCGCGTCCTGCGGGTGCGGGTGCGCCATGCCCATGGCGCGCCGGTCGGCGCTGAAGGCCTGGGCCGCGCCCTCGGGGAAGCCGGCGAACAGCGCCTCGGCCGCGCGCGGCTGCAGGTTGTAGGCCATGGCGGCGGCGAACAGCATGGTGTCGGCCCACTGCGCGAACACGCGCGAAACGCCCTTGAGGTGCGGCGGGTACAGCGTGGGCTCGGGCCGCAGGTGCTCCAGCACGTCGCAGATCAGCGCCGTGTCGCAATAGATGTCGGCGCCGATCTGCAGGAACGGCGTGCGCCGGTAGCCGCCCGTCAGCGCCACCACGTCGGGCTTGGGCATGACGCTGGGCACGATGACGGACCGCCACGCCAGCCGCTTGAAGCCGAGCACGCAGCGCGCCTTGTGCGCGAACGGCGATGCGGGGTAGTGGTGCAGGATGAGTTCGGTCACGGTGCGACTCCGGCGGGCGCTGCGTACAGCCAGGCTCGCATCATGCTACCGCGGGCCCGGCCCCGGTGCCGGTGCGTCAAATCAGCTTGACAAGCTGCTTGCCGAAGTTGCGCCCCTGCAGCAGGTCCAGGAAGGCCTGGGGCGCGGCGGCCAGGCCCTGGGCGATGGTCTCGCGCGGGCGCAGCCTGCCGCTGGCCACCAGGCCGCCGAGTTCCGCGAGCGCCTCGGGCCAGACCTCCATGTGCTCGCTGACGATGAAGCCCTCGATCCTCATGCGGTTGATGAGGATGAGTGCCGGGTTCGCGAGTGGCAGCGGCTGGCCATCGTAGCCGGCGATCATGCCGCACAGGGCCACGCGCGCGAACGCGTTGGCGCGCAGCAGCACGGCGTCGAGGATGTATCCGCCCACGTTCTCGAAATGGCCGTCGATGCCGTCGGGGCAGGCCTGCTTGAGGGCCTTGGACATGGAGGCGAGGTCGCCGTGCGCGCGGTGGTCTATGCAGGCGTCGAAGCCCAGCTCCTCGGTCACGTAGCGGCACTTGCCAGGCCCGCCGGCAATGCCCACCACGCGGCAGCCGCGCGCCTTGGCCAGCGCGCCGAAGGCGCTGCCCACGGCGCCGCTGGCGGCGCTCACGACCAGGGTCTGGCCGGGCCTGGGGTCGATGATCCTGACCAGGCCGTACCAGGCGGTCACGCCGGGCATGCCCACGGCGCCCAGGTAGTACGACAGGGGGACATGGCGGGTATCGACCTTACGCAGCATGGCCGGCGCATCGCCATCGACCACGCTCCACTCCTGCCAGCCGCCCATGCCCACCACCTGGTCGCCCACGGCATAGGCCGGGTGGCGGCTCTCGGCCACCTCGCCCACGGTACCGCCGATCATCACCTCGCCCAGCGGCTGGCAGGCGGCGTAGCTCTTGCCCTCGTTCATGCGCCCGCGCATGTATGGGTCCAGGCTCAGGTAGTGGTGGCGCACCAGCACCTGGCCTTCCTGCAGCGCAGGGGTGTCGCTGGTGACCAGACGGAAGTTGTCCGGCGAGGCCTGGCCCCGGGGCCGGTGGTCGAGCAGGATTTGCGTGTTGCGTGGCATGGCGTCTTGCCTCCTCGGATGCCGGGTTGATCACATTTCGATAGCTGCCAACGCTTGCTGCACAAGCGCTACGGGCATATTTGGCTCAAAACATCAATCGGTGGAGATGGAGCCCCCACCCTGCCCCGGCGCCGGCTGTGCCTTGGGCACGTACTTGAAGGTGCCCGTGGACTGGCTGCACAGGCGCCCCTCGGCGTCGTGCACCCAGGCCTCGGCAAAGGCCATGGAGCGCGTGCGCTGGATCAGCCTGCCCCTGGCCACCATGGGGCCGCGCGCCGGGCGCATGAAGCTGGTCTTCATCTCGATGGTGACCACGCCCATGTCCGGCGTGTCGCTGCGCGCGGCCGTGGCCATGGCCACGTCCAGCAGCGTCATGACGGCGCCGCCGTGCATCACGCCGTAGGAGTTGGTGTGCTCGGTGCGGGCCTGGTAGTGCAGCTCTGACTCCCCTCCCTGCATGCGCTGCAGGGTGAACCCCAGCTCTTTGACGAAGGGAATGTCGGCTCCAAAGTCCAGCACGGTCTGCTCCTAGAAAAAACAAAGGGGGCAAGAATAGCCGCCAATGCCCATCCGTGCAGGCTGCTCACCCGCCGAGGATGGCGCTCACGCCCCCATCCACGGCCAGCCACTGGCCCGTGATGTGCTTGCCTGCCTCGCTGGCATAGAGCAGCGTGATGCCCTTCAGGTCCTCATCGTCTCCCAGGCGGCGCAGCGGCGCCTGCGCGGTCATCTTTTCCTCTTTCAAGGTCTCGATGAGCACGGTGGTCATCTTGGTCTTGAAGAAGCCCGGGCAGATGGCGTTCACATTGATGCCGTGCAGGCCCCATTCGCCCGCCAGCGCACGCGTGAAGTTGAGCACCGCGCCCTTGGAGGTGTTGTAGGCGATGGTCTTCATCTCGACGGGGTTGCCCGCCAGGCCCGCGATGGAGGCCACGTTGATGATGCGCCCGCTGCGGCGCGGGATCATGCTGTGCTTGGCGATGGCCTGCGACAGCAGGAAATAGCCGCGCACGTTGAGATTCATCACCTTGTCCCAGGCGGCCAGGGGGTGGTCCTCGGCCGGCGCGCCCCAGGTGGCGCCGGCGTTGTTGACCAGGATGTCCACGTCGCCCATGCGCTGCAGCGTCTCGCTGGCCAGGCGCCGGATGTCGTCCTCGCGCGCGCAGTCGGCGGCGATCCAGCGCGCGTCGATGCCGGCGGCCTGCAGCTCGGCGGCGGCCTGCTCCAGGTCCTCGGCCTTGCGCGAGCTGAGCATGATGCGCGCGCCCGCCTCGCCCAGCGCCTGCGCCATCTGCAGGCCCAGGCCCCGCGAGCCGCCGGTGACGAGGGCGGTCTTGCCCGAAAGGTCGAAAAGCTGCTGTACGGTGCGCGCCATGGATTCGTCTCCGCTGTTGAGAATGCAACCGATTATTGTGACCAACCGGCACTGCAATGCGTGTCGCCAACGCGATGACGCCCGCATCACGCGACCAGCCCCCGCGCCATTCACGATGCCGCGGGTATGACGTTGCGCCGCAAGATCGCGTACAACCTACCGTTTTGCTGATTGCCACCGGACATGACCTCTCCCAACGCCCCCCGCTGGTACTTCGGCTGGAACATCGTGGCCGCAGCCACCGTACTCACGGCCCTCACCGTGGGCCTGCGCCTGCGCCTGGGCCTGGGCCCGCTGTTCCTGCCCATGGCCGAAGACCTGGGCTTCTCGCGCAGCACGCTCTCATCCATCGTGGCCGTGGGCATGCTGTGCTATGGCGCGGCCACGCCGCTGGCGGGCTGGCTGGTGGCGCGCCGGGGCACACGCTTCGTGCTGCTGGCGGGCACGGTCATGCTGGTGGGGTCCACGCTGTGGGCGGTGAACGCCCGCACGCCGCTCCAGCTGCTGCTGAGCTTCGGCATCCTCATGTCGATCGGGGCCGGCTTCACCAGCCCGGTGGCGCTCACGCCCGTGATCAGCCGCTGGTTCAACCGCCGCCGCGGCATGGCGCTGTTTTTCCTGTCCACGGGCTCCATGGCCGGCATCGCGATCATGACGCCCACGCTGGGCCTGGCGCTGCAGCACGCGAGTTGGCAGGCCACGCTGCTGGGCTTCGCCGCGCTGTTCGCGGTCATCACCGTGCCCGCGGCGCTGTTCCTGATACGCGACGAGGCGCCGCCCGATGGCGACGCGCCGCTGCCCGGCGCGCACCATGCCGCCAACCCCGTTGCACCCGTGGGCCAGCACTACACGGTGCTGCAGGCCATGCGCACCAGCACCTTCCTGAAGATCACGCTGGGCATGTTCGCCTGCGGCTTCAGCATGAACCTGCTGGGCACGCACGGCATGCCCATGCTGATGGACCATGGCTTCGACGCCACCACCAGCGCCCTAGGCATAGGCCTCATCGGGCTGGTGGCCATTCCCAGCACTCTGGTGCTGGGCCGCCTGGCCGACCGCCTGCCGCGGCGCAAGCTGCTGGCCGCCATCTACTGCGTGCGCGGCGTGGGTTTCTTTTCGCTGCTGCTCGCGGGCAGCACGCTGGAGCTGTACGGCACCTCGGTGATCGGCGGCATCGCCTGGGCGGGCAGCATTGCGCTGTCGTCGGCCATCCTGGCGGACGTCTACGGGGTGCGCCTGGTGGGCGTGCTCTACGGCTGGGTCTACGTGGGTCACCAGGTGGGGGCCATGATCAGCTCCTGGCTGGGCGGCTGGGGCTACGAGCATTTCGGCACGCACTGGCTCGCCTTCGGCCTGTCGGGCGCGCTGCTGATGGTGGCATCCGGCGTGGCACTGCTGCTTCCGGGGCGGCGTCCGCCATTGCCCGCAGCCCGGGCGACGGCGTAGCGGCTTGGCCAAAGAAAAAGGGCGTCCGCCGGATGTCGGCGAACGCCCTTGGACGTTGATGTCGTGGCGGATGGTTGACGGGTCCAATTCCATCTTTGTCAACGAAATAGCAATGCAGCGGGCGTGGGCGGACGCAATCAGGCTTTGCGCTTCAGCCGCTCGACTTCGACGTGGAAGGCCGGGGTCAGTTCCGCGATCAGGGTTTCGATGTCGCGCACCTGATGTTGAATCGTCAGCACCGCGATGCCTTGCGGCACGAGGTCGCAGATCACGAAGTGCTGCTGCGCCGGAACCATTAGAAACGGAGCCGAGCGGTACTGCCGCAAGCGGCCCTTTTCCGGGTTGGCGGCAGCAACGCCCATTGCCGCGTACAGATCGGAGAGGTACTGGTCGGCAACGACATCGCCCCATTCGCGGCGTGACCGCATGTGTATGCGGCGCAAATCCAGCGCCGCATTCCGAGTCAGCAGGAACGTGGCGGGTGATGGCACGTCATTGCCAGCCATCGGCTTCCTTGCGGTCGAGCACCGCCATGTCGGTCTTGAAGTCGCCGCTGGACGCAAAGACGCGGCCCGCCGCCAAGTCTCGGTAACCAGCGAGGATGGCGTCCTGCACAAACTGACCGTCGCGCCGTTCCATGTCGCGGCGAATCAGGTCGCGCACGTATTCGCTGGGCGTTTCGTAAAGACCCGCCTCGCCGACCATTCGATCCACGAATTCAGCCAAGGGTTGCGACAGGCGGGCGTTGATACGTTCGGACATTTGAACCTCCCGGAGCGATCAGATAAACGAAATTGTCGCACAAGTAGCTGCGCTTGTCGCAACTATTGCCCACATAGGAGACGACCGATTGTACTGACACCTGATTTCGCTCATTTCGCCCCGAGAAATCACGGGTAAGCCGTTATCACGACACAAATTTCGCTGATTTCGCCAAATTCGCGTCGCGTTTCGACACGATGCCCCATCGCGCTCGCCGGGGAACACCAGGGCGCCATGCCCGGTCAACGGGTGCAGGTCGCGCAGCACGGCCACGGCCTGCGTGGACAGGGGCACCAAGTGCGGATCGCCGTTTTCCTTGCCGTCCTTGCCCCGCTTCATGCATGCGGCCGGGATCGTCCACAGCGCCACAACCTTGAAGGTATCGCCGGCTGGGTTGGTAGCCTTGAGCTTTTCCACCTTGCGCGCCTGCACCGGGTTAGACGCCCTGCGCCTTCTGCAGCTTGGCCGCGTCCCGGGCCTTGCGGGCGGCCGTCAGGCCCACGGCCGGGTAGCTGCCCAGGGCCATGCGGCCTTCCTTGCCATCGGTGTAGGTTTTCCAGAACCAGCGCCGGGACCAGACGTGCTCACCTCCAGGTACAGGCCCCCGGCATCGGCGTAACGGGCGCGCTTCTTGTCGGGCGGGCAGGTGGCGCTACGGCAGTGGGCATCGGTCAGCATGGCAAGCCCCCAGGGCGGGGAACAGGGGAGACCGGGGAACAAAACCCCGTTCCCCGGAATTTACCCCGGTTGTTCCCCGGTTTGTTCCCCGGTGACGGCCTGGATGCAGGCGCACCTTACCGCACCTCAGCGCACTGTAGAACGTTGATTTTTCAAAGAAAAAGGGCGTTCGCCGGATGTCGGCGAACGCCCTTGGACGTTGGTGTGGTGGTGGAACACGGAACCGAACCCGCGTCCGCTTTCAGAATCAGATAGTACTGCATGGGTCTTGAGGGCGTGGATTCGACGATTTGGCCCAATTACCCCGCTATCCAGCAACTACGTGATGTCGAGCAGCGCCGTGTCGGGCTCACGAGCTTCCTGCCAACCTCTCGAACATGCCCCTGGTGACTGTCCGCCGGTCGCTGGTTTGCACCGACTTCCCTCGCTTCATCGAGGTCCGCCATTGACATTTCCCTTTTTGGGAAATACAATGCAAGCCTGACCATGAACACATCGTCCCTACATGCGAATTCTGGGTTTGCCCATCCTCGAGGCGTTCAAAAAAGATCATGCAGCCTCGCGTGGGCCACTGGACGCGTGGCAGACGGATGTCGAGCGTGAGAACTGGAAAACGTCGCATGACATCAAGCGCAGATACAGAAGCGCGGATTTCTTGGCCGACAACAGAGTCATCTTTGACATCAAGGGCAACTCATATCGGCTTGTGGTTAAGGTCCGATATCAGAACGGACTGGTGGTGGTGGAGTGGGTCGGGACACATGCCGAGTACGACAAGAAAAAGTTCTAGGCAGACGTGTGTAAGGCAAGCAAACGACAGGTGGAGATGGCGATGAATGTGAAGATCATCAAGAGTGCGGAAGACTACGAAGCAGCGATGGCGCGCTTGTCTGCGCTCATGTCGCTCGACCCCAAGGCCAACTCTAAAGAAGAAAACGAGCTCGAGCTGCTGGCCTTGGTCATCCAGGACTTCGAACGCCAAACCGTTCCCCCGGTCAAGGCCGACCCGATCGAGTCGATTCTTTTCCGCATGGATCAGATGCAGCTCTCCCGCAAGGATCTGATCCCTTACATCGGCTCGATCTCCAAGGTCTCGGAGGTGCTGTCGCGCAAGCGCCCACTGTCCCTGCCCATGATCCGCCGACTCAACCAGGGCTTGGGCATCCCCGCAGACATCCTGATCGAAGACGTCGAAACGGACAGTTCGGTCGTCGATCAGGAGCCGGAGATGGACTTCACACGGTTCCCACTCAAGGAAATGCTGGAGCGAGGCTGCTTCGGGGATTTCGAAGGGAATGCACAGCGTCTCAAAGAATACGCCGAAGATCTGGTCAGGAAATTCATGCAAGACCTGCTGCCCAAGCAAGTCAGTCCGGCTTTTCTGCGCGCTCCGATGCATCAGCGCGGGGATCGCAAAGCAGATGAGATGGCTCTCTTGGCTTGGCGTATGTGCGTCTTGCGGCAAGCGCGAGCCGTCAACGCCGTCAGAGAGTACAAGCACGGAACCATCACACTGGCCTGGATGCGTGAACTGGCCAAGCTGTCCACATTCGATGAGGGGCCAAAACTTGCACGCGAGTACCTTGCGCGCCACGGCATCACGCTAGTCATCGAAAAGCACTTCAAACGCACCTTCCTCGATGGCGCTGCAATGCTCGATAACGATCGACCGATCGTCGCCCTGACGTTGCGACATGACCGATTCGACAACTTCTGGTTTGCCTTGCTCCACGAGTTGGCGCACGTTGCCAAGCATCTGACAGCCGAGGCCCCGGTGTTCATCGACGACTTGGATCGCAGCAATCCCCAAAAGGTCGAAGCGGAAGCCGATGCCATGGCCGGGGAAGCATTGATCCCTGAAAAGAGCTGGCGCACCGCTAAAGTGCGGACAACGCTTCTGTCCGAAGACGCCATTGCTTTCGCCGATGAGATCGGCGTGCATCCGGCCATCGTGGCAGGACGTCTGCGCCACGAAGAGAAGAACTTCCGCCTGCTCTCGCACCTCATCGGCAAGACGGGACAGGTCAGTCAGCTACTGGATCAATGAACAAAAGTCCCAAAAAGGGAATTGATCATTTGCATTGATCCTTTTTCGGGATTATCATAGAATCCACTTGCCAGTACGGAATCGAACTCGCTATCGAGTCAGTGCCCGTGCCGGCAGGCATCACGGTGTTGCCGCAGTTGGGCCAGTGCCCAGCCGCCAACACCAAAGAAAAAGGCCCTGAAGTGCTACCAACACTCCAGAGCCTTTGGTGAGGTGAATAGGGGGCTACCAAACCACCCATGCACATCATGTCTTGAACGGACAGCGGATTTTACCAGTTCGCGGTGTGCTGGCAAGCCCAAACCCCCTCAACTTTCATGAGGAGTTGGCCATGGCCTACCACCGATGGAAGAGCGTCTTCGTGCGCGCATACACCCGGTTCCGGTTCGGACGCCGGGAGGCTGTGTGCCAGCACTGGCGCTCGCATCCGGGTCAGATGCAATTGTTTGCCTGATCCATCCCGGGCGGGAATCAGCAGGACCTGACTCCCGTCTTTCCCTCTTTCCGCGAACTGATAAGGAAAATCCCATGTCCTCCAAGAAACCTACGAACGAACAGACCTCCGCCCGCGTGGCATCGACAGCCGCCAAGTTGTTGAGCAATCCACGCACACCTGCATCCGTCAAATCCGTGGCGGCATCGGCACTGACCCAAAAGGCCAGCTCCAGCAAGTCAAAGAGCAAGTAATCGTTGCTGCCTCCCGATGCCCGCCCTGCGCGGGCATCGGCCGGGGCGCTGCGTCAATGCAGACGACGACATCAGGAGGCTCTCTTGTTCTTCAACATCCATCCGATCAGAATCGTTTCTCGACCCAAGCTGACTGGCCTGGGGGAACACTGGGGCGTTCAACTGCCCGACGGTAACGTCGCGCACCTGACCCCTGACGGCGAACACGTCGTGACCTTCGCGGAGTTCGCACAAGGTCGGCCCATCAAAGAAATCCGACGCGCCGCACCCGAGCAGCGGGCGCAAATCATGCAGCGGCTCACCCTATCGCTGCAGCACCGGGGCCCCTACCGACTGCTGGACCGCAATTGCGAAACCTACGCTACATGGCTGCTGGGTGAAACGCCCCGGAGTCCCCAAGTGCAGGGCGCCATTTTCCTGGGCCTGATCGCGGCATTCCTGCGTTTCGCGTGATCGCGTCCACGCACATGTCCAGGACGCCCCTGCAGCGTGCGCTGAAACTGGCCACCTTCGTGGCCTGGCTGACAGGAGATTTGCCGGATAAGGTGGGCGATCAGAAATAACCAATCTGCTCGCGGGTTTCCATACGAATTTTGTATGGAGCCCACCAATGACGACCAAGCACTGCGCTTGCTGCGGCGTGCACTTCGTGCCCCGCCCTCAAGTTCCCGACCAGGCCTACTGTTCCGCACCCGACTGCCAGCGTGCCCGCAAGCGCCAGTGGCAACGGGCCAAGCTCCAGTCCGATCCCGACTACCGGATCAACCAGCGCGCAGCCCAACAGGCGTGGTCGCAGCGAAATCAGGACTACTGGCGCAACTACCGCGACGATCAGCCCGAGTACGCACAGCGCAACCGTGAGCGCCAGCGTCTGCGGGATGCCAACGAGGCAGATGTCGATCTTGCAAAGATGGACGTGTGCGACCTGCCAACCGGCCTATACCGCATCACCCGACACCCGGCGTTTCCGAGGGGAAACGGCGATTCCTGGGTCGTCGAGATCACGCCGGTCTGCGCGACGTGTCCGTGCAAGATAGACGTGTCAAGAGAGGACTTGATCGACACCTCGGCAGTCCGCCCGTAACGTCGACCCCAAACAGGCTCTCGAATGTTCTGCATGGCAACGATTCCGACCGTATGCGCTTTCGCCATCAGGCGGCAGCGCATGCATTGAATGGAGTGGCGGACCCGAGAGCACCAATCACAGAGTGACCGGGCCTATGCAAGAGATCGAACCTCCTCCACACCCGCCGGGGTCGGGCCCGGTGTTTCGGGCCGCGCAATACGTGCGGATGTCGACCGAGCACCAGCAGTACTCGACGGAGAATCAGGGCGACAAAATCCGCGAGTACGCCACCCGGCGCAACATCGAGATCGTCCGCACCTACGCCGACGAAGGCAAGAGCGGATTGCGCATCGATGGCCGTCAGGCGCTGCAGCAATTGATCAGGGACGTCGAAACGGACAACGCAGACTTCCAGATCATCCTCGTCTATGACGTGAGCCGCTGGGGGCGGTTCCAGGACGCCGACGAGAGCGCCTATTACGAGTACATCTGCCGCCGCGCCGGCATTCAGGTCGCCTACTGCGCCGAACAGTTCGAAAACGACGGGTCGCCCGTGTCCACCATCGTCAAGGGCGTCAAGCGCGCGATGGCCGGTGAATACAGCCGGGAGTTGTCGGCCAAGGTTTTCGCAGGGCAGTGCCGCCTGATCGAACTGGGGTACCGCCAAGGCGGGCCCGCAGGCTATGGCCTGCGACGTGTGCTGATCGACCAGTCCGGATCGGTCAAGAGTGAACTCTCGCGCGGCGAGCACAAGAGTTTGCAAACCGACCGCGTCATCCTGCAGCCTGGGCCGGATGCGGAGGTCGCCGTCGTCAACCGGATCTACCGTTGGTTCGTCGACGACAACCTGACCGAATCGGAGATCGCCGAACGTCTCAACACCCAGGGCATTTGCACCGACCTCGGTCGTGACTGGACGCGCGCTACCGTGCGGGAGGTGTTGTCCAACGAGAAATACATCGGCAACAACGTCTACAACAGGCGCTCCTTCAAGCTCAAGAAGCATCGGGTGGTCAACAGCCCCGAGATGTGGATCAAGAAGGAAGGCGCGTTCGAGGGCATCGTCCCACCTGACCTGTTCTACACCGCACAAGGCATCCTGCGCGCACGGGCACATCGATACACCGACGAAGAGCTGATCGAAAAGCTGCGCAGCCTGTACCAGCGGCACGGTTATCTCTCCGGCCTGATCATCGATGAAACCGAAGGGATGCCCTCGGCAGCGGCTTATGCGCACCGCTTCGGCAGTCTGATCCGCGCGTACCAGACAGTCGGCTTCACCCCGGATCGGGATTACCAGTATCTGGAGGTGAACCAGTTCCTGCGCCGATTGCACCCGGAAATCGTCGGCCAGACCGAACGGATGATCGCCGAGGTCGGCGGTGCTGTTGATTCATCAGCACAACTGAGCCAGTGATCACGTCGAATACTGAGCCACTGGGTTGATGGATGTTCTGGCTACTCGGTTGTGGATAAGTCTATCGGGTCTGCTGCTTTTCGATCTCCTTTCT
>NZ_JBTNEH010000020.1:0-94774 GCF_054512775.1 Alicycliphilus sp. T452
TGTATGTTTTTAACGATCCGGGAAGCCAAAATCTCTTTCAACTTCCAAACTTCGCTGCGATCAGCGAAGCCTTGAATTATGACACGTTTTTTAAAGACCTGTCAAACTTTGTGGTCTTTCGACCCCCGCCAACTTCGCAAACCACCATCTCTCGACAACAGTCCGCCTCCGCCAGCGAAGCCTTGAAGTATACATCGGTTTTGAACCTCCTGACTACTCCAGGCAAGGAAATTTCTTTCCTTCTCGCCGCAGCCATCAAGTCCCGGCTGGGAACTGGCTTTCGCTGCAGCAAGCCCGCAAGTATAGCGGAAAAATCCCTCATGTTTGGCTCGCCGGCCCTCTTTTCAGAACGAAGGACTTACCAGCGCCATTTTTCCACCAGCTTGTCCGGCGTCAGGCTGTCGTAGCCTTCGAAAGGCTGATGGATCCATGGGTTGGTAGGCAGGAACTCCACGGAGTAGTCCGGAGTGAAGGTCGACAGCCCCTTGGTCCAGATCACGGCACTGCGCAGTTCGGTGATGGGCGCGTAGTTGCTCCTGAGCATGCGGACCACGGCGTTCAGCGTGTGCCCCGAGTCCGCCAGGTCATCCACCAACAGCACTCGCCCGGCGATTTCCCCCTTGGGCGTGGTGATGAAGCGCGCAAGGTCCAGATGCCCCTGCACGGTGCCCGCCTCTGCCCTGTAGGAACTGGTGGACATGATGGCAAGAGGCTTGTCGAAAATGCGGCTCAGGATGTCGCCAGGACGCAAGCCTCCGCGAGCCAAGCACAGGATGGTGTCGAACTCCCAGCCGGACTGGTACACCTTCAATGCCAGTTTTTCGATGAGGCTGTGGTACTCGTCATAGCTCACATAGAGATGCTTACCGTCTTCTGTCAGCATTCATTGCTCCTCAGTTGATAGCTATCGACGCTTTATACGCATGCACCATGGCCATATTTCTTCGGATTTCCTTATGCTGCGGCATAGGGGTTGTGCATCAGGATGGTGTGATCGCGGTCGGGACTGGTCGAGACCATGGCAATGGGCACGCCCGTCACCTGCTCGATACGCTCCAGATAGCGGCGGGCGTTGGCCGGCAGGTCGTCATAGCACGTCACCCCGACCGTGGACTGCGTCCATCCGCCCATCTTTTCGTAGATGGGCTGGCAGCGGGCGATCTCCTCGGCGCCCATGGGCAGCAGGTCCAGGCGCTCGCCATCGAGCTCATAGCCCACGCACAACCACAGTTCCGGCAGGCCATCGAGCACATCCAGCTTGGTGATGCACAGCCCCGACAGGCCGTTGACCTGCGCACTGCGCTTGAGCAGGGCCGCGTCGAACCAGCCACAGCGCCGGCTGCGACCCGTGGTCACGCCTTTTTCGGCCCCCACGGTGCTCATGTGATAGCCCGGCGTGCCCGGCGTTTCCCAGTCCAGCTCCGTGGGGAACGGGCCGCCACCGACGCGCGTGCAATAAGCCTTGGTGATGCCCAGGATGTAGTGCAGTAGGCCGGGGCCCACGCCCGAGCCCGCGGCGGCATTGCCCGCCACGCAGTTGCTCGACGTCACATAGGGATAGGTGCCGTGGTCCACATCCAGCAGCGTGCCCTGGGCGCCTTCGAACAGCAGGTTGGCACTGGCCGCGTGGGCTTCGTTGAGTTCGCGCGACACGTCGGCCATCATCGGCTTGAGCATTTCGGCATGGCGCATGGCTTCGGCAAAGACCGGCTCGAACTGCACCTGCCCGTCCTTGATGTAGGGCGTGAGCGCATCGCTGAACTGGAAGCCGCCCGAGCCCAGGAAGGTGGTCAGCACATGGTTGTGCAAGGCCAGCAGTTCACGCAGCTTGGCCGCGAAGCGCTCCGGATACTTGAGGTCCTGCACGCGCAGCGCGCGGCGTGCAATCTTGTCCTCGTAGGCCGGGCCGATGCCGCGTCCGGTGGTGCCGATCTTCTCGACGCCGCCGTGCTCGCGCGCGGCCTCGCGGGCTACGTCGAGCGCCGCATGGAACGGCAGGATCAGGGGGCAGGCCTCGGAAATGCGCAGGCGCGGGCGCACCTCGACGCCGGCCTTTTCCAGCCCCTCGATTTCCTCGAACAGCTTGGCCGCCGACAGCACCACGCCATTGCCGATATAGCACTTCACGCCGGGGCGCATGATGCCGCTGGGGATCAGGTGCAGCGCCGTCTTGACGCCGTTGATGACCAGCGTGTGGCCCGCGTTGTGCCCGCCCTGGAAGCGCACGACGCCCTGCGCGCTTTCGGTCAGCCAGTCCACCAGTTTGCCCTTGCCCTCGTCGCCCCACTGGGTGCCGACCACGACGACGTTGCGACCCTTGCTTGCTTTCATGTCAAACCCGATTCAAATGCAGAAAAATTCAAAGGGCCCGGACGACCCAACGCCCTCCCACCTGGACCAATTCACGGTCGCAGTGGAATTCATCGACCTCGCTGCCATGACCCGGCAGCATGCACACCACGGTCTCGCCCTGCTGGCGCAAGGCAGCGATCGCGGCATTGACATCCTGGGCCTCTCCCCAGGGCGCCCGGATGGCGGCCTTGAGCGGACGCGGCGAGACCACGCCGACCAGTTGCTTGACGTCCAGGCTGAAGCCCGCCGCCGGACGGTTGCGCCCGAAAACCGCGCCCACCTCGTCATAGCGCCCGCCACGCACGAGGGCATCGCTCGCCCCCTGGGCATAGACTGCAAAGCGCGCGCCACTGTAGTACGCATACCCGCGCAGATCGGCCAGATCGAACGTCACCCGTGCGCTTTGCACGCGTGCCGCAATGGATCTCAAATCCGATAGCGCCTGGCGCACGCCAGATATGGATTTGAGTGCGATTTCAGCCTCATCCAGCACGGAGGCGTCGCCATACAGCTGCAGCAGGGCGAGCAGCCCCTCGCGCGCGTTCGCGGGGAAGTCGCGCGCGAGGGTGGCCAGTTCGCTGGCGTCCTTGGCAGCCAGCGCCGCATGCACCCTGGCCAGTGTCTGAAGGCCTACCGGCAGACCGGCGAGCAGGCTGCGCACGATGCGCACGTCGGCCAGATCCACGCTGACGTCCTGCACATTCGCGCTGCGCAGGCACTCCAGCGACAGCAGAACGGCCTCGATATCGGCCTCGATGCCCGGGTGCCCGTAGATTTCCGCGCCGAACTGCAGCGGCTCACGCGTCGCGTGGGGGCGGTCCGGCCGCGTGTGCAGCACAGGGCCGCAATAGCACAGCCGCGTCACGCCGCGCCGGTTCAGCAGATGGGCGTCGATGCGCGCCACCTGCTGCGTGGTATCCGCACGCAAGCCCAGAGAGCGGCCCGAGAGCTGGTCCACCAATTTGAAGGTCTGCAGGTCCAGCGCCTCGCCGGTACCGGTCAGCAGCGAGTCCAGATGCTCCAGCAAGGGAGGCATGACCAACTCGTATCCGTAACTGCAGGCCGTATCCAGCAGCCCGCGGCGAAGTTCTTCGATGTGCCGCGCCTCGGAGGGCAAAACATCGGCAATGTGATCCGGCAGGACCCAGGCAGACATGGGAGGGGGGAGGCTGTTAAAAAGACGATTCTACCGGCTCGGTGAAGGGCATCCCTGCCGGATGACGCAACGGCTACAGGAGCAGAAGCACCAGGCCACCCGCGGCGATGCTCAGCAGCGCGCAGAAGCGGATCTGCCCGTCGCGCAACTGCAGGATCTGCGTGAACATGCGCCGCCAGCCCGCGGGGGATATGAAGGGGAAGACCCCCTCGATCACCAGAACCAGGCCCAGGGCCGCCCAAAAGCTGGCTTCCCAATCCATGGGTGCTTCCGCCCAGCCTCAGCGCAATCAGGGCTTGCGCGGCGCTGCAGGCGCAGTTGCTCCGGCCCCCGCACCGCGGAAGGCCTTGAAGAACTCGGTGGACGACGGATCGAGCACCACCAGGTCGCTCTTGCGATTGAAGCTCGCCTTGTAGGCCTCGAGGCTGCGGTAGAACTGCGCGAACTGGGGGTCGCGGCCGAAGGCCTGGGCATACAGCCGCGAGGTTTCGGCATCGCCTTCGCCCTTGACCTTCTGCGCATCGCGGTAGGCATTGGCGATGATGATTTCGCGCTGACGGTCGGCATCGGCGCGGATCTTCTCGCCCTCGGCGGCACCGGTGGAGCGCAATTCATTGGCCACGCGCTTGCGCTCGGCCTCCATGCGGCGGTACACCGACTCGGTGATCGCCTCCACATAGTCCACGCGGGTGATGCGCACGTCCACCACGTCCACGCCCCAGGGCTTGGCGCCGCGCACGGCCTCCAGCACCTCGCGCTTGACGTCGGACATGAGCGCATCGCGTTTGACCGACAGCAGTTCCTTGACGGTGCGGCGGTTGACCTCTTCCTGGAACGCGTTGCGCACCACGCGGTTGAGCTGCAGGGCGCCGGCGTTCTCGTCCAGCCCCACGTTGCGGATGTATTCCGACGGCTCGCTGATGCGCCAGCGCACATACCAGTCGATCACCACGCGCTGCTTCTCCGCCGTCAGCATGGACTCGGTATCCGAGCTGTCCAGCGTCAGCAGGCGCTTGTCGATGTAGCGCACGTTCTGGAACGGGGGCGGCAGCTTGAAGTACAGGCCCGGCTCGGTGAGCACGTCCTTGATCTGGCCCAGGGCATACACCACGCCGAACTGCCGCTGGTCCACCACGAACATCATGGAGCTGGCCAGCGCCAGCAGCACGAGAAGGGTCGAGGCAATGAATCCGATTCTGTTCACACGGATCTCCTATCGGGACTCGCGCTCGCGCGAGCGGCTGGCGTCGCGCGAACGGGTGTCGCCCTGGAATTGGGAAGACGATGCCGGCGGCACGCTGCCGGAGCCGGCTGCCGGCGGTGCTTCGTGCGCCGCGGCGGGCGGCGTCTGCGACACGCTCTGCATGATCTTGTCGAGCGGCAGATACAGCAGGTTCGAACCCTGGCGCGACTCCACCAGGACCTTGGTGACGTTGCTGTAGATCTGCTGCATGGTTTCGATATACATGCGGTCGCGGGTCACCTGCTGCGCCTTCTGGTATTCGGTCAGGATGTCGCTGAAACGCTGCGTATCGCCTTGCGCCTGTGCCACGACACGGGCCTTGTAAGCGGCGGCCTCTTCCGCGAGCCGCGATGCCGTGCCGGCCGCGCGCGGAACCACATCGTTCGCATAGGCCTGCGCTTCGTTCTTGGCACGCTCGCGCTCCTGGCCGGCCTTGAGCACATCGTCGAATGCCGCCTGGACCTGCTCGGGCGGGCGCACGCCGCCCTGCTGCAGGTTGATGCCGACCACCTCCACGCCGATCTTGTAGCGGTCCAGGATGGTCTGCATCAGATTGCGCACGCGCGGGGCGATCTGGTCGCGCTCCTCGGCGAGCGCCGTGTCCATCCGCATCTTGCCCACGACTTCGCGCACCGCCGTTTCGGCCACCTGCACCACGGCATCGGCCGGGTTGCGGCTCTCGAACAGCCACGCGCGCGCGTCATTCAGGCGGTACTGCACGGCGAACTTGATCTCGACGATGTTCTCGTCCTCCGTCAGCATGGCGGATTCGCGCAGCCCCGTGCTCTTGATGATGGTGTCACGCCCCACGTCCACCGAGCGGATCTGGGTCACGAACACCAGCTCGTGGCGCTGGATGGGATAAGGCAGGCGCCAGTTGAAGCCGGCATTGACCGTGCTTTTGTATTTGCCGAACTGGGTGATCACGGCCTGCTGGCCTTCCTGCACGATGAAGAAGCCCGTGCCCAGCCAGATCAGGACGGCAATGACGGCGATCAGGCCCACGCCCACGCCGGCGTTCTTCATGTCGGGCTGAAAGCCGCCGCCATTGCCGCCGCCCGGTGCCGACCCGCGGCCACCGCCATTGCGCCCGCCAAAAAGGCCGCCCAGCTTGCGGTTCAGGTCCTGCCAGAGCTCGTCGAGGTCGGGCGGCTGGCCCGAGGAGTTCTGCCCACGCCCTCGGCCACCCTGCGGCTGGTCCGTGGAAGGGCGCTCCGGCTCCGGGCGTTGGCCCCCTTCGCCCTTGTCGTCCCCACGGCCCCAGCGCGGGTCGTTGAGGTTGAACATCCCCCGGATGCGCTCGGGCAGCAATGCCCAGCGGGAGGCGCGGTTATGAAGGTTCATGCGCAAGTTCTCTTGTTCTCTGTACACCTGTAACGTCCGGCATTGTGCCCAATCAGTCCGGAGGGCCTGGTAATTCAGCAGTCTCGCCAGGGGTCATGTCGCGCGCCGCGGCTTCCTGGGCCATGTGGGCCAGCAGTTCGCGCAGTGCCGGGATTCCCTCGCCCTGGCGGGCGCTCACGAAGATGCGCGGCACCTGGCGCCCGTCGAGTTCATACATGTCCTGCAGCCGTGCGGGCCTGGTCTCGGCGGGCATGGCATCGAACTTGTTGAACACGAGCAGCTGCGGAATCTCCGCCGCGCCGATCTCGGCCAGCACCCGCTGCACCTGCGCGATCTGCTCGGGGTAGCCGGGGTTGGCGGCATCCACCACATGCAGCAGCAGATCGGCATCGACCGCCTCCTGGAGCGTGGCCTGGAAGGCATCCACCAGGCCATGGGGCAGATCGCGGATGAAGCCCACCGTATCGGACAGGGACACCGATCCCACGGCCTCGCCCAGGTAGAGCTGGCGCGTCGTGGTATCGAGCGTGGCGAACAGCTGGTCGGCGGCATACGCCCGGGCCTTCACCAGGGCGTTGAACAGCGTGGACTTGCCGGCATTGGTGTAGCCGACCAGCGATATGTTGAACGTGTCACGGCGCTCGCGCTGGCGGCGCTGCGTGGCCCGCTGGCGCTTGACCTTGACGAGCCGCTCGCGGGTGCGCTTGATGGCCTCGCCGATCATGCGGCGGTCGAGTTCGATTTGCGTCTCGCCCGGGCCGCCACGCGTGCCGATACCGCCGCGCTGGCGCTCCAGGTGCGACCAGCGCCGCACCAGCCGCGTGCTCAGGTACTGCAGCCGCGCCAGTTCCACCTGCAGCTTGCCCTCATGGCTGCGGGCGCGCTGGGCAAAGATTTCCAGGATGAGCAACGTCCGGTCGTTGACCGGCATCTGCAGATGGCGCTCGAGGTTGCGCTGCTGTGCCGGGCTCAGGGCCTGGTCGAACAGCACCTCCTTGGCGCCATGCATTTGCGCCAGGGTCTGGATCTCGCCGGCCTTGCCGCTGCCCACGAACAGGGCGGCGTCGGGGGCCTTGCGCTTGCAGGTCAGGCGCGCCACCGGCTTCAGGCCCGCCGTCTGGGCCAGCAGCCCCAGTTCCTGCAACTCGGCGTCGAAATGGGGAAGGCCGAAATCCACGCCGACCAGGAGGACCGGCGTGAAATCGGTATCGGGCGATGGGTTGGAACTCAAGGCTGCAGGCCCTTGCATGCGAAGCGCTTGCGCCCCGGTTGCAGCCTCGGGCTGCGGCGCGGGCTTATTGGCCGTCCCCGTCGGCGGCCTCGGCCGTCGAGAAGTTGACGGCGCGGCCCGGAACGATCGTGGAGATGGCGTGCTTGTAGACCATCTGGGTCACCGTGTTGCGCAGCAGCACCACGTACTGGTCGAAGGATTCGATCTGACCCTGCAGCTTGATGCCGTTCACCAGGTAGATGGATACCGGCACATGCTCGCGACGCAGCGCGTTCAGGAAGGGATCTTGAAGAAGCTGACCTTTATTGCTCACGATATTCTCCGTGTTCAAGAGTGTTGTTGTAAACCGGCACCTTACCACAGTCAGGGTGCCGTACGCGGCTCAGGGGATCAGGATTCGTGCTTGTCGGCGTACGGATTGCTGGAGCTCTTGAGCTCTATGCGCAGCGGCGTCCCGACGAGGTCGAACTCCTTGCGGAACCGTCCTTCGAGAAAGCGCTTGTAGGCGTCCGTGACATGCTCCAGGGAGTTTCCGTGGATCACGATCACCGGAGGATTCATGCCGCCCTGGTGCGCATAGCGCAGCTTGGGCCGGAACATGCCGGAGCGCTTGGGGCTCTGGAACTGCACAGCCTCCTGGAGCAGCCGGGTCAGCACCGGCGTGGGCATCTTGCGGTTGGCGGACTTGTAGGCCTGCACGATGGAGGCCCACAGCGGCCCTATGCCCTGGCGCTTCATGGCCGAGATGAAGTGCAGCGGGGCGAACTTGAGGAAGGACAGGCGCGTTTCTATGGAACGTTCGAGCTGCTGGCGGCCATAGTCGTCCACCGCGTCCCATTTGTTCACGGCGATGACCACGGCGCGGCCGCTCTCCAGGATGTAGCCCGCGATGTGCGCATCCTGGTCCGTCACGCCCTGGGTCGCATCGAGCAGCAGCAGCACCACGTTGGCCGACTCGATGGCCTGCAGGGTCTTGACGACAGAGAACTTCTCTATCGCCTCGAACACCTTGCCCTTGCGGCGCAGGCCTGCGGTGTCGATCAGCTCGAATTTCTGGCCATTGCGCTCGAAGGGCACCGAGATGGCGTCGCGCGTGGTGCCCGGCATGTCGAAGGCCACCAGGCGTTCTTCGCCGAGCCAGGTGTTGATCAGCGTGGACTTGCCCACGTTGGGGCGCCCCGCCACGGCAAGGCGTATGACGTTGGCCTCGGCGACGGCGTCGCCCTCGTCCATCTCGGGCAGGGCCAGGGGCTTGAGCGCCAGTTCCACCAGGCTGCGCACGCCCTGGCCATGCGCGGCCGAGACGGGGTGCACCTCGCCCAGGCCCAGCTCGTAGAACTCGGCCAGGTGGGCGCTGTCCTGCATGCCCTCGGCCTTGTTGCCGGCCAGCACGCAGGGCTTGCCCAGGCGGCGCAGGTACTTGGCGATGTCGTGGTCCTGCGCCGAGAGGCCGCCGCGCACGTCCACGACGAAGATCACCACATCGGCCTCGGCCACGGCCTGCTGGGTCTGCTTGGCCATCTCGCGGTAGATGCCACTGGATGCGTCGGGCTCGAAGCCTCCCGTGTCGATGACGATGAATTCGTGCTTACCCTGGCGGCCGTTGCCATAGTGGCGGTCGCGCGTGAGGCCGGCGAAGTCGGCCACGATGGCGTCGCGCGACTTGGTCAGGCGGTTGAACAGGGTGGATTTGCCCACGTTGGGCCGCCCCACCAGGGCGATGACCGGTTTCATCCCAGCGTCCTATATCGATCAGTCCGGGCGGAAGCCGTAGACACCGCCCTTGCGCGTCACCACCACCAGGGTGTCGCCGGCGGCCACAGGCGACGCCGCGATGGCCGAGCCATCCGTCGTCAGCCGGTTGAGCGGCGCGGCGTCCTCGCGCGACAGCAGATGCACCAGCCCCGTGTCGTCGCCGATGACCACCGAGCGGCCGAGCAGCAAAGGCGCCGTCAACTTGCGGAACTGCAGCCTCTCGGACGTCCATGCGCGCACGCCATCGGCGCGGCGCCAAGCGGCGACCGTGCCATTGCTCTCCGTGCCGAACAACATGCTGCCGTCCCCGTCGATGCCCTCGCTGCCGCTGGCGGGCTGGGTCCACAGGACCGTGCCGCGCCCGGCATCGATGCAGCCCACGGTGGCCTGGAAGGCCCGCGCGCACACGCCGTCGCCGACACGGCTGGTGCGGCCCACGATCTCGACCAGGCGCTCCACGTCGTTGGTGCCGCGCGGGCTCGCCAGGGGCGCCTCCCAGCGCACCACGCCGTTGTCCGGATTGAAGCCCACCAGGCGCCCCGACAGGCCGGCCACCAGGGTGTCGCCCACCGCCATCAGGACGCCGCCCTCGCGCAGGATCAGCGGCTCGCCCGGGCGCTGCTGGCGCCACAGCTGGTAGCCGGTGGCCGCATCGAAGGCGGTGATGGAGCGGTCGGCGGCCAGCACGAACACGCGATGGCCCGCCACCAGCGGCGCCGTATAGGCCTGCGCCTGCAGGGGCTTGCGCCAGATTTCGCGCGCGCCGTCGAGGACCACGACCTGGGCGTTCCTGGACACCACGGCGCTCCACCGGCCGTCGCTGCCCACGCCCGATGCCAGCGGCAGGTTGAGCTGGGTGCGCCAGACGTCGCCGCCCGTGCGTGCGTCGATCGCGGCGATCTCGCCATTGGCGGACGCCAGCGTGACCACGCTGCCGTTCACGTGGACGTCGAGCGATACCCCCTCCACGGCGCCGATCCGGGCCGTCCAGGCCTGGCGCACGCCGAGCACGGGGACGTTGGGGCCGAGTTCGGCGGGCTTGGGCTTCGAGGAGCCGCCCCACAGCGAACAGCCGCTCACGCCGAGCAGGCCCGCCAGCGCGAGCGCGCCCCACAGGGCCCGGCAGCTCCTGCGCGCCGCGCTCACTGCGCACCTCCCGCGGGTGCGGCCGAGGCCACCGCCTCGGCCTGCGCGCCCAGGGCGTTGAGCTTGGCCTCCACCAGGCGCCGGTATTCGATGCCCGCGTCGAGGGCCTGGTAGGCGCGCCGGTATTCGGCGATCGCCTCCTGCTTCTTGTCCTGCAGCGCGAGCACGTCGCCCTTGCGGTCGGCGACGGTGCCGGCGAACTCGGACGGGAAACGCGCCGACAGCTGGGCCAGCGCCTCGTCGTAGGCCTTCTCCTCGATCAGCACCCCTGCCAGGCGCAGCCTGGCCAGGGCCATGTAGCCCTCGTCGGAAGCCTTTTCCGCCACCCAGGCCAGCACGCCCTTGGCGGCGTCCCATTTGCCGGCATCGGCCAGGGCCTTGGCCGCCAGCAGGCCCGCCTGGCCGGCCTGGATGGTGCCGCCGTAGCCGGACTTCAGGTCGCCGAAGGCCTGCTCCACGCGCGCCAGGTCGCCCGACTGCGCGGCCAGTTCCACGGCCTCCACCAGGGCCGTGGCCTGCTGGGCCTGGCGGCTCTGCCACAGCTGGTAGCCATTCCACGCGGCGAACCCGCCCATGACGAGGACCAGCACCCAGGTGATGGGCGTGCCCCAGGTGTTCCAGAAGTGCTTGAGCTCGTCGAGCTGTTCTTGTTCTTGAAGGTCGAAGTTGTTGGCCATGTTGGGGGTTTCCGTTCAGCGCGGCGATTGTAGGCTGGCGGCCCAGTCCGCCAGGGCGGCCAGCGGGCGCTCGACCTGCTCGCCGCCGTCGCGCAGGGGCTTGATGGTGACGGCGCCGCGCGCCATCTCGTCGGCGCCGAAGACCAGGGCGAAGCGGCTGCCGCTGGCGTCGGCCTTCTTGAACTGCGACTTCATGCTGCCCATGCCCTCGCCCGCCGCCGTGGAGCTGTGCATCTGCACCGACACGCCCAGCGCGCGCAGCCGCTGCAGGGCCGCCATGACCGCGGGCAGCGCGGACGCGTCGGGCACGATGGCATAGGCATCGGCCGCGGGCCGGGGCGCCTGCGCCTCCTGCTCCTTGATGAGTTCCAGCACGCGCTCCACGCCCAGGGCCCAGCCCACGGCGGGTGCCGGCTTGCCGCCGATCTGCTCGATCAGGTAGTCATAGCGGCCGCCGCCGCAGATCGTGCCCTGCGAGCCGAGCTGGTCGGTGACGAACTCGAACACCGTGAGGTTGTAGTAGTCCATGCCGCGCACCAGGCGCGGGTTGAGGCTCCAGGCCACGCCATTGGCGTCCAGGATGGCCTTGACGGTCTCGAAATGCTTCAGCGACGCCTCGCCCAGGAAGTCGATGAGCCGCGGCGCGGCCTCCACGACGGCCTGCATGGCGGGGTTCTTGGTGTCCAGGATGCGCAGCGGGTTGCTGTGCAGGCGCCGGCGCGCGTCCTCGTCGAGCACGTCCTGGTGCTGCTCCAGGTGCGCGATCAGCGCCGCGCGGTGGGCGCGGCGCTCGTCGGGCTGGCCCAGGCTGTTGAGCTCCAGGCGCACGTCCTTCAGGCCCAGCTCGGCCCACAGCGCGTGGGCGAGCAGGATGATCTCGGCATCGGCCTCGGCGCCCGGGAAGCCCAGGGCCTCGGCGCCGATCTGGTGGAACTGGCGGTAGCGCCCGCGCTGGGGCCGCTCGTGGCGGAACATGGGGCCCATGTAGTACAGACGCTTGCCGCCGTCGTACAGCATGGAATGCTCGACCACGGCGCGCACCACGCCGGCCGTGGCCTCGGGGCGCAGCGTGAGCTGCTCGCCGTTCAGGCGGTCCTCGAAGGAGTACATCTCCTTCTCGACGATGTCGGTCACCTCGCCCAGGCCGCGCACGAACAGCGGCGTGGGCTCGACGATGGGGGTGCGGATGTTGCGGTAGGCGTAGCGCGCCATCAGCGTGCGCACCGTGTCCTCCAGCCATTCCCAGCGCGCCGACTCGGGCGGCAGGATGTCGTTCATGCCCTTGATGGCAACCAGCTTCTGCATCTTGTGTAGATCTTCTATTTGAATGAAATTGGCCTCCAGCGCTTATCCAGCAAGCGCCAGAAGCTATTGTTTTTATTGCACTGCTACGCGTCGGCGCCCGCCCCGAAGCGCTTGGCGATGTAGTCGTTGACGATGTCCTGGAACTCCCGGGCGATGTTGTCCCCGCGCAGGGTCAGCGCCTTCTCGCCGTCGATGAACACCGGCGCCGCGGGCGCCTCGCCGGTGCCCGGCAGGCTGATGCCGATGTCGGCGTGCTTGCTCTCGCCCGGGCCGTTGACGATGCAGCCCATGACCGCCACCTTGAGCCGCTCCACGCCGGGGTAGCGCATGCGCCACACGGGCATCTGCGCGCGCAGGTAGTCGTCGATCTGCTTGGCCAGTTCCTGGAAGGTGGTGCTGGTGGTGCGGCCGCACCCGGGGCAGGCGGTCACGCTGGGCACGAAGGCGCGCAGCCCCAGCGACTGCAGGATCTCGGAGGCCACGACCACCTCCTGGGTGCGCGCCTCGCCGGGCTGGGGCGTGAGCGACACGCGGATCGTGTCGCCTATGCCCTCCTGCAGCAGGATGGACAGCGCCGTGGTCGAGGCCACGATGCCCTTGGTGCCCATGCCGGCCTCGGTCAGGCCCAGGTGCAACGCGTAGTCGCAGCGCCGGGCCAGCTCGCGGTACACGGCGATCAGGTCCTGTACGCCGCTGACCTTGCACGAGAGGATGATCTGCTCGCCCGCGAGGCCCATGGCCTCGGCGCGGCGCGCCGATTCGATGGCCGAGGTGATCAGCGCCTCGTACATGACCTGGCGCGCATCCCAGGGCTCGGCCCGCCGGCTGTTGGCGTCCATCAGATGGGCCAGCAGCTCCTGGTCCAGGCTGCCCCAGTTGACGCCGATGCGCACGGCCTTGTCCCAGCGCATCGCCGCCTCGATCATCTGGCCGAACTGCTTGTCGCGCTTGTCGCCCTTACCCACGTTGCCGGGGTTGATGCGGTACTTGGACAGCGCCTGCGCGCAGTCCGGGAACTCGGTCAGCAGGCGATGGCCGTTGTAGTGGAAGTCGCCCACCAGGGGCACGCTCTCGCCCATGCGGTCGAGCTGCTCGCGGATGTAGGGCACGGCCGCGGCGGCCTCCGGCGTGTTCACCGTGATGCGCACGAACTCGGAGCCGGCCTGCGCCAGCTCCTTGACCTGGATGGCCGTGCCGATCGCGTCCACCGTGTCGGTATTGGTCATGGACTGCACGCGCACCGGCGCGTCGCCGCCCACCGTGACGACGCGGCTGCCCCAGGCGATGCGCGCCTGGCGCGAGCGGCGCGCAAGGGGCGCCACCATGGCAATGGGTACCGCTGTGTCGGACATGCTCATTCACTCCACCTCGAAACGCGCCACGTTCTCGCGCGCAATGGCCTTCAGGTCCATGGGCTGGCCGCGCACGACGACGTCGGTCGCATCGGCCCTGCCGACCACCACGCTCCATGGCGGGGAACCCTCGGCGGAATAGCTCTCGCCGGCGGCCAGGGCCTTCTGCAGCACCACGCGGCCGGCGCCATTGCGCACCTGCACCCAGGACTCGGCGCGTGCATGGATGACGAGCACGTCCCCGGGCGCCGGCGCCTGCTGGGCGGCGGGCGCCTCATCGGCAGCGGGTGCAGCGCGCGCAGGCGCGGGCGCGGGCACCGCCGGTGTTTGCGCGGCCGGCGCCGGCACCTCCTGCGCCGCGGCCGGGCCGGGCTGCCCGGCTGCCGTGTCCACGGGCTCCCGGGCCTCCGGCGCCACCGGCTGCTGCGCGGCGGGTGCGGCCTCGCCGCTCTCGTCGCCCGGGCCAAGGGGCAGGAAGGCCATGGCCAGTGCAGCTGCGAGCAGCGCCAGCGCGGCAATGCCCACCAGGCGCGACCTGGGCTGCTCCAGGGAGCCGCCCTTGCCCCCCCGGCGAACCGGATCCTTGAACGAGGTATTGATGCCCTTGTCCGGCGGAAGCTGGGCAGGTCCGCCCTGGGGCAGCCGCGCCAGGACGGGGGCGGCATCGGCCTTCAGCGTCCGGCACACGCTCGATGCCAGCGCACGCATGAAAACGACGTCGGGAAACGCGTCCTGGTCGTCGGCCTCCAGCGCCTGCAGCTTGGCCACGGGCACCTTCAGGGCCCCGGCCAGCGCACCGATGTGCACGCCCGCGGATTCGCGCACTCGCCGCAGCAGGACCCCGGCCGACTCGCCGGCCGCCGGCGCCGCGGCGCCCTGCGCCGAATGGTCGGCGTCATGTGTCGCCATCGACTCACTCATGGAATGCCCCTCTGTCGAATGCCGATGTTTCCCTGGCATCGGGGAAGCGCTTGTGCAGCTGATCGCCCAATTGCCGCATGGCCACCGAGTCGCCAAGCGCACGCTCGACCTTGATGCCCAGCCAGAGGGACTGCGCATTGGCGAACTCGCCGTTGTTGACGCGGCGGATGTAGAACTGCGCCCGCTTGGCCTCTGCGCGCGCCAGCATGATGGAGGCCAGGTGGTAGCCCACCACCGGATTGCCGGCATCGATCTCGTATGCGCGCAGCAGGGTCTGTTCGGCGTCGGCCGTGCGGCCGGCGCGCTGGTGGCACAGGCCCTGGGACATCAGGGTCTTGCTGCGCGCGGCATAAGTGGGCGTGGCCAGGGCGCGCTCGAACAGCTGGTTGGCCTGCTCATACTGCTGGCGCTGGCACTGCAGCCAGCCGTAGTTGTGCATGATGTCCGGGTCGGCCGGCTTCATGGACTGGGCGCGCTTGAGACTGTCCTCGGCAAGCGCCAGGTCCCCCATGCTCATGTACACCAACCCGCGCAGGTGGTAGGCATCGGCGTAGCCGGGGTCCGTGACAAGGGCCTGGCGCACCTCGTCCAGCGCGACCGCCGTCTGCCCCATCTGCATGTAGTTGGCGGCCAGCTCCAGCCGGATGCGCGCGCGCCGCCGCACGTCCGTCTCGCCGGAGCCCGCCACCGGCTCCGCAGCCCCGGGGTCCGCCGCCTGATGGGCGCAACCCGCCAGAGCGGCCAGTGCGGCCGCCGCAACGCAGGCGGCCAACAGCCAACGCCCTGCCCGACCTCGATCCGTGCGCCACACCGTCATGAATTGCCTCTCTTCGTTGAACCGAGCCTCAGGTAACGGGCTTGATCTCTATGGTCCGCAGCCTGGCCATGCGCTCGCCGACCCGCGTCCGGTCCTTGACGTCGCCGGCCAGTTGGCCGCAGGCCGCATCGATATCGTCGCCGCGGGTCTTGCGCACCGTGGTGACGATGCCGGCATCGGAGAGCAGCTTGGCAAATGCCGACACCGCCGCCGCAGGAGAGCGGCGCAGGCCCGATGCGGGAAACGGGTTGAACGGAATCAGGTTGAACTTGCAGGACACGCCGCCGTCTGCCGCCTTGCGGTCCACGAGCGCTATCAATTCGCGCGCATGCTCGGGCTGGTCGTTCACGCCGTCGAGCATGCAGTATTCGAAGGTGATGAAGTCACGCGGCGCGTGCTCCAGATAGCGCCGGCAGGCCGCCAGCAACTCCCGCAGCGGGTACTTGCGGTTGAGCGGCACCAGGTTGTCGCGCAACTCGTCATTGGGCGCATGCAGGGACACGGCCAGCGCCACGGGGCAATCCCGGCCCAGGCGGTCCATCATGGGCACCACGCCCGAGGTGGACACGGTCACCCTGCGGCGCGACAGGCCGTAGCCATGGTCGTCCAGCATGATGCGCAGCGCCGGCACCAGGGCCGAGTAGTTCTGCAGCGGCTCGCCCATGCCCATCATCACGACGTTGGAGATCACGCGCTCGCCATCGCCGCGGCGCTGGCGCAGCACATGCTCGGCATGCCAGAGCTGGGCGACGATCTCGCCCGTGGTGAGGTTGCGGCTGAACCCCTGGTGCCCCGTGGAGCAGAAGCGGCAGCCGACGGCGCAGCCCGCCTGCGAGGAGATGCACAGGGTGCCGCGGTCGTCCTCGGGGATGAAGACCGTCTCCACGGCATTGCCGCCGCCCACGTCGAACAGCCACTTCACCGTGCCGTCCGCCGAGGCATGCTCGCTGATGGCCTGCAGGCCCGACACATGGGCGCAGCCCTTGAGTTTCTCGCGCAGGGACTTGGCCAGATCGCTCATCTGGTCGAAATCGCGCGCGCCACGCTGGTGGATCCAGCGGAACAGTTGCGTGGCCCGGAAACGCTTTTCCCCCAGCCGCTCGCAAAAGGCGGCCATGGCGTCCAGGTCCAGGTCCAGAAGGTTCGTGGTCATAACGTCATCGCATGTCCACGCCCACATGGTGCGCCCCGCGCGCGGCAAGGCCGGCCACGGCCCTGCCCTGCGCACGGAGCCACTGCATCAGCGCGCGTAGACGTTCAGGCCGGGGAAGAAGAAGGCCACTTCGACCTGTGCGGTCTCCGCGGCGTCGGAGCCATGCACTGCGTTGGCGTCGATGCTGTCGGCGAAATCGGCGCGGATCGTGCCGGCCTCGGCCTTCTTGGGGTCCGTCGCGCCCATGAGTTCGCGGTTCTTCAGGACGGCGTTCTCGCCCTCCAGCACCTGCACCATCACGGGACCGGAGATCATGAAGTCCACCAGGTCCTTGAAGAAAGGGCGCTCCTTGTGCACGGCATAGAACTGCTCGGCCTCGGCGCGCGAGAGGTGGATCATGCGGGCAGCGGCGATCTTCAGGCCGGCGGCCTCGAAACGGGCGTAGATCTGGCCGATCACGTTCTTGGCGACTGCGTCGGGCTTGATGATGGAAAGAGTGCGTTCGATAGCCATTGGGTTTTCCTAGAGAGGGTGTTGCGGTATTTTTTGCCCCGCGGGCAAAACCGCTCATTTTAGCGTGCCGCCAAGCCCCTAGCGCCCGCCGCGGCGCGAGCCACCGCCGCCGCGTTGCTGCTGCTGGCGATGACGCGAGAAGCTGTCGGCGCCGATGTATCCCACCGAGGTCTTCATCGGATCGGGCTGGGCGCTGCCGGACGAGCGCCCTGCGCGCCCCGCGGCCTTGCCGCGCCCCTCCCCCTGCGTCTTCGCGCCCATGGGCTGGCGCTCGCCGCGGCGGCCATTCCTGCCCGCGCGCGCACCGCCCCCTGCGTCGGCCGGGACGCCTGCGGCCTGCATCAGGGCGCGGATGTCGTGCTCGTCGAGCTCCAGCCAGGCTCCGCGCTTGAGTCCGCGCGGCAGCATCATGGCGCCATAGCGGATGCGGATCAGCCGGCTCACCGCATGCCCCACGGCTTCGAACATGCGCCGCACCTCGCGGTTGCGCCCCTCGGAGATCGTGACCCGGTACCAGCAGTTGGCGCCTTCGCCGCCACCATCCTCGATGGAGCCGAAGGCGGCCACGCCATCCTCCAGCGACACGCCGTCGAGCAGGCGCTGCCGCTCCTCGTCGCTCAGGGCGCCCAGGACGCGCACGGCGTACTCGCGCTCCAGCCCGAAGCGGGGGTGCATGAGATTGTTGGCCAGTTCGCCGGAACTGGTGAACAGCAGCAGGCCCTCGGTATTGAGGTCCAGGCGCCCCACCGATTGCCACTTGCCCTGCTGCAGCCGCGGCAGCTTGCGGAACACCGTGGGGCGGTTCTGCGGATCGTCGTGCGTCACGACCTCGCCGACCGGCTTGTGGTAGGCGATCACCCGCGTGGGCGGGGGCGCGATCCGGAACCGGATCGGCTTGCCGTTGACCTTGATCTGGTCGCCGAACTGCACGCGCTGCCCGATATGGGCCGGCTCGTTGTTGACGGAGATGCGCCCTTCGAGAATGAGCTGCTCCATTTCGAGCCGCGATCCCATGCCCGCCTGGGCCAGCACCTTGTGCAGCTTGGGGCTCTCCGGCTGGGGCAGCAGCACCCGCTTGTGCGGCACCACCTCGGTGTCGTCCTCGTCCTGGTCGAGCTTTCCCGACACCACGTCGGCGAAGCGGTAGCCATCGCCGCGCGGCGCCGGCTTGCCGTCACGCCTGCCGTGCTTGCGCGCAGCATCGCGGTGCTCCGGCCGCTGCGGCCTGTCCACCGTTTCCGCAGGCGCGGGCGGCGCGTCGGCCTGCGCCAACGGTTCCTGCTGCTGCTGCGCATCCGCCCCATGGCCTGCGGAGGCCTCCGTCCCGGCAGGCTTGCGCGTGCGTGGCCTGCGTGTCTTGGGCCCCTCGGCGGAAGCGGGCACCTGTGCCTCGGCTGGCGCCTGGGCCGCCTCGAGATCCTTGTTCGAATCGTTCATGTCAACTTCCTGCGACGCCGTCGCCGCCGTCCTCATCCATCACACCCGCAGCCAAGGCAGGCGCGTCCGCAATCTCTCCACCGCCCTGCACGGCCATCTCCTCGCCCGGCTGCGGCGCATCTGCCGCAGCCCCCAGCGCATCCAGCACATTGGCCTGCACGCCGGGGTCTTCCAGCATGGGCAATTGATCCAGCGCCTGCAGCCCCAGGTCGTCCAGGAACTGCCGCGTGGTGGCCAGCAGGGCCGGCCGCCCCACCGTGTCGCGGTGGCCAATCACCTCGACCCAACCCCGGTCTTCCAGCTGCTTGATGATCAGGCTGTTGACCGTGACGCCCCGGATGTCCTCGATGTCGCCGCGCGTCACCGGCTGGCGGTAGGCAATGATGGCCAGGGTCTCCAATGTGGCACGCGTGTACCTGGGCGGTTTCTCCGGGTGCAGGCGATCGAGGTATTCGCGCATCTCGGGGCGGCTTTGGAATCGCCATCCCGTCGCCACCTGCACCAGCTCCACGCCACGCAGCGCCCAATCCTGCTGCAACTCCAGCAGCAGCGCCTTCACCGTATCCGAGCCCAGCGCATCGTCGAACAGGGTGCGCAGCTCGCGTACCGATACGGGCTGCGGCGCGCAGATCAGCGCAGTTTCGAGAACCCGTTTGGCTTCCACCGAATTCATGGTCCAACAGTTCCAAAAAGGGCGGCCACGCGCCATGGCGGGACGCTTACCTGGGGTTGGAGAATATTTGTACTTGCGACGCCGGAGTTGCGGCGAATGGCGCCGCACCCGCACCGGGCCGGCATGGCATCAACGGCATGAGGCCACAGCGCCGGCGGCAGGGCCGCCGTTCCCGCTAATTGTAGCGCAAGCCCCAGAAATCAAGGGCCTGGCGCATGTCCTCGGGCAGCGGGGCGTGAAACTCCATGGCCTTGCCGGTCACGGGGTGGACGAAGGCGAGGCGGAAGGCGTGCAGGGCCTGCCGCCGCATGGGGCCGCCCACGGCCCCGCCATACAGGGCGTCGGCCACCAGGGGATGGCGGATGGACGCCATGTGCACGCGTATCTGGTGCGTCCTGCCCGTGTGCAGCGTGCATCGGACGAGGCACACCTCGTCGCCGGTCGCGAGCAGGTCGAAGTCGGTGCGCGCCTCCTTGCCGGCATGCTGGCCGAGGTCCACCACCGCCATGCGCAGGCGGTTGCGCGGGTCGCGCCCTATCGGCGCCTGGATGCGGCGCTGCGCCGGGCCCGACCACGCGCCCCAGGCCAGCGCCAGGTACTGGCGGCTCACCTCGCGCGCCGCGATCATGCGCACCAGGGCATCCATGGCCGCCCGATTGCGCGCCACCACCATGAGGCCGCTCGTGTCCTTGTCCAGCCGGTGCACGATGCCGGCGCGCGGCACCTGCATGGCCTGCGCGTCGCGCCCGAGCAGGGCATTGAGGAGCGTCCCGCTCCAGTTGCCCGGCGCCGGATGCACCACCAGGCCCGCCGGCTTGTTGACGACGAGCAGATGCTCGTCCTCATGGATCACGTCCAGCGGCAGGCGCTCGGGCTTGAAGGCCTGGCTCTGCTGCGTGGGGCGCATCCGCACCACCACCTGGTCGCCGGCCCTGACCTTGTGGGCAGGCTTGGCGGCGGGCTGGCCATTGAGGCGCACGTCGCCCTGCGCAAGCAGCTGCTGCAGGTAGCTGCGGGAGAATTCCGGGACCAGTTCCGCCAGGGCCTTGTCCAGGCGCGCCTGGTGCTGCGCGGCGGGCACGGCCACCTCGCGCAGCTCGGCGTCCGCCTCGTCGGCGCTTTCGCCCGGGGGCTGCGGGTCGGACTCCTCGTCCGGCCAAGGCAGCCCGTCGCCTGCCACCTGCCTGCTCAACGCGTGGGCAGGTAGCGTGCGGGGTCCACCGGCTTGCCCTGGCGGCGGATCTCGAAATGGAGCTTCACGCGATCGGCATCGGTGCTGCCCATTTCCGCGATCTTCTGGCCACGGCGCACGTTCTGGTCCTCCTTCACGAGCAGCGTCTGGTTGTGCGCATAGGCCGTGAGGAAGGTGTTGTTGTGCTTCAGGATCACCAGGTTGCCGTAGCCGCGCAGGCCTGCGCCGGCATACACCACGCGGCCGTCGGCGGCGGCCAGCACCGGGTCTCCGGCCTTGCCCGCGATGTCGTAGCCCTTGTTGCGCACCTCGTCGAAACCGGCCAGCAAGCTCCCCGAGGAAGGCCAGATGAAGTGCATGTCGTCGGCGCCACCGGCCGCAGCGGGTGCCTGAGCCGGCGCCGGCTCGGGAGCCGACGCAGTTGCCGCCGAGGCAGGGGCGGCCGGCGCAGAAGCGGCCGATGCGGCGGGCTTGGGCGCACTCGCAGACGATGCGGACGCCAGGGGCGACGAGACGACCGGCCGCGTCACGACACCCGTGTCGGATGCCACCGATGCCGCGGACGCCCCGGGCGGGATCACCCGCAGCACCTGCCCCACCTCGATCAGGTTGGCGTTCTCCAGATTGTTCCAGCGCGCGATGTCCTTCCAGCTCTGCCCGTTTTCCAGGCCGATGCGAATCAGGGTGTCTCCGGGCTTGACGGTGTAATAACCAGGCTTGCCGGCGTTTTCGGCACCCGGCAGCGGCTTCACCTCGGGGGCCGTGCCCGCCGGGGTTGCGCCGCCATTGGCAAAGGTGCCGCGGTCCACCACCGGAGCCCTGTTCACGGGGGCGCTGCAGCCGGCCAGCAAACCGCCACCCGCCAGCACGACGACCCCCAAAGCCACAAGACCACGCGATACGAACATAAGCAATTCCTTCAAACGACCCCCGATTTTAGAGGGACGAAATGCACGGCTTCGAGCACCGTCTGCTCCAAGCCCTGCGGTGTTTTGTCAACCACGAGCAACATCTGGCGCCCGTCCACCCCCGCCATGGGCGCCACGAGGCGGCCTCCCACCGCAAGCTGCGCGCACCACTGCGGCGGAAGGCTGTCGCCGCCCGCCGCGGAAATGATGCCTGCATAGGGTGCGCCGCCGGCATAGCCCAGCATGCCGTCGCCCAGGATCAGGTGCACGTTTGCCAGGCGCAGGGGGCGCAGGTTCTCGCGCGCCTTTTCATGCAACGCACGCAGGCGCTCTATGGTGTACACCTCGCGTGCCAGCCGCGCCAGCACGGCCGCCTGGTAGCCGCAGCCGGTGCCGATCTCCAGCACCCGGCCCAGGCCGCCCGCGCGTGCGCATTGCGCGCCCAGCAGCAGCTCGGTCATGCGCGCCACCACGCTGGGCTTGGAGATGGTCTGGCCCAGCCCTATGGGCAGGCTGGTGTCCTCATAGGCCTGATTGGCCAGGGCCGTATCGACGAAGCGGTGCCGCTCCACGCTCCCCATGGCCTGCAGCACCGGCGCCGCCATGATGCCCGCCACCGCCAGCCGCTGCACCATGCGCGCCCGTACCGCGGCCGAATCCAGGCCCACGCCCTGGGGCGTGGGCGGCGGCGCATCGCGCCGGGCTCGGGCCGGCGCGGGAGAGGGAGTGGGCGCTGCGTCCTTTTGCCAGTCGATGCGCGCGGGGAATCCGGGACGGCGCTGCATCAGCCGCCCCCGTCCTGCACGCGCTGCGGCACCAGGCGCGCGGCGGTCTGCGCCCAATAGCCCAGGCCGTCGTGGTCGGTCAGATCCACCTTCAGGGGCGTCATGGACACATGGCCGTGCG
Organism: Alicycliphilus sp. T452; assembly: GCF_054512775.1. Classification (NCBI taxonomy): domain Bacteria; kingdom Pseudomonadati; phylum Pseudomonadota; class Betaproteobacteria; order Burkholderiales; family Comamonadaceae; genus Alicycliphilus; species Alicycliphilus sp. T452. Next base: position 22,082 of record NZ_JBTNEH010000020.1, read on the forward strand.
CCGTGGCATGGAAGTCCGTGCCCTCGCTCGCGTCCTTGGCCGGCCCCGCGCCGCCAATCCAGTACATCAGCTCGCCGCGCGGGCTTTGCTGCTCGATGACGCGCTCGGCCGCGTGGCGCCGCCCCAGGCGGCACAGGCGCAGGGGGCGCAGCGCATCGAACGGCATGTTGGGAATATTGATGTTCAGCAGCCACGGCGCCCCGCCCACCAGCCTGTGCCGCTGCATCTGCTCCACGATCTCGCGCGCCTTGCGCGCCGCGGAGTCGAGCTCCCCCCAACCCTTGTCCACCTGGGAAAAGGCCATGGACGGAATGCCGAACAGGTAGCCTTCCATGGCCGCGCCCACGGTGCCGGAATAGATGGTGTCATCGCCCATGTTGGCGCCATTGTTGATGCCCGAGACCACGAGGTCGGGCCGGTAGCCCAGGACACCGGTCAGCGCGATATGCACGCAGTCGGCCGGCGTGCCGTTCACATAGCGAAAGCCATTGGCCGCGCGGTGCACGTACAGCGGCGAATGCAGCGTCAAGGCATTGGATTTGGCACTGTTGTTGTGCTCGGGGGCCACCACCTCGACGTCGGCGATGGCCTTGAGTGCGTCATGCAGGGCCACGATGCCCGGCGCCTGGTAGCCATCATCGTTGGAAATGAGGATTTTCATGGTCACGGTGACTGAATGCAACGCATTGTAGGAGGCCATGCCCGCAACCGCCGGAGCCGAGCGGCGCAGCATGGACGCACCACCGGCTATTCAATGAAGCCGTGCTCTGTCACACTTCGCACTCTTTGCATCTTCCTGCCCATCCTGCAGATGGACTCCGCCAAATCTCCTTCCGAAGTCGCGCGTGAAACCCTCAAGCTGCTGGCTGCACGCCGCCTCCCCCCCACCCCCGACAACTACCAGGCCCTGTACGAAGAGGTGTCGGGCACTCGCTCCACGCCGAACTTCCCCACCGCACAGCTGCGCCATATCCTGCATGTGATGCCGGGGCAGACCCCCGGACAGAAACGCCTGCTGGGTCAGATGGAGAACGCCGTTGAGCAGCAGGACTGGTCCATGCTGAAAAGCGTGTTGGTGGGCTATGCCAACCTGGCCCTGTCGCCGGCTTCCACGCCGCCGCCCGCCAGCGCCAGCATCGCCCATCTGCCCTCCACGCTGGCGCAGAACCTGGCACGCCTGGTGGGCAACACCTTGCCGGCCCTGGGCGACGACGACCCCCGCGTGCATGAGCTGGCCGCGCAGCTGTGCGCCTTTCTGCGCGAGCCCGAGCGCCCCATCGCCACGGCCGACTTGATGCTGGGCGACTTCAGCTACCGCCTGTCCTTCGCCGCGGAGGACCAGGCCGCCATACGGCAGGGCCTGCTCGGGCTGCTGCGCCTGGTGTTCGAGAACATCGCCGCGCTGAGCATCGACGAGCCATGGCTGCATGGCCAGGCCGAGGCACTGCTGGCCGCATCCACGCCGCCGCTCACGCTGCGCCGGCTCGACGATGTGCACAAGCGCCTCAAGGACGTGATCTTCAAGCAGTCCGAGGCCAAGGACCGCACGGTCCAGGCGCAGACGCAGATGCGCGAGCTGCTGGCCACCTTCATCGAGCGCCTGGCGCAGATGGACGAATCGAGCAGCACCTACAACGAAACCATGGAAAGCTGCGCCGAACGCATCGGCCGTGCAACGCAGCTGCAGGACATCACGCCGCTGCTCGAGGAGGTCATGGCCGCCGCCCGCGCCATGGCGCTGAACAGCCGCGTGACGCGGGCCGAGCTGCAGGATCTGCGCGAGCGCACCGAGGCCACGCATGCCGAGATCAACCAGCTGCGCCGCGACCTGGACCACGCCAGCGCCCAGGCCCGCCACGACCCGCTGACCGGAGCCCTGAACCGCAAGGGATTGGACGAAGCCATGGAGCGCGAGATCGCGCGCGCGCTCCGCCTGGATGCTCCGCTGTGCGTGGCCCTGCTCGACGTGGACAACTTCAAGGCCATCAACGACCGCCTGGGCCATGCCGGGGGGGATGAGGCGCTGATGCACCTGGTCCGGATCACGCGCGAAGTCATGCGGCCCCAGGACCAGCTGGCGCGCCACGGCGGCGAGGAGTTCGTGCTGATCCTGCCCAACACCCAGCTTGCCGACGGCGTGAAAGCCATGGAGCGCCTGCAGCGCGAGCTGACCAAGCGCTACTTCCTGAAGGAGCAGGAGCGCCTGCTCATCACCTTCAGCGCCGGCGTGGCGCAGGTGGAGGGCAAGCAGGGCAGCGCCGACGCCATCCGCCGCGCCGACGAGGGCATGTACCTGGCCAAGCGCTCCGGCAAGAACCGCGTGGTGGCTGCGTAACGGCGGAGCGGCATGGCCACGCCACCCGATGCCATGCACCGCCGCCGGCTTCTGCGGCAGGCGGCCTGGGCCGCCACGGCCACGCAGCTGCCGCGCTGGGCCTGGGCCCGGCAGGCCCTGCGGCACGATCCCTTCGGCCTGGGCGTGGCCAGCGGCGAGCCCTTGCCCGGCGGCGTGGTGCTCTGGACCCGCCTGCTGCCGCCGGACCCGGCCGACGCCGCCGCGCCCTGGGCCGGCCCGCTCACCGTGCGCTGGGAAATCGCCGACGACGCGCAGTTCCGCCGCATCGTGCAGCACGGCAGCGCCACCGCCCTGCCCGATCTGGCGCACAGCGTGCACGTGGAGGTGGCCGGCCTGCAGCCGGGCCGCTGGTACCACTACCGCTTCATGCTGGGCGATGCCGTCAGCGCCGTGGGCCGCACGCGCACGGCCCCCGCACCCGATGCACTGGAGCCGCGCCTGCGCGTGGTCCATGCCTCGTGCCAGCGCTGGGAGCACGGCTACTACGCGGCCTGGCGCCACGCCTGCGCCGACCAACCCGACCTGGTGCTGTTCCTGGGCGACTACATCTACGAATACGCCAGCCCCAAAGATGCGAGCGGACTGGCGCGTACGCACGGCCTGCGCCTGCCGCGCAGCCTGGCCGACTACCGCGAGCGCTACGCGCTGCACAAGAGCGACCCGGACCTGCAGGCCGCCCACGCCTGCGCGCCCTGGGTCGTGACCTGGGACGACCACGAGGTGCAGAACGACTACGCAGGCAGCCACGGCCGGGGCGACGCCGCCGACTGGCTGCCCCTGCGCACGGCGGCGTGGCAGGCCTTCTATGAGCACATGCCGCTGCGCGCATCGGCGCTCAATGCCCCGGCCTTCCACGGCCTGCAGATCTACCGGCGCCTGCACTGGGGGCGCCTGGCACGGCTGCATGTGCTCGATGCACGGCAATACCGCGACCTGCAGGCCTGCCGCAAGCCGGGCGGCAGCTCGGCCGGCGCGGTCCGCCCCGAGGCCTGCCCCGAACTCGCGGCCCCGCAGCGCAGCTTTCTGGGCTGGCAGCAGGAGCAATGGCTGCAGGCCGGCCTGGCGCAGGATGCGCGCGACCGGGCCGCGCACTGGAGCGTGCTGGCGCAGCAGACGCTGTTCGCGCCGCGCCACTACCCCTCGGGCCTGCAGTCCACCGACAGCTGGGACGGCTACCCCGCCGCACGCGAGCGCCTGCTGCAGGGATTGGCGCAGCACCCGCCGCGCAACACCGTCCTGCTGGGCGGGGACATCCACCAGAACTACGTCTGCAACGTGCCTGCGCCCCCCGGGGCCGGCGGCGCGGCGCGCATCCTGGCCAGCGAGTTCTGCGGCACGTCGATCAGCTCGCGCGCCGGCACCACGCAGGACAAGGTGGACGCCATCCGCCGCATCAACCCCCACGTGCTGCTGGCGCGCTGCGACGAGCGCGGCTACGGCCTGTGCGACATCACGCCCACGCTCTGGACGACCCGGCTGCGCGCCATCCGCGACCCGCTGGACGCGGGCAGCGACGCGTACACTCTGGCTCGCTTCGTGGTGGAAGACGGCCGCCCCGGCCCCCAGCCGGCTTGAGCGCCGGCCCGGTCCCGGCGCCACGCCGCGCGCCACCACCCGCGCCCCCGCTACCCAAGGAATACCCAAGCAGATGACCCGGAAACCCGCGCCCGCACCGCGCCCCACCGAGGCCGACTTCTCGAACCACACCCCCATGATGGCGCAGTACCTGGCCCTGAAAAGCCAGCACCCGGACACGCTGCTGCTGTACCGCATGGGGGACTTCTACGAGCTGTTCTACGCCGACGCCGAGAAGGCCGCGCGGCTGCTGGACATCACCCTGACGCAGCGCGGCCAGTCGGGCGGCCAGCCGGTGACCATGGCGGGCGTGCCCTTCCATGCGCTGGAGAACTACCTGGGGCGCCTGATCAAGATGGGCGAGTCCGTGGCCATTGCCGAGCAGGTGGGCGAGGTGGGCGCGGCCAAGGGCCCCGTGGAGCGCAAGGTGGTGCGCGTGGTCACGCCCGGCACGCTGACCGACAGCGAGTTGCTGCCCGACAAGAGCGAGGCCATGCTGCTGGCCGTGCACCAGGGCGCGCGCGCGCGCTGCGGGCTGGCCTGGCTGTCGGTCACGCAGGGCGTGGTGCACCTGGCCGAATGCGCGCTGGACGAGCTGGGCGCGTGGCTGGCGCGCATAGCGCCCAGCGAGCTGCTCTACAGCGCCGGCGTCACGCAGCGCTTCGAGGAACAGCTGGCCCAGCTGCGCCAGGGCGGCGCCTTCGCCTGCCCCTTGAGCCTGCGCCCGGACTGGCAGTTCGATGCAGCGCTGGGCGAGCGCAAGCTGCTGGAGCAGCTGGGCGCGGCCAGCCTGCAGGCCTGGAACGCCACCGGCCTGCCCCACGCGCACGCGGCCGCCGCGGCGCTGCTGCAGTACGCCGAGCACACGCAGGGCCGCAGCCTGACCCACATCCACAAGGTGAGCGTGCAGCAAGGCGACGCGCTGATCCACCTGCCCGCGGCCACGCGGCGCAACCTGGAACTGGTCAAGACCTTGCGCGGCGAGGACGGGCCCACGCTGTTTTCGCTGCTCGACACCTGCATGACCGGCATGGGCAGCCGCCTGCTCAAAAGCTGGCTGCTGGAGCCCGCGCGCGAGCGCACCGCGGCGCGCCAGCGCCTGGCCGCCACGCAGGCGCTGCGCGGCGCCGGCAGCGGCCAGGGGCCGTGGCAGGTGCTGCGCGGCGCGCTCAAGGGCGTGAGCGACGCGGAGCGCATCACGGCCCGCATCGCGCTGCGCCAGGTGCGCCCGCGCGAGCTGGTGGCGCTGCGCATAACGCTACAAAAAGCGCAGCTGCTAGCGCAGGATGCACAAGCGCCAGAGCCCTATCTGGCCGAAATATTCGGCCAGCTGCAGCCCCCCGGGGAATGCATGGCCCTGCTGGCCGCCGCTATTCCAGACGAGCCCGCCGCCCTGGTGCGCGACGGCGGCGTGATCGCCCCGGGCTTCGACGCCGAGCTCGACGAGCTGCGCGCCATACAGAACAACTGCGACGGCTTCCTGCTCGACCTGGAGACGCGCGAGAAGGCGCGCACCGGCATTCCCAACCTGCGCGTGCAGTTCAACAAGGTGCACGGCTTCTACATCGAGGTCACCAGCAGCCACGTGGACAAGGTGCCCGGCGACTACCGCCGCCGCCAGACGCTGAAGAACGCCGAGCGCTTCATCACGCCCGAGCTGAAAAGCTTCGAGGACAAGGCCCTGTCGGCGCAGGAGCGCGGCCTGGCGCGCGAGAAGTGGCTCTACGAGCAGGTGCTGGACCAGCTCCAGCCCCACGTGCCGCAGCTCACGCGCCTGGCCCAGGCCCTGGCCGCGCTGGACGTGCTGTGCTGCCTGGCCGAGCGCTCGCTCACGCTCGGCTGGTGCGCGCCGCAGTTCGCGGCCGAGCCCTGCATCGACATCGAGGCCGGGCGCCACCCGGTGGTCGAGGCGCGCCTGGCCGAAACGTCCAGCGGCGCCTTCATCCCCAACCACACGCGCCTGAACGCCAACACACGCATGCAGATCATCACCGGCCCCAACATGGGCGGCAAATCGACCTACATGCGGCAGGTAGCGCTCATCGTGCTGCTGGCCAGCATGGGCAGCCACGTGCCGGCCACGGCCTGCCGCCTGGGGCCGATCGACGCCATCCACACCCGGATCGGCGCGGCGGACGACCTGGCCAACGCCCAGTCCACCTTCATGCTGGAGATGACCGAGGCCGCGCAGATCCTGCACGGCGCCACGCCGCACAGCCTGGTGCTCATGGACGAGATCGGCCGCGGCACCAGCACCTTCGACGGCCTGGCGCTGGCCAGCGGCATCGCCACGCACCTGCACGACCGCACGAAGGCGTTCACGCTGTTCGCCACGCACTACTTCGAGCTCACCGAACTATCGGCGCGCCACCAGCACGCGGTGAACGTGCACGTGGGCGCCACCGAGTCGGGGCACGACATCGTCTTCCTGCACGAGATCCAGCCCGGCCCGGCCAGCCGCAGCTACGGCATCCAGGTGGCCAAGCTGGCCGGCGTGCCCGCCGCCGTGCTGCACCACGCGCGCCACACCCTCGCCGCGCTGGAAGAGCGCGCGGGCGAGGACGACCTGCAGGTGGACCTGTTCGCCCCGCCGCCCGCGCCCGAGGTGCAGGCGGCAAGCCCCGTGGAGGCGGCCCTCGCGCAGATCAACCCCGATGCGCTGAGCCCGCGCGAGGCGCTGGATGCGCTGTACCAGCTCAAGCGGCTGGCGCCGTAGCAGAAGCGGCCGCTATGGCGGGCCGTCCCACCGCCCCGCCACGTTCTTGAGCAGCGTGTTCACCGCCGCCAGCCGCCGGTTCTTCACGTCGATGAGCCCGCGCTGCGCGGACAGCACCGTGGTCTGGGCCGAGAGCACGTTGAGGTAGCCCACGGTGCCGGCCTTGTACTGGTTGGTGGCGATGGTGAGCGCCCTCTGCGCGGCGGCGACGGCCTCGGCCTGCACCTGTTCCTCTCGCGCCAGGGACGTGGCGGCGGCGAGGTTGTCCTCCACCTCCTGCAGCGCGGCGATGACGGCCTGGCGGTAGCCGGCCGCCGCCAGGTCGAGCGAGGCGCGGGCCGATTCCACGGCGGCCGAGCGCGCTCCGCCGTCGAACAGCGTGAGCGCGAGCGCCGGGCCCAGCGACCAGAACAGGTTGGGCGCGCCGACCAGGTCGCCCAGCGACGCACCGCGCCAGCCCCCCGCCGCCGAGAGCGTGAGCGCGGGAAAGAACGCCGACTGCGCCACGCCCACCTGGGCGTTGGCGGCCGCCACGCGGCGCTCGGCGGCGGCGATGTCGGGGCGGCGCTCCAGGAGCCGCGACGGCAGCTCGGCCGGCACCTCGGGCGGCGCGGGCAGGCGGGCCGTGGCGTCCAGGGTGAAGGCGGCGGGCGGCAGGCCGATGAGCGCGGCGAGCGCGTGCTCGATCTGCGCGCGGCTGGTCTCGGCTTCGAGCAGCTGGGCCTGCGTGCTCTTGTACTGCGCCTCGGCCTGGGCCACGTCGGCGGGCGATGCGACGCCCGCGCGCTCGCGGTTGCGCGTGAGCTGCCAGCTTTGCTCGTAGGCGGCGAGCGTGTCCCGCAGCAGCGCGCCTTGGGCCTCTGCGGCGCGCAGCGCGAAGTAGGTCTGCGCGGCGGTGGCCTGCAGCGACAGGCGCGCGGCGGCCAGGTCCGCGCCGCTGGCCTGGGCGCTGGCCTCCGCGGCGCTGGCGGCGCCCGAGAGGCGGCCCCACAGGTCGATCTCCCAGCCCGCGTTCAGGCCCAGCGAGTAGCTGGTGGCGGGGCCGGCCGTGTTCGCGGCACTGGCGCCGCGCGCGCGCGTGGCGCTGCTGCTGGCGCCCAGCGTGGGCAGCAGCGCGGCGCGGCTGCCGGCCACGGCCGCCTGCGCCGCGCGCAGGCGCGCCACGGCCTGGGCAATGCCGGGGTTGGCTACGGCGGCGCGCTGCTGCAGGTCGTCGAGCACGGGATCGCCGTACAGGCGCCACCACGCTTCGGGCGGCGCGGCGTCCCGCGGCTGCGCGGGGCGCCAGATGCCGGCCTGCGCGGCGGCGGGCGTGGCCTCCTTGAACTGCGCGGGCAGCTCGATCGCGGGGCGCTGGTACGCGGGCTGCGTGGAGCAGCCCGCGGCGAGCAGCAAGGCGGTGGCGGCAAGGGCGGTATGCTTCATATTCAATAGCTGCCAGCGCTTGATGGACGGGCGCTAGAGCCGTTTTTCATTGAAAACCAGCGGTTCACGCGGCGGCGCAGCCGGTCGAGCTGCACGTAGACCACGGGCGTGGTGTAGAGCGTGAGCAGCTGGCTCACCAGCAGCCCGCCCACGATGGCCAGCCCCAGCGGCCGGCGCAGCTCGGCGCCTATGCCCTGCCCCAGGGCCAGGGGCAGCGCGCCCATGATGGCGGCCAGGCTGGTCATGAGGATGGGGCGCAGGCGCAGGTCGCAGGCGCGGTAGATGGCCTGGGCCGGCGTGACGTGGCCGCCGCGTTCGCGCGAGAGCGCGAAGTCGATCATCATGATGGCGTTCTTCTTGACGATGCCGATGAGCAGGATCACCCCGATGAAGGCAATCAGCGAGAACTCGGTCTTGAACAGCATCAGCGCGAGCAGCGCCCCCACGCCCGCCGAGGGTAGCGTGGACAGGATGGTCAGCGGGTGCACCAGGTCCTCGTACAGCACGCCCAGCACCAGGTAGATGGTGAGGATGGCCGCCAGGATCAGCACCGGCTGCCCGGCCAGCGACTGCTGGAACGCGCCCGCCGTGCCGCTGAAAGACCCGCGCACCGACACCGGCACGCCCAGCTGCGCCACGGCGGCGCGGATGGCGTCGCCCGCCTGCGACAGCGACACGCCCGGCGCCAGGCTGTAGCTGATGGTGCTGGCGGGCGTGCCGCCCTGGTGGCTCACGGCCAGCGGCGTGTTGGTGGTGGCGATGCGCGCGAACGCCGTGAGCGGCACCTGCTTGCCGCTGGCGTTGACGAAGAAGAAGCCGCGCAGCGTCTCGGGGCTCTGCAGGAAGCGCGGCGCGGCCTCCATCACCACGCGGTACTGGTTCAGCGGGTTGTAGATCACGCCCACCTGGCGCTGGCCGAAGGCGTCGTTCAGGGTGGCGTCGATCTGCGCCATGGACAGGCCCAGGCGCTTGATCGCGTCGCGGTCTATGACCAGCGATGTCTGCACGCCGTAGTCCTGCACGTCGCTGTTCACGTCCTCCAGCTCGGGCAGCTCGCTCATCACCTGGCGTATGCGCGGCTCCCAGGCGCGCAGCTCCTCCACGCCGTCGGACTGCAGCGTGTAGTCGTACGAGGCCATGCTCTGGCGCCCGCCGATGCGCACGTCGGTCTGCTTCATCATGAACAGGCGCGCGCCGGGCTCGTTCCTGAGCTTGTCGCGCAGCCGGTCGATGACCTCGTCGGACGACACCTTGCGCTCGGCCAGGGGCTTGAGCGTCATGAACATGTTGGCCGCGTTGATCTGCCCGCCGCCCGTGGAGCCCATCACGTACTCCACCGCCGGGTCCTGCTGCACGATGGCCAGGAACCGCTGTATGCGCTGCTGCATGGCCTGGAAGGAGCTGGCCTGGTCGGCGCGGATGAAGCCCATGATGCGGCCCGTGTCCTGCTCGGGCATGAAGCCCTTGTCGATGGCCACGTACAGGTGCACGTTCAGGGCCACCACCGCGGCCAGCGACAGCAGCACCAGCGGCTGGTGGCGCAGGCCCCAGGCCAGCGTGCGGCGGTACAGGCGCTGGCTGGCGCGCTCCAGTCGCCCGAGCCATGCCGCCACGCGCGCCCACGCCCCGCGCGGCGCCCCTTGCGCCTGCGGCGCGCGCAGCAGGTGCGCGCACATCATGGGCGTGGTGGTCAGCGACACCACCATGGACACCAGGATGGCCGAGGACATGACGACGGCGAACTCGCGGAAGAACCGCCCCACGATGCCGCCCATGAACAGGATGGGCACGAACACCGCAATCAGCGACAGGCTCATGGACACGACGGTGAAGCCGATCTCGCGCGCACCATGAAGCGCCGCCTGCAGCGCGCTCTTGCCGCGCTCCATGTGGCGCAGCACGTTCTCCAGCACCACGATGGCGTCGTCCACCACGAAGCCCGTCGCCACCGTGAGGGCCATGAGAGAGAGGTTGTCCAGCGTATAGCCCGCCAGGTACATCACGCCGAACGTGCCCGCCAGCGACGCGGGCACGGCCACGGCCGGCACCAGGGCGGCGCGGCCGTTGCGCAGGAACAGGAACACCACCAGGATCACCAGCGCCACGGCGAGCAGCAGGGCGCGCTCGACCTCCTGCACCGAGGCGCGCAGCGTGGGCGTGCGGTCGGACACCACGGTCAGGTCGATGGCGGCGGGGATCGAGGCCTTGAGCTGCGGCAGCAGGGTGCGCACCTTGTCCACCGCCTCCAGGATGTTGGCGCCCGGCTGCTTGTAGACCTGCAGCAGGATGGCCGGCTGGCCGTTGGCCACGCCGTAGTTGCGCACGTCCTGCACCGAGTCGAGCACGTCCGCCACGTCCGACAGGCGCACGGCCTGGCCGTTGTTCCAGCGCAGCACCAGCGGCGCGTACTCGGCCGCCACGCGCGCCTGGTCGTTGGCGGCCAGCTGCCAGTAGTGGTCCTCGCGCTCCACGGCGCCCAGCGGCCGGTTGGCGTTGTTGCTGGTGATGGCGCTGCGCACCTGCTCCAGCGATATGCCGTTGGCCGCCAGGCGCAGCGGGTCGAGCTCCACGCGCACGGCGGGCAGCGCGCCGCCGCTCACCGCGGCCTGTCCCACGCCCTCGACCTGCGAGAGCTTCTGCGCGATCACCGTGGAGGCGGCGTCGTACATCTGCCCGCGCGTGAGGCTGCCGGACGTCAGCGCCAGGATCATGATGGGCGCGTCCGCCGGATTGATCTTGCGGTAGGTGGGGTTGCTCGGCATGCCCGAGGGCAGCAGCGTGCGCGCCGCGTTGATGGCGGCCTGCACGTCGCGCGCGGCGCTGTCCACGGTGCGCGAGAGGTCGAACTGCAGCGTGATGCGCGTATTGCCCAGCGTGGAGCGCGAGGTGATCTCGTTGACCCCGGCGATCGCCCCCAGCGAGCGCTCCAGCGGCGTGGCCACCGTGGCGGCCATGGTGTCGGGGCTGGCGCCGGGCAGGCTGGCGGTGACGGAGATGGTGGGGTAGTCCACCTGCGGCAGCGGCGCCACGGGCAGAAGGAAGAACGACACGGCACCGGCCAGCGCCAGGCCGATGGTCAGGAGCATGGTGGCGATGGGGCGGTGGATGAAGGGGGTGGAGAGGCTCATGCTTTCCCTCCTTCCCTGCCATGTCCTTGCCGTGTGTTTTCATGTCGCTGGCCGGGATGTGCGCCCGGCGGCGCACCTACCTTTCTTTGCTTCGTCAAAGAAAGGTAGGCCAAAGAAAGACGACCCTGCTGTCCGTGTCCCTTCGCTTCGCTACGGGCAACCTGCGGTGCTCGCGCATGGGGTGTGCCGTGGAACTCACTGCGCGCCAAAGGCGCTCCGTTCGAACAACCACGGCAAGTCAGACCACGAAGCATAGGCGCTTCGACGCCCATGCCCACCCCATGCGCCGCGCTCCTCGGCACGGCCAGAAGGGAACCCGGCAACACGGGCCATCGCTGCGCTCGGCCTCGCACGGCGCAGGCGCTACGCGCCGCGCAAGGCCAGGCCGAGCGCAGCGATGACCCGTATGGCTGTTCCCCCTGTGGCTGCGCCTGTGGCGGGGTGCTTGCGGGGTGGCATGCGCGTCGGAGCGCGCATGCTTCGTTATCTAGCTCGCCGCGGTTGTTCGAACGGAGCGCGCCAGCGCGCAGTGAGTTCTGCGGCACACCCCGCAAGCACCCCGCCACAGGTTTGCCCCGAAGGGGTCGCAGACTTGGGGGCGTGTTCTTTGCTTCCTTTCTTGCACGAGCAAGAAAGGAAGTCGCCCGCCGGGGCGAGTCCCGGCCAGCGACATCAAAAAGAAGAGCTACCAGCGCCCAAAAACAAAGGGGTTCAGGCATTTTCAACCCCAACCCTGGCCCCACGCCACCTCTGCGCCCACCCCTCGAACGTGAGATAGATCACCGGCGTGGTGAACAGCGTGAGCAACTGGCTCAGTATCAGCCCCCCCACCATGGTCACCCCCAGCGGATGGCGCAGCTCACTCCCCACGCCCTGCCCAAGCATCAGCGGCAGCGCCCCCAGCAGCGCCGCCAGCGTGGTCATCAGGATCGGCCGGAAGCGCAGCAGGCAGGCCTGGTAGATCGCCTCGCGCGCGGACAGCCCCTGCTCGCGCTGCGCATCGAGCGCGAAGTCGATCATCATGATGGCGTTCTTCTTCACGATGCCGATCAGGAGCACGATGCCGATGACGGCGATGATGTCGATCTCCAGCCCCGCCATCCCCAGCGCCAGCAGCGCGCCCACCCCGGCCGAGGGCAGCGTGGACAGGATGGTCACGGGGTGGATGGTGCTCTCGTACAGCACCCCCAGCACGATGTACATGGTGACCACCGCCGCCAGGATCAGCAGCAGCGTGTTCGTCAGCGACGCCTGGAACGCCAGCGCCGCGCCCTGGAAGGCCATGTCCACCGAGATGGGCATCTGCCCCTGGGCGCGCAGGTCGTCGCGCGCGCGCTCGATGGCCTTGACGGCCTGGCCCAGCGACACACCCGGCACCGTGTTGAACGAGATCGTGCTGGCCGGCAGCTGCCCCACGTGGTTGACGGCCAGCGCCATGCTGCGCTCCTCCACCCGCGCCAGCGAGGACAGGGGCACGGGCGTGCCGCCGCTCGACGGCACGTAGATGCCGGCCAGCGCCTCGGGGCCGATCTTGAACTGCGGCGCCACCTCCAGCACCACGCGGTACTGGTTGGACTGCGTGAAGATGGTGGAGACGAGCCGCTGGCCAAAGGCGTTGTAGAGCGCCGTGTCGACGGCCGCCACCGTCACGCCCAGGCGGCTGGCCTGGGCGCGGTCGATCAGGACGTAGGCCTGGCGGCCCTGGCCCTGCAGGTCGCTGGCCACGTCCACCAGGCCGGGCGTGGCCAGCAGGCGCTCCAGCAGCGCCTGCGTGCTGCGCGCGAGCTGCTCCATGTCGGGCGAGGACAGCAGCAGCTGGTACTGCGTGCGCGCCACGCGGTCCTCGATGGTCAGGTCCTGCACGGGTTGCAGGTACAGGCGCATGCCGGGCATGCTGCCGGTGTCGTCGCTCAGGCGGCGCAGCACCACCGCCAGGCTGTCGCGCTGGCCATGGGGCTGCAGGTCGATCTGCATGCGCCCGCTGTTGAGCGTGGTGTTGCTGCCATCCACGCCGATGAAGGAGGACACGCTCTTGACGGCCGGGTCGCGCAGGATGCGCTCTGCCATCTGCTGCTGGCGTTCGGCCATGGCGGCGAAGGAGATGGACTGGTCGGCCACGGTGGTGGCCTGCAGCGTGCCCGTGTCCTGCACCGGGAAGAACCCCTTGGGCACCGCGAGGTACAGCAGCGCGGTGAGCGCCAGCGTCGCCAGGAACACCAGCCAGACCAGCACGCGGTGCTCCAGCACCACGCCCAGCGTGCGTCCGTAGAGCGCGATGGTGCGCTCGAAGAACCGCCCCGTGGCCTGGTACAGGCGGCCGTGGCTCTCCTCGGGCGTGTGGCGCAGCAGCCGCGCGCACAGCATGGGCGTGAAGGACAGCGAGATCACCGCCGAGATCAGTATCGACACCGCCATGGTGATGGCGAACTCGTGGAACAGCCGCCCCACCACGTCGCCCATGAACAGGAGCGGGATCAGCACCGCGATCAGCGAGATGGTCAGCGAGATGATGGTGAAGCCGATCTGCCTGGCGCCCTTGAGCGCGGCCGCGAGCGGCGGCTCGCCCGCCTCGACGTAGCGGGCGATGTTCTCGATCATGACGATGGCGTCGTCCACCACGAAGCCGGTCGAGATGGTGAGCGCCATCAGCGTCAGGTTGTTGATGGAGAAGCCCGCCAGGTACATCACCCCGAAGGTGCCGATGAGCGACAGCGGCACGGCGAAGCTGGGGATCAGCGTGGCCGTGCCGCTCCTCAGGAACACGAAGATCACCGCCACCACCAGCGCCACGGCCAGGAGCAGCTCGTGCTGCATGTCGCGCACCGATGCGCGGATGGTGACCGTGCGGTCGGTGAGCACGTGGACCTGCAGCGACGCGGGCAGCGTCTCCTCCAGCTGCGGCAGCAGCGCCTTCACGCGGTCCACCGTCTCGATCACGTTGGCGCCGGGCTGGCGCTTGATGTTGAGGATCACGGCCGCCTTGGAGCCATCGTCCGGCGTGCCCGCCCAGGCCGCCAGGCGCGTGTTCTCGGCGTCGTCCACGGTATCCGCCACGGCGGACAGGCGCACGGGGTTGCCGTTGCGGTAGGCGATGATCAGGTCGCGGTATTCCTGCGCCGACTGCAGCTGGTCGTTGGCGTCGATGGTCGTGGCGCGCAGCGGCCCGTCGAAGCCGCCCTTGGGCTGCTTGACGTTGGCCGCGGCTATCGCGCTGCGCAGGTCCTCCAGCGACAGCCCCACCGACGCCAGTGCCTGCGGGTTGGCCTGTATGCGCACCGCCGGCCTGCGCCCCCCGGCGATCGCCACCAGGCCCACGCCGCCGACCTGCGAGAGCTTGGGCGCGAGGCGGTTCTCCACCAGGTCGTTGATGCGGATCACGGGCAGGCTGGGCGAGGTGACGGCCAGCGTGAGGATGGGCGCGTCCGCCGGGTTGACCTTGCTGTACAGCGGCGGCATGGGCAGGTCGTTGGGTAACAGATTGGCGCCCGCGTTGATGGCCGCCTGCACCTGCTGCTCGGCCACGTCCAGGCCGTAGTCGAGCGCGAAGCGCAGCGTGATGACCGAGGCCCCGCCCGAGCTCGTGGACGACATCTGCGCCAGGCCCGGCATCTGGCCGAACTGGCGCTCCAGCGGCGCGGTGACGTTGGAGGTCATCACGTCCGGGCTGGCGCCGGGGTAGAGCGTGGTGACCTGGATGGTGGGGTAGTCCACCTCGGGCAGCGCGGAGATCGGCAGCAGCCGGTAGGCGAGCATGCCCGCGACCAGGATGGCCACCATCAGCAGCGAGGTGGCGATGGGGCGCAGGATGAAAAGGCGCGACAGGTTCATGGCGCTACGGCGGTGGATGGCGGCAACGGCCCGTCTTCAGCGCGCGGCAGGCGGCGGCGAAGCGGCCGGCGCCGTGGGCGCGGCGCCCTCGCGCTGCGCACGCAGGCCGCGCAGGAACGCCCTGCGCTCGTCGGGCGCCATCCTGGACAGCTTCTCGCGCTGCTCGGGCGTGAGGTTCCTGAGCATCTGCGCGCGCCTCTGGCCCGCGTCCTGCGCGGCCTGGTCGGCCTTGGCGGCGGCCTGGGCATCGATCACCATGACCCTGGCGCCCTCGCGCAGGCGGTCCAGCCCGTCGGTGACGACCTGCGCGCCCTCGGGCAGGTCCCCCTCCACGCTCACGCGGTCGCCGTCGGCCACGCCCACGCGCAGGCGCCGCTGCGTGACCGTGCCGTCGTCCTGCACCAGGTACACGTAGTTGTTCTGCACGGCCGCCGCGGGCACGGTCAGCGCGTCCTTGAACAGGTCCACCTGCAGCCTGACGTTCACGAACTGGTTGGGGAACAGCCTGCCGTCGGCATTGGCGAACGCCGCCTTGACCTTGAGGGTGTCGGTCGTGGGGTCGATGGCGTTGTCCAGCGCGCCCAGCCGCCCGCGCGCCAGCAGCTGCCGCTGCTCCCTGTCCCACAGCTCCACGGGCAGCTCGGCGCCCCGCGCCTGGCGCTCGCGGATCCGGTCCAGCTGCGCCTGGGGCACGGAGAACACCGCGTCGATGGGACGCAGCTGCGTGATGGTGACGATGCCGTTGGCGTCCGCCGGGTTGACCACGTTGCCCAGGTCCGCCTGGCGCAGCCCCAGGCGCCCGGCGATGGGCGCCGTCACGCGCGTGTACGACAGCTGCAGGCGCGCGGCATCGACCTGCGCCTGGTCGGCCGCCACCGTGCCCTCGTACTGGCGCACCAGCGCCGCCTGGGTATCCACCTGCTGGCTGGCGATCGAGTCCTGCGCCTTGAGCTCCTGGTAGCGCTGCAGGTCCAGCCGCGCGTTCCTGAGCAGGGCCTGGTCGCGCATCAGCGTGCCCTGTGCCTGGTCGAACGCGGCCTGGTAGCTGCGCGGGTCGATCCGGGCCAGCAGCTGCCCGGCCTTGACCTCGTCGCCCTCGTTGAAGTGCAGGGCCTTGAGCTCGCCGCCGACCTTGGTGCGCACCACGGCCGTGGCGCGCGACTGCAGCGTGCCGATGGCGCTGACCATCACGCGCATGTCGCGCCGCTCTACCCGCCCCACCGAGACCGGCTGCGCCTGGGCGCCTCCACCCCCGAAGCGCGGGCCGGCGGCCTGGCCCTGGCCCTGGGCCGGTGCCGCGCCGCGCTGCTGCCACCACCAGGCGCCGCCGGCCGCCAGCAGGGCGACGGCCGCCACGGCCGCGACCGCTCCAAGCCGCATGCGCCCCTTGCAGGCATATCCATGGGGGGCCACGGGCCCTTTGCAAGACTGGGGGTTGGACACGAGAGCTTCTCCGCGATAGATAAAGATCATAGCGGCCGGTGTCCCGATGGCGCGTGAAGAGCGGGTAAAGGTCGTGCGAAGATCGGCGCCACGACACTGCCCAACGCGCCATGGCCTCCATCCTCTTTTCCCACGCCAACAGTTTTCCCGCCAGCACCTACCGCGTGCTGTTCGATGCGCTGCGCAAGCGGGGCTTCAAGGTCAGCGCCGTGGAGCGCTACGGCCACGACGAACGCTACCCCGTCAGCAACAACTGGCCGCACCTGGTGCAGCAGCTGGCGGACTTCGCCGCCGAGCAGCAGCGGCGCACGGGAGAGCAGGCCTTCCTCGTGGGCCACTCGCTCGGCGGCTTCCTGAGCGTGATGGCCGCCGCGCGCCACCCCGAGCTCGCGCGCGGCGTGGTGCTGATCGACTCGCCCCTGATCGGCGGCTGGCGCGCCGGGGCGCTGGGCATGGCCAAGCAGGCCCAGGTGGTGGGTGCCGTCTCGCCCGGGCGCATCAGCCGCGCGCGCAGGAACAGCTGGGCCAGCACCGAGGAGGCGCTGGAGCACTTCCGCCGCAAGAAGGCCTTCGCGCACTGGGACCCGCGCGTGCTGCAGGACTACGTGGCCCACGGGCTGCAGGACCAGGACGGCAGGCGCGTGCTGAGCTTCGACCGCGCGATCGAGACCCAGATCTACAACACCCTGCCGCACAACCTGGGGCGGCTCCTGCAGACGCACCCGCTCAAGTGCCCGGCCGCCTTCATCGGCGGGCGCGACTCGGCCGAGATGCGCCAGGTGGGCATGGCCATGACCCGGCGCATCACCCAGGGCCGCGTGATGATGCTGGACGGCAGCCACCTGTTCCCCATGGAGCAGCCCCTGGCCACGGCTGCGGCCATCGAGGCATCGCTGCTCAACCTGGAACGGCTGGCGGGTTAGAAAATCAGTCTGCCCAGGTCACCACGCCCGTCCAGGCCGTGACCAGCACCACCACCCCGAACACGATGCGGTAGTAGGCGAACGGCACAAAGCTGTGCGTGCTGATGTAGCGCAGCAGCCAGCGCACGCACAGCCAGGCGCTGACGAAGGAGAACACCAGCCCCACGGCGAACAGCGGCACGTCGGCCATCGAGAGCAGCGCCCGCTCCTTGTACAGGCTGTACGCGCCGGCGCCGATCAGCGTGGGGATGGCCAGGAAGAACGAGTAGTCCGTCGCCGCCTTGCGCGACAGGCCCAGCAGCATGCCGCCGATGATGGTGGCGCCGCTGCGGCTCGTGCCCGGCACCATGGCAAGGCACTGCGCCAAGCCGACCTTGAGCGCGTCCCACGGCCCCATGTCGTCCACCGAATGGATGCGCACGGCCCGCTGCTGGCGCCGCTCGGCCCACAGGATGATGAAGCCGCCCACGATGAAGGTGGACGCCACCACCACGGGCGTGAACAGGTGCGCCTTGATGGCCTTGCCCAGCAGCAGCCCCAGCAGCACCGCCGGGAAGAAGCCGATCAGCACGTTGAGCGCGAAGCGCCGGGCCTGGCGCTGGCTGGGCAGCGCCACCAGCGTATCGCGTATGCGCTGCCAGTACACGAGGATGACGGCGAAGATGGCGCCGGTCTGGATGGCGATGTCGAAGACCTTGGCCTTGGCATCGTCGAAGCCCAGCAGCGAGCCCGCGAGGATCAGGTGGCCAGTGGATGAGATCGGGAGGAATTCGGTCAGCCCTTCGACCACGCCCATGACGGCGGCCTTGAGCAGCAAGAGAGAGTCCACGCAAGCGTCCTGACGAAAAAAGCAAAACGCGGATTATCCGCGCCGGGCGCGGGCGCGCCGCCGCCATTCACGCCGCCGGCGCCGCATCTCGCGCCGCGGCACCTGCCATCCGTCGCACGGCCGTGGCGGGCGCGGGCGCCGGCGCGCACAGTGCGCTCCATCCCGTCACCGCACAAGGAGCCCTCCATGCATGCCGAAACCCCTGCCGCCATCGGCGGCGACCCCGCCGGGCGCGGCCGCCGCCCCCTCCCTAGAATGACCGACATGATCCCCGACGACGACATCGAACGGCTGGCGCGCAAGCGCGCGGGCGCCAAGCTCGGCTGGTACGCGCACGCGCTGGTCTACGTGGCGGTCAACCTGGCGCTGTTCGCCTTCTCGCGCTACGGCTGGGGCCAGCGGCCCTGGTCGGTGTTCCCGCTGCTGGGCTGGGGGCTGGGGCTGGCGCTGCACGGCGTGTCGGTCTTCGTGCTGGGCGCGGGCAGCGGCCTGCGCGAGCGCATGGTGCGGCGCGAGCGCGAACGCCTGCAACGCGAGCGCCAGGAGCGCTGAGGCACCCCATGCCCATCGACTGGATCGACAAGCTGCGGAACCTGCTGCAGACCCTGGCCTTCTGCCTGGCGGTCGCGGCCATCCAGTACGCCTTCCGGCCCGAGCAGCCCTACGGCGTGCCGCTCGCGTACTCGCTGTGCATCGGCGTGCTGTGCTGGGCGTTCATCGACATCGGGCGCCACCTGTTCGCGTCGAGCGCCGGCACCGGCTGGCCCGCCGGCTGGCGCGGCATGGCGCTGCCCGCCTGCGGCATCGCCCTGGGCTTCGTGCTGGGCTCGCTGCTGGCCGACGCATGGACGGGCCATTCCACCTGGAGCGGCGCGCACCTGCGCGCCTCCATCGGCATCACGCTGCTCGCGGGCACGGCGGCCACCTACTGGTTCCACACCCGGGGAAAGAGCGCCTGGCTGCAGGCGCGCATGGCCGAGGAGCAAGGCCGAGCCGCCGAGGCGCGCCTGAAGCTGCTGGAAACGCAGTTGGAGCCGCACATGCTGTTCAACACGCTGGCCAACCTGCGCGTGCTCGTCGCCAGCGACCCGGCGCGCGCCCAGGCCATGCTGGACCACCTGATCGCCTACCTGCGCGCCACGCTGGGCGCATCGCGCAGCGCGCTGCACCCGCTGTCGGAGGAGTTCGCGCGCCTGGCCGACTACCTCGCGCTGATCGCCGTGCGCATGGGGCCGCGCCTGCAGTACCGGCTGGACCTGCCCGATGCGCTGCGCGACGTGCCGGTGCCGCCGCTGCTGCTGCAGCCGCTGGTGGAGAACGCCATCCGCCACGGCCTGGAGCCGCAGGTGGCGGGCGGCAGCGTGACCGTGCAGGCCCGGCTGCTGGAGGGCGGCGCGCGCCTGCAGCTGAGCGTGCACGACACGGGCGCCGGCCCCGGCGCCGCGGCGCAGACCGCCGGCACCCGGTTCGGCCTGCGGCAGGTGCGCGAGCGCCTGGCCACGCTGTACGGCAGCGAGGCGACTCTTGAATTGATAGCTGCCAGCGCAGGCGGGACAAGCGCTATCGCCACTTTTCCCTTGAAACATGCAACCGACCGCCCTGATCGCCGAGGATGAGCCGCTGCTGGCCGCCGCGCTGCAGCAGGAGCTGGCCCGCGCCTGGCCCGGGCTCGCCATCGCCGCCACGGTGGGCGACGGCCTGTCGGCCGTGCGCGAGGCGCTGCGCCTCATGCCCGACGTGCTGTTCTTCGACATCCGCATGCCGGGCCAGAGCGGCCTGGACGCCGCCGTGGAGCTGGCCGACGCCTGGGACACCGGCGCGCGGCCCTTCCCCGCGCTGGTCTTCGTCACCGCCTACGACCAGTACGCCGTGCAGGCCTTCGAGGCGCAGGCCGTGGACTACCTGCTCAAGCCCGTGCAGCCCGGGCGGCTGGACAGGACGGTGCACAAGCTGCGCCAGGCGCTGCAGCAGCGCGCATCGCCCGCGCTGGAGCAGACGCTGGCCCAGCTGCGCGAGCTGGTGCAGGCGCCGGGCCTGGGGGGCGCCGCGCCCTCGCCCGCGGCCCCGCGCCTGGACGTGATCCAGGCCGGCAGCGGCGCGCAGATCCACTTCGTGCCCGTGGCCGAGGTGCTGTACTTCGAGGCCGCCGACAAGTACGTGCGCGTGCTCACCGCCGAGCGCGAATACCTGATCCGCACCCCGCTCAAGGAACTGGCCGCGCAGCTCGACCCCGCCGCGTTCTGGCAGGTGCACCGCGGCACGCTGGTGCGCGCCGACGCCATCGCCGCCGCCATGCGCGACGAGGCCGGCCGCCTGCACCTGCAGCTGCGCGGACGGCCCGAGCGGCTGGCCGTGAGCCGGCTGTATGCGCACCGGTTCAAGGGGATGTAGAGCCCGAAAATACCCCGATCGGCGCCGGCCGTGGGAAACTCGCACCGGATACCACCGCCCCCTCGGCATGAGGGGCTTGCCAGAACCTCTATAAAAAAATGACAAGCACCACTACCACGCCCATGGGCGACATCTCCGCCGTGCTGCCCGAGAAGGTCCAGAGCGGCAACATCTGGCGCCTGTCCGTCGCCCAGGCACTGGCGGGCGCGAACTCGGTGGTGGTCTACGCCACGGGCGCCATCGTCGGCAACATGCTGGCCCCCACGCCGATGCTGGCCACGCTGCCCGTCTCCATCTTCGTGGTGGGCATGGCCGCGTGCACCCTGCCCGTGGGCGCCATCGCCCGGCGGTTCGGGCGGCGCACCGCCTTCCTGGCGGGCACCGGCGCGGGCGTGCTCACCGGCCTGCTGGCCATGCTGGCCATCATCCAGGGCTGGTTCTGGCTGTTCTGCCTGGCCACCTTCTTCGGCGGCAGCTACGCGGCCGTGGTGCTGTCGTTCCGCTTCGCGGCGGCCGACGGCGTGGCGCCGGCCCGACGGCCCCGGGCGCTGTCGCTCGTGATGGCCGGGGGCGTGGCCGCCGGCGTGGTGGGGCCGCAGCTGGTGACCTGGACCATGGACCTGTGGCCGCCCCACATGTTCGCGGCCACCTTCCTCGTGCAGGCGGCGGTGGCGGCGGTCTCGGCCCTCGTCCTGCTGGGCGTGCACCTGCCGATGCCGACCGCGCAGGAGATCGCCGGCGGCCGGCCGCTGGCCGAGATCGCGCGCCAGCCGCGCTTCGTCGCCGCGGCCATCGGCGGTGCCGTGTCCTATCTGCTGATGAACTTCCTGATGACGTCCGCGCCACTGGCGATGCGCATCTGCGGGCATTCGCAGGAATCCGCCAACCTGGGCCTGCAGTGGCACGTGATCGCGATGTACGCGCCCAGCTTCTTCACGGGCCACCTGATTGCGCGCTTCGGCGCGGGGCGCATGGCCATCGTGGGCCTGCTGCTGACCGGGCTTTCCGCCGCTGTCGGGCTGGGAGGCATCGACGTGGCGCATTTCTGGGCCACGCTGGTCCTGCTGGGGCTGGGCTGGAACTTCGGGTTCCTCGGCGCGTCCGCGCTGGTGCTGGAGTGCCACCGGCCCGAGGAAAGGACGCGCGTGCAGTCGCTCAACGACTTCATCGTGTTCGGCCTGATGGCCATCGGCTCGTTCCTGTCCGGCAGCCTGCTGTCGGCCTATGGCTGGAACGCGGTGCTCTGGGTCTCTTTCGTCCCGCTCGTCCTGGCCGTCGTGGCGCTGGCAGCGGCGATGGCGAGGAGCGCGGCCCAGGCCCGCGCGTGACCCGCGTTCAGGTAGTCTTGCGGGCATGACGTCCGCCCCCGATGCCCCCGCCCTTGCGCCGCGCGCGGCGCTGGCGATGCTGGTGGCGCTGACCTCGGGCTTCGCGCTCAGCTCGGCGTTCCGCACCGTGGCCGCCATCCTGGCGGCGCCGCTGCAGGCGGACTTCGCGCTCTCGCCCCAGGCGCTGGGGGTGTTCGCGGCGACCTTCCATTTCACCTTCGGGGCCATGCAGCTCTTCATGGGCATAGGCATAGACCTGTACGGCGTGCGCCGCACGATCCTGGCCGCGTTTCCGCTGTGCATCGCGGGCGCGCTGCTGTCGGCGCTGGCGCCGGGCCTGGGCCTGCTGGTGCTGGGGCAGGCGCTGATCGGCGTGGGCTGCGCGCCCGCCTTCCTGGTGTGCACGGTGTTCATCGCGCGGCATTTCGCGCCGCAGCGCTTCGCGGCCATGTCGGGCATGGCCATGGCGCTGGGCACGCTGGGCATGCTGTTCACGGGCACGCCGCTGGCGTGGCTGGTGCAGCAGTGGTCGTGGCGCGCGGGCTTCGCGGTGCTGGCGCTCATGGCGCTGCTGGCCTGGCTGTGGATGTGGCGCAGCGTGCGCGAGCCCGCGCGCAGCCCCGCGCACGACGCGCCGCGCGAATCCGTGCGCGAGGCGGTGCTGCGCTTCGCCGCGCTGTTCACGCTGGCGCACACCTGGGGCATCGTGGCGCTGGGCGCCGTGACCTATGCGGCCCTGATCTCCCTGCGCGGGCTCTGGCTGGGGCCCATGCTGATCGCGCGCCACGGCTTCTCGCTGGTGCAAAGC
The DNA here is from genome assembly GCF_054512775.1 of Alicycliphilus sp. T452. Lineage (NCBI taxonomy): Bacteria > Pseudomonadati > Pseudomonadota > Betaproteobacteria > Burkholderiales > Comamonadaceae > Alicycliphilus > Alicycliphilus sp. T452. The sequence continues at coordinate 44,832 of NZ_JBTNEH010000020.1, forward strand.
GGCAACGTGGCGCTGCTGCTGTCGGTAGTGGCGCTGTGCGGGCCCATGCTGTTCGGCCGCATAGACCCCGGCCCGGCCGCGCGGCGGCGCTGGATACTGGCCTGCACGCTGCTGCTGGCGCTGCCCTTCGCGGCCATGGCGCTGCTGCATTCGGCCTGGGTGGACGTGGCGTGCATGCTGCTCACCGGCCTGCTGTCGGGCTTCATCGTGCTGCAGTACGCCGACGTGCGCGCGGCCTACCCGGCGGCGCTCACGGGCCGGGCCATGGCGGTGTTCACCATGGCCATGTTCCTGGGCGTGGCCGCCATGCAGTGGTTCACGGGGCTGGTGGCGTCGCTGGCCCAGGAGCGCGGCATGGACCCGTTCGTGGCGGTGCTGGGATGCATCGCGGCGCTGCTGGTGCTGGGGGCGGGCGCGTTCAAGGCACTGCCGAATCCGCCCGCGAACGGGGCTTGAAGCAAAATCGGCCTCCAGCGCCCGTCCAGCAAGCGCTGCCAGCTATCGAAATCAAAGCAGGCTGGCACTCGACCCGTCGCCGCGGTAGAGCCAGGGCACGTCCAGCAGGCGCTCGCCCAGCAGGCGCAGCGCCAGGTCGCGCCCCCAGCGCACGGGGCCCGTGGCGTGGAAGATGCGGCCGTTGCGGCGCGAGCGCTCCTGCACGCGCGCGTTGCGCTGCCAGCGGTTGAGCGCGTAGCGGGTGAGGCGCAGCGGCACCTCCAGGTCGTGCATGGCCAGGGCGCGCTGCAGCTCGGCCGCGTCCTCGATGGCCATGCCGGCGCCTTGCGCCAGGTAGGGCCGCATGGGGTGGGCCGCGTCGCCCAGCAGCGCGATCAGGCCGCGCGCCATCTCGTGCGGGCCGGCGACGGGCGCTCGGTCGAGCAGCGGCCACAGGCGCCAGCCGCCGCCGGCCTGGGGCACGGCGCGGACCAGGTCCTGCAGCGGCGCGCAGGTGCGGGCCAGCGCGGCCTCCAGGTCGACGGCGTTGGCGCCGTGGTCCCAGGATTCGAGGTCGGCCGGCGGGCGGCCGTGGCGTATGGCCACCACGTTGAGCAGTTCGCCACGGCGCAGCGGGTACTGCACCACGTGCAGGCGCGGGCCCAGCCAGGCCGTGACGTCGCCCGAGCGCAGCGCCTGGGGCAACTGGTCCTGGCGCACCACGGCGCGGTAGGCCAGGTGGCCCGAGGCGCGCGTGGGCGCCTCGCCCAGCAGGCGCGCGCGCGTGCCGCTGCGCAGCCCGTCGGCGCCTATCAGGGCGTCGCCCTCCACCTCGACGAGCCGGCCGTCGCCATGCGCCAGGCGCACGGTGACGGCGCCGCCCTCCTGCGCATGCTCCTGCACGGACAGCCCCAGGTTCAGGTGCACCCCGGGCAGCTCGCGCACGGCGGCCAGCAGCAGGCCGTGCAGGTCGGCCCGGTGGATGGTGGCGTAGGCCGCGCCGTAGCGCTCTATGGCGCGCGCGCCCAGGGGCAGCGCGGCCAGCTCGGCGCCGGTCAGCGCGCTGCGCACCCGCAGCCGCCCGGGGAAGGCCGCCACCGCCTGCAGCGCGCCCTGCAGGCCCCAGGCCTGCAGGCGCCGCACCACGTTGGGGCCGATCTGCACGCCCGCGCCGATCTCGGTGAACGCGCTTGCGCGCTCGAACAGCCGCACCTCCCAGCCCGCGCGCGCGCTGCCCAGCGCCGCGGCCAGCCCCCCGATGCCGCCGCCGGCAATCAAGACTTGTTTTTGCATGCCCCGATTGTCGGCCCACGCGCGAGAGTGGGCACGCATCCGGGCCCCAACTCAGCGCCTATGAGGCTTGCCCCGTTCGCCACGCATGACACTGGCGCGACCGAGGCGAGGGCCGCCGCGCAAGGGCCGCCCCGCCGCGCTGGCGGCGTCCCCCTTTCAGGGGGAAGGCGCGATAGCGCCACAGGGGGTCACCCCAAAAGCTGGCGCAGCACGAAGGGCAGGATGCCGCCGGCGCGGTAGTAGTCCACCTCGATGGGCGTGTCGATGCGCAGCGTGGCCGCCACCTCGCGCCGCGAGCCGTCGGCGCGGTGGATCACGATCCGCGCCTCGCTCTGCGGCGTGAGGGCGGCGTCGGGCAGCACGTCGATGACCTCGTCGCCCCTGAGCCCCAGGCTCTCCCACGAGTCGCCCGCGCGCAGCTGCAGCGGCAGCACGCCCATGCCGACGAGGTTGGAGCGGTGGATGCGCTCGAAGCTCTTGGCCACCACGGCCTTGATGCCCAGGAGCTGCGTGCCCTTGGCCGCCCAGTCGCGGCTGGAGCCGGTGCCGTATTCCTCGCCCGCGAAGATCACCGTGGGCGTCCCGCCCGCCACGTACTGCATGGCGGCGTCGAAGATGGGCATCTTGCTGCCGCGCTGCGGCCCCTCGCCCTGGTACAGGGTCAGGCCGCCCTCCTCGCGCGAGCCGTCGGCCAGCGGCGGGATCATGAGGTTCTTGATGCGCACGTTGGCGAAGGTGCCGCGCATCATCACCTCGTGGTTGCCGCGGCGCGCGCCGTAGCTGTTGAAGTCGGGCTTGGCCACGCCGTGCTGCAGCAGCCACTGGCCGGCGGGCGAGCTTTCCTTGATCGAGCCGGCGGGCGAGATGTGGTCCGTGGTGATCGAGTCGCCGAACAGGGCCATGATGCGTGCGCCGTGCACGGCCACATCGCCATTTTGGCCTCCAGCACCCGCCCCGCCTGCGCCTGCAGCTCCCTTATCGAGAGCAAAATCGGCGAAAAACGGCGGCTCGGCGATGTAGGTGCTGGGCGGCCAGGCGTAGACGTTGCCGCTCACGCCGTGCACCTTGTCCCACAGCGCGCCCGGCTCGGTCCTGACCTTGGCGTAGTTCTCGCGGAAGGCCTTGCCGTTCATGGCGTGCCGCATGAGGGCGTGGATCTCCTCGGCACCGGGCCAGATGTCGCCCAGGTACACGTCGCGCCCGCCCTTGCCCTTGCCCACGGGCTCGGTCATCAGGTCCGTGAGCACGGTGCCCGCGATGGCGTAGGCCACCACCAGCGGCGGGCTGGCCAGGAAGTTGGCCTTGATGTTGGGGTGGATGCGCGCCTCGAAGTTGCGGTTGCCCGAGAGCACGGCCGCGCACACCAGGTCGTTCTTCGTGATCGCCTCGTTGAGCTCGGCCGTCAGGTCGCCCGCGTTGCCGATGCAGGTAGTGCAGCCGTAGCCGGCGACGGCGAAGCCGAGCTTCTCCAGGTAGGGCAAGAGGCCCGTCTCGGTGAGGTATTCGGTCACGATGCGCGAGCCCGGCGCGAGCGATGTCTTGATGTGCGGCTGCACCTTCAGCCCCGCCTCGACGGCCTTCTTGGCCAGCAGGCCCGCGGCCAGCAGCACGCTGGGGTTGGAAGTGTTGGTGCAGCTCGTGATGGCCGCGATCAGCACGTCGCCGCTGCCCACCGTGGGGCTTTCGCCATCGGGCGCGTGGTGCATGGGCGCGTCCACGTGCTGGACCGCGAGCCGGGGCTTGTTGTGCACCATCTCGGCCTCGAAGCGCGGCGTGCCTTCGGGCGCCGGGGGCTCGTCGGGAACGGCCTGGTCGGCGCGGCGCGGCAGGGCGTGGCGCTCGTGCAGGCGCCCCGCCGGCAGGTTGAAGCCCGACTCCGACACGGGCTTGGAGAACAGGCTGGTGAACTGCTGCTTGACCTTGCCCAGGTCGATGCGGTCCTGCGGGCGCTTGGGGCCGGCCAGGCTGGGCGTGACGTCGCCCAGGTCCAGGCGCACGACCTGCGAGTAGTCGATCTCGCCCGCGCGCGGGATGCCGAACAGGCCCTGCGCCTTGAAGTACGCCTCCAGGGCCTCGATCTCGGCCTCGCTGCGCCCCGTGCCGCGCAGGTAGTCGATGGTCTTCTCATCGACCGTGAAGAAGCCCATGGTGGCGCCGTACTCGGGCGCCATGTTGCCGATGGTGGCGCGGTCGGGCACCGACAGCGTGCGCGTGCCCTCGCCGAAGAACTCCACGAACTTGCCCACCACCTTGGCCTTGCGCAGCAGCTCGGTCACGGTGAGCACCAGGTCGGTGGCCGTCACGCCCTCGCGCAGCCGGCCCGAGAGCTCCAGCCCCACCACGTCCGGCGTGAGGAAGTACACCGGCTGGCCCAGCATCGCCGCCTCGGCCTCGATGCCGCCCACGCCCCAGCCCACCACGCCGATGCCGTTGATCATGGTCGTGTGGCTGTCGGTGCCCACCAGCGTGTCGGGGTAGTACACGCCGTCCGCGCCCTGGTGCACGCCGCGCGCTAGGTACTCCAGGTTCACCTGGTGCACGATGCCGAAGCCCGGCGGCACGACGCCGAAAGTGTCGAAGGCCTGCATGCCCCATTTCATGAACTCGTAGCGCTCGCGGTTGCGCTGGAATTCGAGCTTCATGTTGAGTTGAAGCGCCTGCTTGCTGCCGTAGTAGTCCACCATGATGGAGTGGTCCACCACCAGGTCCACGGGCACCAGGGGCTCGACCTTCTTCGGGTCGCGGCCCAGGCGCTCGGCCACGCTGCGCATGGCGGCCAGGTCGGCCAGCAGCGGCACGCCCGTGAAATCCTGCAGCACCACGCGCGCGACCACGAACGGAATCTCGTCCTTGCGCGGCGCCGTGGCGCCCCAGTTGGCCAGCTGCGCCACATGCTCGGCCGTGACCTTGCGCCCGTCGCAGTTGCGCAGCACGGATTCGAGCACGATGCGAATGGACACCGGCAGACGGCCCACCCCCGGGTACTTGCGCGCCAGCGCCGGCAGCGAATAGAACTTGCCCTTTTTGCCCGAGGCCATGGTGAAGGTCTTGAGCGTGGAAGCAAAGGCATGAACTCTGGTGGTGGAAGCGGTCATACAGCGACTCCAGTGAGTGGGGCGACAAAGGCCCATTCTGGCAGTCCCTCCGCGATAACGCCAATGCCCGGGCAATACCTTCCACCCGTGCCGAGGTCATCGCGGGTTCACCCGCCCGCCGTTCAAAGGATATTGCGGCGCACGCCATACCCGCCCATGCATTCGCCAGGGTTTGCAGCGGCCAGCAAAAAGCCCGCCGGAGCGGGCCTTGCGTGATCTGGGCGATCACTGCGCTCTATACCGGCCGCGGCGCGGGCCGATAATGGCGCCGTTCAAATAGCGAACTTCTCGCGGTCCTCGTTTTGAATCCACTTGGGCGCCTTGCCGCGGCCCGTCCACGTCTGGCCCGTCACGGGATCGCGGTATTTGGGCGCCACCTTCACGCCGCTGGTAGCGGACGTGCGGCCGCCGCGCCCCGTGGGAAACACGTCCTGCTGCGTCAAACCATACTCGGCCACCAGTTCGCGCACCTGCGCAACGGCCGTCGCCAGTTCGCGGCGGCGGGCCTCGTTGATCTGCTGTTCAAGGGCCTCGCGTTGCTTCAGCAATTCTTTGTAGCTTGCGTTCATAGCGGTATATGGTGTGATTGGAAATTAATGGGCAGCACCATTATAAGGAAACAATCGAATCTCCGTTACAAGCCCATGCGCAATTCATGGAGCCGCCTTGTAACAGACTACAGTTCCCGATCCCGGTCCGCTCCCGGATTTTTCACCCTGCTTCACCGGCATCTCCGAAAACACCGTGAATCGACGTGCCTGATTCAATTTGTTACTAATGAAAACCCGCTGCGGCGGGGGCTGCCGGATTCACGCGGCAGGCGCCAGGACCGGGCGCGGCGCGAGACAATAGCGGTTTTCCACCACCACTACCAACGACAAAAACATGGCTCTTTATTGCGTGGGCGATATCCAGGGCTGCGACGAAGCCTTCGGGCGCCTGCTTTCCACCATCGGTTTCTCTCCCAGCCGCGACACCGTCTACCTGCTGGGCGACCTGGTCAACCGCGGCCCCGGCTCGGCCGCGGTGCTGCGCCGCTGCATGCGGCTGGGCGACAGCGTGCGCGCGCTGCTGGGCAACCACGACCTGCACCTGCTGGCCACGGCCCATGGCGTGCGTTCGCCCTCGCGCCGCGACACGCTGCAAGACGTCCTGCAGGCGCCCGACAGGCAGGCCCTGCTCGACTGGCTGCGCCAGCAACCCCTGGCGCGGCGCGTGCGCCACGGCGGCGCCGACCTGCTGATGGTGCATGCGGGCGTTCTACCGCAATGGTCCGCGGACGACGTGCTGGCGCTTGCGGACGAGGTGCACGCCATGCTGCGCGGCCCGGCGCTCCCGGACTTCCTGCGGCAGATGTACGGCAACAGCCCGGACCAGTGGGACGCGGGCCTGCAGGGGGCGAACCGCCTGCGCATCATCGTCAACGCGCTCACGCGGCTGCGCTTCTGCACGCCCGAGGGACGCATGGACTTCGAGAGCGCCGAGAGCGCCGCGCAGGCGCCCGCCGGGCTGCTGCCCTGGTTCGACGCGCCGGGCCGGCGCACCAGCGGCACGCTGATCGCCTTCGGCCACTGGTCCACGCTGGGCTGGATCAGCCGGCCCGACATACAGGGGCTGGACACGGGCTGCGTCTGGGGCGGCGCCTTGAGCGCCGTGCGCTTCGGCGCCACGCTGGCCGAGCGCGAGCACTGCAAGGTGCAGTGCGCGCAGCAGCAGCGGCCCGGGGAATAGGCCGCTATCAAAAGCAAAGCTGCCAGCGCTTGCCACGGGCCGATTCCATGGCGAAAACCACCTGAAACCGGCTCACAGCAAGCGCTGGCAGCTATTGTTTTCTAGATGCTGACGGGCTTGAGCGCCTTTGCCATGGCGTCCGATTGCCACAGCGCGCCATCAACGCCGGCGGCCAGCACGGCCGCGCCGGGGTGGCGCGCGCTCCAGGCCGGCACGGCCGCCATGCCCTGCACCATGAGCGCCGTGCCCCAGCCGTTGACGACCTGCACGTCGCGCGCGAGCAGCGCCACGCCGTGCACGCCCGTGGTGGGCCAGCCGGTGTGGGGATCGAGCACGTGGTGCAGGCGCCGGCCCTGGTGCACGAAGCCGCGCTCGTAGTCGCCCGAGGACGCGACCACGCCGAAGCCCTCGACCTCGATGGCGCCCAGCAGCCTGCCGGGCGCGCGCGGATCGCGCACCCCCACGCGCCAGGGGCGGCCCTGCAGGCGGCCGCTGGCGAGCACGTCGCCGCCGCCATTGACGAGGGCGTTGGCGACGCCCTCGCGTTCGAGCACGCGCAGGCCCGCCGCCAGGATAGGCAGCTTGGCGATGCCGCCCAGGTCGAGCGCCATGCCGCGCCCGGCCAGGTAGGCCGTGCCCGCGCGTTCATCGAGCCGCAGCTGGCGCGCGTCCACGTGGCGCAGCGCCGCGGCGATCTCGTCCGCCGCGGGCATGGCCTGCCGGCCGGGCTCGAAATGCCAGCCCGCCAGCGCGCCCACGGTGGGGTCGAACGCACCCGCGCTCTCGCGCCAGACCCGCTGGGCGGTTGCCAGCACGTCCATGACCTCCAGCGACACGGCCACCGGGTGGCGCCCGGCCGCCTGTCCGATGCGCCGCACCACGCTGTCCTCGCGGTAGCGGCTCAGCGATGCCTCCAGGCGCTGCATCTCCTCGAAGGCCAGGCCGATCGCGGCCTGCAGCTGCCGGGCATCACTGCCGTCGGCGACGATGTCCACGCGCGTGCCCATGAGGTTGCGGCTCGCGCGTTGCGGCCCCGTGGCCCGCGCCATGCCCGGAGCGGCCCAGGCCACGGCGCCCAGCAGGGGCAGCGCCAGGGCGAAGCGCCGCCGCGACAGCCGCCCGCCTTGCCATCCGTTGTTCATGGCACGCTCCCGATGCATTACACCGACTGGTCGGCCATGAAGTCCACGGCGGCCTTCACGTCTTCGTCGCTCATCGACGCATTGCCGCCGCGCGCGGGCATCTGGCCCTTGGCGCCGGTGAAGCCCTCGAGGGCGTGCTTGTAGAGCGTGTCCTTGCCCTGGGCGATGCGCGGGCCCCAGTCGGCCTTGTCGCCGGGCTTGGGCGCGCCGGCCACGCCGGCAGCGTGGCACATGGCGCAGGTCTTGCCGTACGCGCTCTTGCCGGCGGTGTTCTCCGCAACCGGCGCTGCGGGTGCCGGCGCAGGGGCCGGTGCCTCCGCCGCCGGAGCGGGTGCGGGTGCCGGCGCGGATGCGGGCGCCTCGCTCTTGCCGCAAGCGGCAAGCACCAGGGCGGCGGCGGCCAGCGCCATCGTGAGGGATGTCTTGTTCATCGAGAAAGCCTTTCTTGTGTAGTCCAGACGTCCAAAACCAGGGGCATCGCAGCCTGCGCTCCATGCGACGGGCCTGCCCTCTGGCATGGGGCGCCAGTTTGGTAGTTTCCAGAATAGCTTGGTTGATGTAAATCAACATCCAAAGAAACATTTAACGTGAACATTTGCCTGTCTTCGCCAAGGGGCGATCCGCATCCACACAACACCAGAACCCATACCGCTGCCATGGACACCCTGCGATCCCTGAACCGCCTGCGCTGGTGGATCGTTGCGTGGTTCATCCTCAGCCTGGGCACGACGCTGGCCTCCTCGCTGGTGCAGCCCCGCAGCATGGAGCTGGTCTGCTCCGCCAGCAACGGCGCCACCCTGGTGGTGCATGCCAAGACCGGCAACGCCGTGCTCGACGCGCGGGGCATGGACTGCGCTCTGTGCCTGCTGGGCAGCGCACCGCCACAGCCCGCCGCACATACCCGACCGGTCCTGCCGGTCATCCATTCCCTGCCCGTGCTGCCGCCCGAGATGCAGGCCATCGCCCCCATGGCCGCACCGCCGCCGGCACGCGGCCCTCCTGCCTTTTCCGTTTAACACACCCTGAAAGAGGACCTCATGAGCAAGAAAGAAGACCTGGGCACCGAAACCGTCGGCATGGGCCGGCGCCGTTTCATCAACACCGCCGCGCTGGCGGGCCTGACGGTAGGCGTCGCCGCTTGCAACGACAAGCCCGCCGCAGCCCCTGCGGCATCCGCTCCGGCGCCCGCACCCGCGCCTGCCGCCGCCAGCGGCGCCGCCAGCATCCACCTCAAGCCCGGCGAGCTCGACACCTACTACGGCCTGTGGAGCGGCGGCCACAACGGCGACGTGCGCGTGCTGGGCCTGCCTTCGGGCCGCGAGATCCACCGCATTCCCTGCTTCGTGCCCGACGCGCTCGTGGGCTGGGGCATCACCAACGAATCCAAGGCCGTCATGGGCACCAGGCCCGACGGCCACCTGCGCTACACGGTGGCCGACACCCACCACCTGCACGCCTCGTACAAGGACGGCAACTACGACGGCCGCTACGCCTGGGTCAACGACAAGATCAACGCCCGCATCGCGCGCATCCGCCTGGACTACTTCGTCTGCGACAAGATCACCGACCTGCCCAACGTGCAGGGCTTCCACGGCATCTTCCCCGACAAGGCCGACCCGGTCGATCCCGCGATCAACTACACGACGCGCGTGTTCTGCGGCGGCGAGTTCGCCATTCCCCTGCCCAACGACGGCAAGGACGTGAACGCTCCCGAGAAGTACCGCTCGCTGTTCACCTGCGTGGACGCCGAGACCATGGAAGTGCGCTGGCAGGTGCTGATCGACGGCAACTGCGACCTGGTCGCCACCTCGTACGACGGCAAGCTCGCGGCCACCAACCAGTACAACACCGAGAACGGCATCCACTACGAGGACATGATGTCCGCCGAGCGCGACGCCTGCCTGTTCTTCAACGTGGCGCGCATCGAGGAGGCCGTGAAGGCCGGCAAGTTCAAGACCTACGGCAACAAGGTGCCCGTGGTGGACGGCACGCACGAGGCCAACAAGGACCCCAAGACGGCCCTGGTCGCCTACGTCAGCGTCCCGAAGAACCCCCACGGCGTGAACGCCAGCCCCGACGGCAAGTACTTCATCTGCGCGGGCAAGCTCTCGCCCACCACCACCACCATCGAGCTCACCAAGGTGCTCGACTGGTTCGACGGCAAGATGGAGAAGCTCGACGACGCCATCGTCGCCGAAGTCGAAGTGGGCCTGGGCCCGCTGCACACCGCCTTCGACGGCCGCGGCAACGCCTACACCACGCTGTTCCTGGACAGCCAGATCGTCAAGTGGAACGTCGAGAAGGCCATTGCCTTCCACAAGGGCGACAAGAACGCCAAGTACGTGGTGGACCGCATCGACGTGCACTACCAGCCCGGCCACATCAACGCATCGCAGTCCGAGACCAAGGCCGCCGACGGCAAGTACCTGGCCGTGGGCTGCAAGTTCTCCAAGGACCGCTTCCTGCCCGTGGGCCCGCTGCACCCCGAGAACGAGCAGCTGATCGACATCTCGGGCGAGAAGATGGTGCTGCTGGCCGACCACCCGGTGCGCGGCGAGCCGCACGACTTCATCATCTTCAAGCGCGACATCCTCAAGCCCAAGCAGGTGTACGACCTGGATGAGTTCCCGCTGGCCGTCAAGGACGCCAAGGAATCGGGCGTGTTCCGCAACGGCAAGAAGGTCACCGTCAAGCTCACCTCGCAGGCACCGGCCTTCAGCATGCGCGAGTTCACCGTGAAGAAGGGCGACGAGGTCACGCTGATCCTGACCAACCTGGACAAGATCGAGGACCTGACCCACGGCTTCGCCCTGCCCAAGTACAACATCCAGTTCGTCATCAACCCGCTGGAGACCAAGTCGGTCACCTTCGTGGCCGACAAGCCGGGCGTGTTCTGGGCCTACTGCTCCACGTTCTGCCATGCGCTGCACCTTGAGATGCGTACGCGCATGATCGTCGAGGCCTGACGGCCCCCTGCAGCAGGCGCCGTGCTCACGCATGGCGCCTGCTATTCATTGGATAGTGTGATGATTCCCCTGGGTCAACGGTTCGTAGCCTTTCTTTCCGTCTTCTTCGTGGCGCTGGCACTGCTGGCGCCCCCTGCCGCCCGCGCCGGGGCCTATGAGGCCGAGCTGCCCGCCAACCTGGCAAGCACGCCCGACATGTGCTCGCTGCTGCCGTGCACCGAGGTCTTTCCGGGCGCAGCGCATTTCTCCGAGCGCAAGGGCCAGCCGCCCTACGTCGAGGCCTACGACAACGACTCCGCCCAGAAGAAGCTGCTGGGCTACGTGATGCTGTCCACCGACATCACCGACACGCCCGCCTACTCGGGCAAGCCGGTGGTGACCCTCATCGGCATGGACACGAAAGGCCATTTCGTCGGCCTGAAGGTGCTCAAGCATTCCGAGCCCATCCTGCTGCTGGGCATTCCGGAATCGGCCCTCATCAACTTCAACAACCAGTACATCGGCAAGTCGGTGACCGACACCATCGAGGTCGGCCCCTCGCGCCCCGACGAGAACGTGACCGGCGTGGACGCCATCTCGGGCGCCACCGTCACCGTCGTCGCGCAGAACCAGGTGGTCATGACCTCGGGCGCCGCCGTCGCGCGCCAGACCGGCATCATCGCGCCCACGGTGCGCGAGAGCGCCAGGTTCGTCGCCACCGGCCAGAAATACGACTGGGCGCAGCTCGTGAAGATGGGCGCGGTGCAGCAGCTGCTCGTCAAGCCCGAGCAGGTCGGCCTGCCGCGCGGCCCCGAGCCCTTCATCGAGCTGTGGTTCGGCGACCTGAACCAGCCCGACATCGGCCGCAGCGTGCTGGGCGACAACGCGTTCGACAGCCTGCGCTCGCGCCTCAAGGAAGGCGAGAACGCGCTGTTCGTCATCAAGACCGCGGGCCAGGAGTCCTTCAAGGGCTCGGGCTTCGTGCGCGGCGGCATCTTCGACCGCGTGCAGGTCAAGCAGGGCGCGGACTCCTTCACCTTCCGCGACCTGGATTCGTACAACCTCTACGGCCTGGAGGCGGGCGGCGCGCCGCGCTACACCGAGTCGGCCATCTTCATCATCCGCTCGCCCTCGTTCTCCGCCGCCTATCCCTGGAAGCTGGCCTTCCTGGGCAACCGCGTGGACCGCGCCACGGGGCACCGCAGCTTCGCCGTGTTCGAGTCCAAGTACTGGCTGCCCGCCAGCAGCCTCGAAGGCGGCCGCCCCAAGGTCGAGGAGCCCGCCGCCCCCTGGGTGCGCATCTGGAAAGCGCAGGCCCTGCCGATCAGTCTGTTCGCCCTGCTGCTGATTGCCGTGACGGTGGTCTACGCGCTGCGCGAGAAGCTCACGCGCCTGTCCACGCACAAGAACAAGTGGCCGGTCAACGGCTTCAAGTACACGTTCTGGGCGCTCAGCATCTTCTGGATCGGCTTCGGCTACATGGCCCAGCCCTCCATCACCCAGGTGCTGACCTGGTTCCATTCGCTGCTGTTCCAGTGGACCTGGTCGCTGTTCCTGTCCGATCCGTTCATCTTCCTGTTCTGGATCTTCATCATCGTCACCGTGTTCCTGTTCGGCCGCGGCCTGTTCTGCGGCTGGATGTGCCCGTTCGGCTCGCTGCAGGAGGGCATCTACAAGATCGCCAAGGCCGTGGGCCTCAAGCGCTTCCAAACGGCACTGCCGCAGAAATGGCACGACCGCCTGAAGTGGGTCAAGTACGCCGTGTTCTTCTTCCTGCTCACGGTGTCCATGTTCTCCATGGGCCTGGCGGAGAAGCTGGCCGAGGTCGAGCCCTTCAAGACCACCTTCCTGGTCGGCGTGATGAACCGCGCCTGGCCCTACGGCCTGTTCGTGGCGGCCATCCTCGGCGTGTCCATCTTCATCGAGCGGCCGTACTGCAAGTACATCTGCCCGCTGGGCGCGTCGCTGGCCATGCCCAGCACCTTCCGCTGGTTCGGCCTCAAGCGCAAGCAGGATTGCAACAGCTGCAAGGCCTGCGCCGTGGGCTGCGGCGCCCAGGCCATCGACGCCGACGGCCGCATCGACCACCGCGAGTGCCTGCACTGCCTGGACTGCATGATCCTCTACACCGACACCAAGGGCTGCCCGCCCCTGGCCAAGGAGCGCAAGCGCCGCGAGAAGGACGGCCTGGAGATCACGCCCATCGGCAAGAACGGCTACTTCATCCCCATCCACCCCGCCAAGGTGGAGGACCAGATCGCGGCCAAGGCGAAGGACGGCGTCGATCCGCGCATGCCCACCGACCGCACCCTGCCCGCGCACAAGGAGGACGTGGGCCTGATCGAATGGCTGTGGCTGGAGCTGCGCGACCACCTGTGGCCCTGGAGCCGCGAGGGCTGGCGCAGCCAGAGGGCGCTGCAGGTCGCCGGCCTGGCGCTGGCCATTGCCGCCACCATCGCCTGGGTGCAGACCGCCCTGGGCCACCTGTCCTCGGGCGCTATCATCGGCTGGTGGTTCGGCTGGAGCGTGTACGAGGTGTTGATCCGCCTGTCCGGCCGCCGCTATGTGAAGGATGGCCCCTGGTGGCGCGACCAGTACCGCGTCGCCGGCGTGATGGACATGATGAGCTACGTGGGATTCAAGAACCTGATGATTGGCGCTGCGCTGTTCCTGGTGCTCAAGACCCTGGGCTGGCTCATCGCATGACCGCCATCTCGCACTTAGGCCTGGCCCTGGCGCTGTGCATCGCCGGGGCCTGCCAGGCAGCCACCCTGAGCGTGCGCCCCGGCGACGACCTGGCCGCTGCGGTGGCCAAGGCCCGGCCGGGCGACGTGGTCGAGGTGGCGCGCGGCCAGTACCGCGCCAACCTGCTGATCGACAAGCCCCTGACCCTGCGCGGCCTGGACCGCCCCACCATCAGCGGCGGCAACCAGGGCGACACCATCCGCGTCACCGCCCCCGACGTGGTGATAGAGGGCCTGATCGTGCGCGACTCGGGCGACGACCTCAAGGACCAGAACGCCGGCATCTACCTCTACCCCGGCGCGCACCGCGCCATCGTGCGCCGCTGCGACCTGACCTACAACCTGTTCGGCCTGTGGATCGAGAAGGCCGACGACGTGCTCATAGAGCACAACACCATCACCGGCAAGCGCGAATACGCCTCGCCCCAGCGCGGCAACGGGGTGCAGCTGTACAACACCAAGGGCGCGAAAATCCTCAACAACGACATCAGCTTCGTGCGCGATGCCTTGTATGTCGACGTCTCGCACCACGCGCTGTTCAAGGGCAACAAGCTGCACCACAGCCGCTACGGCACGCACTACATGAACTCCTACTACAACCTGTGGGAGGACAACGACACGTACTACAACCGCGGCGGCCTGGCGCTCATGGAGGTGCGCAACCAGGAGGTCCGCAACAACCGCGCCTGGGGCAATTCGGACCACGGCATCATGCTGCGCACGCTGCAGGACTCGGTGATCGAGGGCAATATCGTGGCCGGGAACAACCGGGGCTTCTTCATCTACGACGTGGAGTACATCAAGCTCAACAACAACCTGGTCGTGGACAACACCGTGGGCGTGCACCTGTCGGCCGGCTCCACGCGCAACGAGGTGGAGGGCAACGACTTCATCGGCAACCGCGAGCAGGTGCGCTACGTGGGCGCGCGCGACGAGGTCTGGGGCAAGCAGCGCGGCAACTACTGGAGCAACTACCTGGGCTGGGACCGCAACGGCGATGGCGTGGGCGACGTGCAGTACGAGGCCAACGACATGGTGGACCGCCTGACCTGGCGCCACCCCAGCATCAAGCTGCTGCTGGCCAGCCCCGCCGTGCAGGCGCTGCGCCTGGTGGGCCAGCAGTTTCCCGTTCTGCGCGTGCCCTCGGTGGTGGACCCCCACCCGCGCATGCGCCCCTACCACCAAGACTGGAGTCAATGGCGTGGCAAGCATTTCCCCGGCCAGTGAGCAGATGGCCATCTCCCTGCGCGGCGTGCACAAGCACTTCGGCGCGCTGCATGCCGTCGATGGCGTCGATCTGGACATTCCCCCGGGCGAACTCTTCGGCCTGATCGGCCACAACGGCGCGGGCAAGAGCACGCTGTTCAAGATGATGCTGGGCCTGCTCGCGCCCACCGCGGGCTCCATCCTGGTGGCCGGCACGCCCGTGGGCGGGCGGCACTTCCGCGCCGCGCGCAGGCAGCTCGGCTACCTGCCGGAAAACGTCGTGCTCTACGACAACCTCGACGGCCTGGAGACGCTGCACTTCTTCGCGCGCCTGAAGGGCGCGCCGCTGCAGGACTGCCCGGCCATGCTGGAGAAGGTGGGCCTGGCGCACGCGGGCAAGCGCCCGGTGCGCGAATACTCCAAGGGCATGCGCCAGCGCCTGGGGTTCGCCCAGGCCCTGCTCGGCAGGCCCCGCGTGCTGTTCCTCGACGAGCCCACCAACGGCCTGGACCCCCAGGCGATCCGCGACTTCTACGCCACGCTGCGCGACCTGCAGGCCGGCGGCGTCACCGTCATCATCACCTCGCACATCCTCGCCGAGCTGCAGGAGCGCGTCGACCGCCTGGCCATCCTGGCCTCGGGCCAGGTGCAGGCGATGGGCAGCGTGCAGGAGCTGCGCGAGCGCACGGGCCTGCCGCTCATCGTGGAGGTGGACATGGCTCCCGAAGACTGCCACGAGGCCCTGCTCGCCCTGCTCGCGGCCACGGGCGCCAAGCCCGCGCAGACGCCCACGGGCCTGCAGCTGCAGTGCGCGCGCACGCACAAGATGGCCGTGCTCGCCGCCCTCGCCCCCCTGGGCGCGCGCGTGCGCGACCTGCGCCTGCAGGAGCCCTCGCTCGAAGACATGTTCTTCGGTCTTTCCGCCTAGCCCCCGCTCCCCCGCACCTCTGTTTCATGGAACTGACCCCTATCCTCACCGTCGCGGCCAAGGAATTCCGCGACCGCATGCGCAACCGCTGGGTGCTGGCCGTCGCGCTCGTCTTCACCGTGTTCTCGCTCGTCATCGCCTACTTCGGCGGCGCGCAGCAGGGCCAGGTGGGCTTTCGCTCCATCGAGTTCACCATCGCCAGCCTGGTCAGCCTGGTCATCTACCTGATCCCGCTGATCGCCCTGCTGCTGGGCTTCGACGCCATCGTCGGCGAGCGCGAGCGCGGCTCGCTCGACCTGCTGCTGGCCCTGCCGATCACGCGGCTGGAGCTGCTGCTGGGCAAATACCTGGGGCTGGCCGCCGCGCTCGCCCTCTCCACCGTGGCCGGCTTCGGCCTGGTGGCCGTGCTGCTGTGGCGCCACATGAGCGCCAACGCGCTGTTCCACTACGGCGGCTTCATGCTCAGCTCGGTGCTGCTGGGCCTGGCGTTCCTGAGCCTGGCGGTGCTCATCTCGGTGCTGGCGCGCGAGCGCACCCGCGCCTCGGGCCTGGCCATCGCCACCTGGTTCTTCTTCGTGCTGGTGTTCGACCTGCTGCTGCTGGGCCTGCTCGTGACCACCGGCGGGCAGTTCGCGGGTGACGCCTTCGCCTGGCTGCTGCTGCTCAACCCCGCGGACGTGTTCCGCATCCTCAACGTGTTCTCGCTCGAGGACGTGCGCACCCTCTACGGCCTGGCCAGCGTCGTGCCCGCATCGCTGGGCAACCCGCTGACCATGGGCGGCGTGATGGCCGCCTGGATCGTGCTGCCGCTCGTTCTTGCCCAATGGAGATTCAAGCCATGACGACCTGTTCCTGCCTCACCCGCCGCCGCACGCTGGGCCTGGCCGCCTTCACCGTCCTGCTGGCCGCCTGCGGCGACAAGCCCGGCGAGGCGCAATCGCTCGCCCCCGTGGAGATCGACCGCTCCACCTCCTGCGAACTCGACGGCATGCTGCTCTCCGACTACCCCGGCCCCAAGGCGCAGATCCACTACGCCGGCCAGGACAAACCCGCCTTCTTCTGCGACACGGTGGAGCTGTTCAACACCCTGCTCGCGGGCGAGCAGGTGCGGCCCGTGCGCGCCGTCTACGTGCAGGACATGGGCCAGGCCAGCTGGGACGAGCCCAAGGGCCACTGGATAGACGCCAAGGCGGCCGTCTACGTGCTGGGCAGCAAGCGCCACGGCTCCATGGGCCCGACCATCGCCAGCTTCGCCCAGGAGGCCGACGCCGCCAAATTCGCCCAGGAGTGGGGCGGCAAGGTGCTGCGCTTCGCCGACATCAAGCTGGACATGGTGGACCTGAGCGGCGGCGCGCTGCACGACACGCGCATGTAGCCATGCACATGCCCGCCGCACCCCTGGCCCCACCGCAGCAGCGCCGCAGGCGCATGCTGGCCATGGGCGCGCTCGGGGCCCTGGCGGCATTGGGGGCCAGCGCGCCGTGGAGCGTGCCCGCCGTGCGCAAGGCACTCGCGCCCCAGGCAATTCCGGCTCCGGCGCCGGAACCGGACGTGTGCATCGTCGCCCCGCCCACGCGCTACGACCCCGCCTCGGGCCTGCCGCCCACGGCGGCGCGCGCCATACCGGCGGACGCCCGCTGCCCCGTCTGCGGCATGTTCCCGGCACGCTCGCGCGAGTGGGCGGCGCAGGTCATCTTCGACAACGGCGACGCGCAGTTCTTCGACTCGCCGCTGTCGCTGTTCATGTACCTGCAGGACGTGGCGCGCTACAGCCCCGGCCGCAGCGCGGGGAGTATCGTGGCGCACTACGTCACCGATGCCTCCGCGCCCGCGGGGGACGGCCGCGCGCGCTGGATCGACGCCCTGGGCGCCTACTACGTGCATGGATCGTCGGCCAGGGGGCCGATGCGCGCGGGCAACCTGCCCGCCTTCGCCACGCGCGAGGCCGCCCAGGCCTTCGCCGCGCAGCGCGGCGGCACGGTGCTGGCCTTCGGCGCGATCGACGCGGCGCTGATCGCGGAACTGGCCGGCAGCGGCGGCCACGTCCACCATTGATACGCTACTGAAAAAATAGCTTACAGCGCTTGCTGCACAAGCGCTAGCGGCCTTTTTTACATGAAATCCCAACGGGAGCC
The DNA here is from genome assembly GCF_054512775.1 of Alicycliphilus sp. T452. NCBI lineage: Bacteria > Pseudomonadati > Pseudomonadota > Betaproteobacteria > Burkholderiales > Comamonadaceae > Alicycliphilus > Alicycliphilus sp. T452. Next base: position 62,486 of record NZ_JBTNEH010000020.1, read on the forward strand.
GGACCCGGCTCCCGGCGCCATCACTGGGCCGAAGGCTCGGCCTCGGGCTGCGGCGCCTTGAACAGGGCCGGCAGCTTGCGCTTGGGCTTGATGTTGGCGGAGATGCTGCCGCGCGCCACGGCCGCCTTGGGGGCCACCTCCCAGCTCGCCGCGCCGCTGCCGGTGGCGCTGGGCTCGTAGGGCTTGTCGAAGAAGGCGTCGCGCACCACGGCCGGTGCGCCGCGGTAGCCGCCGCGCTCGCGGCCGCCGCTGCGGGGGGCGTCGCCGCCCTCCTCGCGCCAGGCGCGCCGGCCGTCGTTGAAGCGGCCGCGCGGGCGCTCTTCCTGCAGTTCCAGCGGTTCGAGCTCGACCTTCTTCTTGATGAGCTTCTCGATGTCGGCCACCAGGCGCGCATCGCCGCTGCCGACCAGCGTGACGGCCAGGCCCGATGCGCCCGCGCGCCCCGTGCGGCCGATGCGGTGCACGTAGTCCTCGGCGTTGAACGGCACGTCGTGGTTGAACACGGCCGGCACGTCCTTGATGTCCAGGCCCCGCGCCGCCACGTCGGTGCACACCAGCAGGTCCACGTCGCCGCTCTTGAAGGCCTCCAGGGCCTTGAGGCGCTCGTCCTGGCTCTTGTCGCCATGCAGCGCCGCGGTCTTCAGGCCGTCGCGCTCCAGGCTGCGCGCCAGGCGGGCGCAGCCGAGCTTGCTGTTGACGAAGATGAAGGCCTGCTTGAGCCCGCGCTCGGTCAGCACGTGGCGGATGGCGCGGCGCTTGTCGTCGTCCTGCACGCTGAAGAAGCGCTGCTCCACGGTGGAGGCCGTCTCGTTGGGGCGCGCCACCTCGATGGTGACGGGGTCCTGCAGGTAGCTGCCCGCCAGGCGCTTGATCTCGGGCGAGAACGTGGCCGAGAACAGCAGCGTGGTGCGCTGCTTGGGCAGGTAGGAGAGGATGCGCTGCAGGTCGGGCAGGAAGCCGATGTCCAGCATGCGGTCGGCCTCGTCGAGCACCACGTACTCGACCTGGTTGAGCACCGCGTTCTTGGCCTCGATGTGGTCGAGCAGGCGCCCCGGCGTGGCCACCAGCACCTCGACGCCCTTTTTCAGCTCCAGCGTCTGCGGCTTCATGTCCATGCCGCCGAACACCACGGTGCTGCGCAGCTTGGTGTACTTGGCGTACAGCGCGATCTGCTGCGCCACCTGGTCGGCCAGCTCGCGCGTGGGCAGCAGCACCAGGGCGCGCACGGGGTGGCGCGCGGGCGAGGCGGAGCTGTTCTCGTGCTTGAGCAGGCGCTCGAGCAGCGGCAGCGAGAACGCCGCCGTCTTGCCGGTGCCGGTCTGGGCCGCGCCCATCACGTCCTTGCCGGTCAGCACCACAGGGATCGCCTGGGCCTGGATCGGGGTCATGTTCTCGTAGCCCATGTCGGCTACGGCGCGCTTGAGCGGTTCGGCCAGCGCAAGGGAGGAATAGGGTTGTGTCATGAAGCCGCTATTGTCGCACTGCAGCAAACAAAAGGGCCAGGCCCCCAGCCGCGGCGCCCCGACCCATGCCCCGAATGCGCCGCAAAAACTACAGTGACTGCGCCCTGAACGTGTCGCAGGCCTGCACGCTGCCGGTCTTCAGGCCCTGCGTGAACCAGCGCACGCGCTGCGCGCTGGAGCCGTGGGTGAAGGCATCGGGCCGCACGGTGCCCGTCTGCTGGCGCTGCAGCGTGTCGTCGCCGATCTGCTCGGCGGCGTTCACGGCCGATTCGATGTCGCCCTGGTCCAGCCAGTTCTTGGCCTGCTGCGAGTGGTGGGCCCAGATGCCGGCATAGCAGTCGGCCTGCAGCTCCAGCCGTACCGACAGCGCGTTCTGCTCGCGCTGGCTCACGCGCCCGCGCATGCCGTCCACCTTGGCCGTGGCGCCCAGCAGGGTCTGCACGTGGTGGCCCACCTCGTGGGCGATCACGTAGGCGCGCGCGAATTCGCCCGGCGCGCCGAGCTGGCGGCTCATGGTGTCGAAGAAGTCCATGTCCAGGTACACCTTCTGGTCGCCGGGGCAGTAGAACGGCCCCATGGCGCTCTGCCCCGTGCCGCAGGCCGTGGGCGTGGCGCCGCGGTAGAGCACCAGCTTGGGGTCGCGGTACTGCGCCCCGCCCTGGCGGAAGATCTGCGCCCACACGTCTTCGGTCGAGGCCAGCACGGTGGAGACGAAGGCGGCCTGGCGGTCGTTGCCCGGTGGCCGCTGCGCCGGCGCCTGCTGCTCCTGGGGCGCGCCGCCGCCCGACAGCACGCCGATGGTGGTGAGCGGGTTGATGCCGAACACGCCCCAGCCGATCAGTGCCAGCACCACCGTGCCGATGCCGATGGAGCGCCCGCCCACGAAGCCGCCGCCGCCTCCGCTGCGGCGGTCCTCCACGTTGTCCGATTCGCGGTTGCCTTCCCATTTCATGGACCGTCTCCCATGCGCATCACGCGCCAGCGGCAGATATTACGCCTGCATCCAGAACGTGTTCTCAGGCCTTGGGCAGCGTCACGCCATGCTGGCCCTGGTACTTGCCGTTGCGGTCCTTGTAGCTCACGGCGCATTCCTCGTCGCCCTGGAAGAACAGCACCTGCGCGCAGCCCTCGCCCGCGTAGATCTTGGCGGGCAGCGGCGTGGTGTTGGAGAACTCCAGCGTCACGTAGCCCTCCCATTCGGGCTCGAAGGGCGTGACGTTGACGATGATGCCGCAGCGCGCGTAGGTGCTCTTGCCCAGGCACACGGTGAGCACGTCGCGCGGAATGCGGAAGTACTCCATCGTGCGCGCCAGCGCGAAGCTGTTGGGCGGGATGATGCAGAAGTCGCCCTCGAAGTCGACGAAGCTCTTCTCGTCGAAATTTTTCGGATCCACCACGGTGCTGTGGATGTTGGTGAAGACCTTGAATTCGCGCGCGCAGCGGATGTCGTAGCCGTAGCTGCTGGTGCCGTAGCTGATGATCTTCTTGCCATCCTGCTCGCGGACCTGGCCGGGCTCGAAGGGCTCGATCATGCCGTGCTGCTCGGCCATGCGGCGGATCCATTTGTCGCTCTTGATGCTCATGGGTAAAGACTCCTGGCGCGCATTCTGCCACCACGGCCACCATACTCACAAAAAAAGAGCTGCCAGCGCTTGACTGGTAAGCGCTGGAAGCTCTTTTCATTCAAAAGAACCGATCAGGGCGCGACCGGCGCGCCGCCCTCGTACCAGCGCTTGAAGGTGTCGACCTCCTCGGCGGACAGCGCGCCAGGGTTGCCGAAGGGCATCTTGCGCAGCTGCACCACCTGCTGGTAGACCTGCTGGGCGTGGCTCTTGACGTCCTCGGGGGTGTCGAACCTCACGTTCTTTTGCGCGACCGTGCTGGCGCTGTGGCAGACCATGCAATGCTTGTCCATGATGGCGCGCACCTGGGCATAGCCCGACGGTGCCTGCGCCGCGGCTGCGGCCTGCGGCGCGGGCCTGAGCCAGCCCAGCACGCCCAGCAGCACCACCACGCCCACGGCCGCATAGGGCCAGGGATGGGCGTTGCGGCCCAGCTTGGAGCCATGGCGCATCACGAAGAACTGGCGGATGGCGGCGCCAGCGAACATCATGAGGATGAGCACCAGCCAGTTGAGCGGGTGGTTGTAGAGCCAGCCGTAGTGGTTGGACAGCATGGCGAACAGCACGGGCAGCGTGAAGTAGGTGTTGTGCACGCTGCGCTGCTTGCCGCGCTTGCCGTGGATGGGGTCCACCGGCTGGCCGGCCTTGAGCGCCGCGACCACCTTGCGCTGGCCGGGGATGATCCAGAAGAACACGTTGGCGCTCATCGACGTGGCCAGCATGGCGCCCATGAGCAGGAAGGCCGCCTGGCCGGGGAAGATGCGGCAGGCCAGCCAGGCCGCGATGCACACCAGCACCAGAACCAGCGCGCCCACGATGGCGTCGCCCTTGTCCTTCTGGCCGAAGACGCGGCAGATGGCGTCGTAGAGCAGCCAGAGCACCACCAGGAAGGCCAGCGCCGCCACGATGGCCATGGAGGGCGACATGAGCGGGTTGGACGGGCTCACCAGGTAGATGCCGGCGTTCCACAGGTAGGACACGGTGAGCAGCGCGAACCCGCTGAGCCAGGTGGTGTAGCTCTCCCAGTAGAACCAGTGCAGGTGGTCCGGCAGCTTCGGGGGAGAGACGTTGTATTTGACCGGGTGGTAGAACCCGCCGCCATGCACGGCCCACAGCTCGCCGGTGATGCCGTCGCGCCTCATGCGCTCGTCCTCGGGCGGCGTGAGGCTGCTGTCGAGAAAAACGAAATAGAACGACGACCCCACCCAGGCGATGGCGGTGATGACGTGCAGCCAGCGCAGCAGCAGGTTGGACCAGTCCAGAAGGTAGCTTTCCATGATGTGTCAACCTCGGCAGGCGTGCGTTGCGCGCCTGCATGCTGCTCACCACTGCGGGTGCTCTGAGCAGAAAACAATGGGCCGCGCACCTTGGCATGAAGCTACCGGGACACCGCTGCGACCGACTTTGTGGACATTAAGTGTATGCAATTTTTCCCGCCAACTCCATGAAACCGCGGCCGGGATTACCCTGACCCGATTGCTTCATGCTGCACCCAAACGCTGCAGCAACTGCGCCGCCACCGCCACGGCGATCACCTCGGGCTCCTTGCCCGTGATGCCGGGCACGCCGATCGGGCAGGTGACGTGCGCCAGCTCCTCGTCCTGGAAGCCGCGCGCCGCCAGGCGGTGCCGGAAGGTGGCCCACTTGGTGCGGCTGCCGATCAGGCCGATGAAGGGCAGGTCGCCCCGCTCGCGCTGGCGCAGCAGGCAGGCGGCGACGATGTCCAGGTCCTCGGCGTGGCTGAAGCTCATGATGAGCACGCAGGACTGCGGTGCCAGGTCCGGCACGGCGGCCTGCACCGGGTCGGAGTGTTCGCAGACCGTATCGGCATCCACCTGCGGGGGGAACACGCCCTCGCGGCTGTCGATCCAGTGCAGCGCGAACGGCAGCGGCGCCAGCACGCGCGCCAGCGCGTGCCCCACGTGGCCGCCGCCGAACAGCGCCACCGGCTGCAGCCGCGGCGCCAGGCGCCGGCGCAGGGCCGGCGCGTCGGCCGCGGCCACGCATTCGAAGCGCAGGTGCACCACGCCGCCGCAGCACTGGCCCAGGCTGGGGCCCAGCGCCCGGCGCACCACGGCCGGGCCTGCCTGCCGGCCGGCCAGGTGACCGGCCAGGCGCTCGCGCGCCTCGTGCATGGCCTGCAGCTCCAGATGGCCGCCGCCGATGGTGCCCAGCGGCTGTGGGTCTCCCGCGAACAGGGCCATCCAGGCGCCGGGCTCGCGCGGCACCGAGCCTTGGGTAGACTCCACCGTCACCAGGCACGCGGGTGCGGCCTCGATGCGCTGCAACAGACAATCCAACACCGTCACTCGCCATCACCTCCAGTTCACGGGCTGCGCGCCACCGCTGGCCCAGCATAGCGACACCCTCCATGCCCCAGCAACCCTCCGACGCCCCGCCGCCCAGAGAGCCGGCCAGACGCCCCTTCTGGCTGCCCGCCAGCCTGATGGCGCTGGTGGCCGCCATCGTCGCCGCCTGCAAATCGGGCCCGCAGGCGCCGCCGCCGCAGGACACCGCCCCCCCTGGCGCCGCCGGCGCCACGCCGGCCGCGGTGCGCGCCTCGGCGGCCGCCACGCCGCGCGCCTACCGCCAGGACGCGGCGCGCCACCTCTACGGCCTGAACGCACGGCGCATCTACCAGGGCAAGCTGCCGCCGCTGCTGTACGCCATCGGCGTGCTGGAGGTGGACATCGACCGCAACGGCCGCGTGACGGCCCTGCGCTGGATGCGCGCGCCGCGCCACGCGCCCGAGGTGGTGGCCGAGATCGAGCGCACGGTGCGCGCCGCAGCGCCCTTCCCCGTGCCCGCGCGCATGCAGCGCGTGACCTATACCGACACCTGGCTGTGGGACAAGTCGGGGCATTTCCAGCTGGATACCCTCACCGAAGGCCAGCTTTGACCCCTGGCGCCAAAGCGGCACGGTTCAGGAGCCACGGTAGGTGGAATAGCTCCACGGGCTGACCAGCAGCGGCACGTGGTAATGCTGGTCGGCATGGGCCACGCCGAAGTCCAGGCTGACCTTGTTCAGGAAGTTGGGCTCGGGCAGTTGCACGCCGCGCGCCTTGAAATAGCCGGCCACGTCGAACGTCAGGCGGTAGGTGCCCGGCTTCAGGCTGCGGTCGTCGAACAGCGGCGCATCGGTGCGCCCGTCGTGGTTGAGCACCAGGCTCTTGAGCAAGGTGGCCTGGTCGTCCTGGGTGGCATACAGCGCAACGGCCATGCCCGCGGCGGGGCAGCCATGCATGGTGTCTAGGACGTGGGTGCTGAGGCCCATGGTGTGTCTCCTGAAGCATCGGCGGCGCAAATCGTGCCGCCGCCAAAGTGTATACATTTTTTGTACGCTATTGTCAGGTTCCGATTCGGCGTTTACCCTGCGGACCTTTGCTTCACCTCGAAAGGAGACACCCATGCATCCACGCTCCACCCTGCTCGCCGCCAGCCTGGCGCTGGCCCTTGCCGGCCTGGCCGGCTGCGGCAGCATGCAGCAGCCGCCGGCGTCCACCGCGGCTGCACCCGCCGCGGCGCAGGCCGCCGCCGCGGCCTACGACTTCGACATGGACGTGTTCCACCCCGTGGTGGCCAAGAACGGCATGGTGGCCAGCGAGCAGGAACTGGCCTCGCGCATAGGGCTGGACATTCTCAGGAGCGGCGGCAACGCCGTGGATGCCGCCGTGGCCATGGGCTTCGCGCTGGCCGTGGCGCTGCCCAACGCGGGCAACATCGGCGGCGGCGGCTTCATGATGGTGCACGACGCCAGGACGGGCAGGAGCGTGGCGCTGGACTTCCGCGAGGTGGCCCCCTCCAGGGCCACGCGCGACATGTACCTGGACGCGCAGGGCAAGGTGATCGACGGCAAGTCGCTCTACACCCACTACGCCGTGGGCGTGCCCGGCACGGTGGCGGGCATGGAGCATGCCCTGAAGAAATGGGGCACGCTGCCGCTGTCCAAGGTGGTCGCGCCAGCCGCGGCGCTGGCGGACAAGGGCTTTCCGGTCAGCGAGACCCTGGCCAAGATCCTGCAGCAGGAGCAGAAGAACATGGGCCGCTGGCCCGCCACCCAGGCCATCTTCTGGAAGAACGGCCAGCCGCTCAAGCGGGGCGACACCCTGGTGCAGAAAGACCTGGCGCAGTCGCTGCGGCTGATCGGCGAACAGGGCGCCAAGGCCTTCTATGAAGGCGCGATCGCCACGAAGATCGCGGCCGAGATGGCGCCGCACGCGGGCGCCATCTCGCTGGCCGACCTGAAGAACTACAAGGTGGTCGAGCGCGAGCCCGTGCGCGGCAGCTACCGCGGCTACCAGATCGTGACCATGCCGCCGCCGTCGTCGGGCGGCGCGCACCTGATCCAGATCCTGAACATGATGGAGCGCTGGCCCATGAACCAGTGGGGCGCCAACAGCGCCAACAGCGTGCACCACATGGCCGAGAGCATGAAGCTGGCCTACGCCGACCGCTCCGAGTACCTGGGCGACCCGGACTTCGTGAAGGTGCCGCTCAAGGGCCTGACCTCCAAGCGCTACGCCGACCAGCTCGCCGCCGGCATCAGCCCCACCCAGGCGCGCACGGCCAAGGACATCAAGCCCGGCAAGCCCCAGCCCTACGAGAGCGACCAGACCACGCACTTCTCGGTGGTGGACAAGGCCGGCAACGCCGTGGCCGTGACCTACACGCTGAACACCAACTTCGGCAGCGGCATCGTGGCCAAGGGCACGGGCATCCTGCTCAACAACGAGATGGACGACTTCTCGGCCAAGCCCGGCGTGCCCAATGCCTACGGCCTGGTGGGCGGCGACGCCAACGCCGTGGCCGCGGGCAAGCGCCCGCTGTCATCCATGACGCCCACGCTGGTGGTCAAGGACGGCAAGCCCGTGCTCGTCACGGGCAGCCCCGGCGGCGCGCGCATCATCACCACGGTGCTGCAGCAGGTCGTGAACTACATCGACTTCGGCATGAACCCCGCCGAGGCCGCCGCCACACCGCGCTTTCACCACCAGTGGACGCCCGACGAGCTGCGCATAGAAAAGGGCTTCAGCGCCGACACGCTGGCGCTGCTCAGGCAATGGGGCCACAAGGTGGCGCTGAAACCCGCCATGGGCCGCACGCAGACCATTGAGATCCGCAGCGGCACGCTCTACGGCGCCTCCGATCCGCGCAACCCGGATGGGCAGACGCTGGGGTACTAGGCTGCTGTCCTTGATGCGCGAGGACACCGCAGGCAAGCGCTGGATGCTCCTTGAAACAGAGCGCCCGGCGCTTTCCACATAAGCCCCAGGGTCGTTTTCATTCCAAAAACGGCGCGCATCACTCCAGCGTCAGCTTCTCCTTCGCCACGACTTCCTTGTACGTGGCGAACTCGCTCCTGATCTGCTCGGCGAACTGCTCCGGCGTGTTGGCGACGATGAGCGAGCCGGTGTCCTCGATGCGCTTCTTCACCGCCGGGTCCGCCAGCACCTTCCTGACGGCGGCATTGATCCTGTCCACGACCTCCCTGGGCGTGCCCTTGGGGCCGACGATGCCGTAGTAGGCCATGCGGTTCACGGGCTCCAGCCCCACCTCCTTGAAGGTGGGCACGCCCGGCAGCACCGCCAGGCGCTGCGGCGCGGCGACGACGATGGGCACCAGGCGGCCGTCCTTGATGAAGGGCAGCGACGAGGGCAGGTTGTCCAGGTTCATGCTGACCTGGTTCGCCACCACGTCGTTCAGCGCCGGGCCCGCGCCCCGGTAGGGAACGTGCGTCACCTGCACGCCCGCCATGCTCTTGTACAGCTCCATCAGCATGTGGGTGATGCTGCCGGTGCCGGTGGAGGCATACGCGTATTTGCCGGGGTTCTTCTTCAGCTCCTGGACGAAGCCCTTGTAGTCGTGCCCCGCGAACCTGGGGTTGACCGCAATGACGTTGGGCGTCGCGGCGATGTTGACGATCGGCACGAAGTCCGTCTCGGGGTTGTACGGGAACTTCGGCGTGATGGCCGGGTTGGTGGCCGTGGTGGACACGGTGGCCATGCTCAGCGTGTAGCCGTCGGGCCTGGCGCGCATGGCCTCGGTGGCGCCGATGGTGCCGCCGGCGCCGCCCTTGTTGTCCACCACCACCGGATGGCCCAGCTCGCGCCCCAGCGGGTCGGCCACCACGCGGGCGATGATGTCGGTGGTGCCGCCCGCGGCAAAGGGCACGATCAGGCGAATGGGCTTGGCGGGATAGGCGGCCTGCGCCAGCGCCGCGGAGCCTGCCGCGAGGGCCAGGCTGCAAAGCAGCGCACGCGCGCCGCGGTACAAGGAAAAGGTAGGCATGTAGATGGTCTCCTTGGGTTGGTAATTCATTCAGGCGCGCCGGCGCACGAGGTGCTGCGGCCCCAGTTCGGCGCAGGCCGTCACGCCCAGCATGGCCAGGTTGCGGTCCACCTCGTCCTGCAGCAGGCCGATGGCGTGCGCTACGCCAGCCTCGCCAGCCACGGCGGCGGCGTAGTTGAAGGGGCGGCCCACCAGCACCATGCGCGCGCCCAGCGCCAGGGCCTTGAGCACGTCCGAGCCGCGCCGGAAGCCGCTGTCGATGAGCACCGGGTAATCGGGCCCCACGGCCGCCACCACGGCTTCGAGCACGCGCATGGGCGAGGCCGCGCCGTCGAGCTGGCGCCCGCCGTGGTTGGACAGCACGACGGCGTCGGCGCCCACGCGCCGGGCCTGCAGCGCGTCCTCCACGCTGAGCAGGCCCTTGACCACCAGCGGCCCCTTCCAGCGGCGGCGGATGGCCTCGATATGGCCCCAGTTCAGGTGGTCGCGCGCCGAGAAGTCGCGCAGCACGCTGGACGACACGATGGGCGCGCCGCGCGTGGCGAACGAGTTCTCGAAATGCGGCATACCGTGGCGCAGCAGCGTGCGCAGGAAGGTACCCGCCACCCAGCGCGGCCGCACCATGCCGTCCCACGCCAGGCGCAGGCTGGGACGCAGCGGGGTGGAGAAGCCGGTGCGGACGTTGTTCTCGCGGTTGGCCGAGATGGGAATGTCCACCGTCACCACCAGCGTACCGAAGCCGGCGCGCGCCACGCGGTCGACCAATGCGTCGATGCGCTCCTGGTCGCCCGGTATGTAGGCCTGGAACCAGGTGGCCGGGCTTTCGCGCGCCACCTCTTCCATGGGGATCAGCGAGGTGCCGCTCATGATGGACACGATGCCCGCGCGCTGCGCCGCGCGCGCCAGCACCAGGTCGCCCCGGTAGGCGGACAGCGCGTTGATGCCCATGGGCGCGATGCCGAACGGGCTGCTGTAGCGCTGGCCGAACAGCTCCACCGCCTGCGAGCGCCGCGACACGTCGCGCAGCACGCGGGTGGCGAAGCCGTATTCGCCAAACACCTCGCGGTTGTCGCGCAGCGACGCGTTGTCCTCGGCCGCGCCGGCGATGTAGCCGAAGATGGGCCGGGGCAGGCGCCGGCGCGCGGCGGCCTCGAAGTCATGCAGCGACAGCATGCCGCGCAGCGCGGCGGGCAGGGTCACGGGTGAGGGCTCGGCGTAGGAGGCCATGGCAGGAATGGGGGGTGGCAAACGGATGGCGCCGACTCTAGGCCTGCATCTTCATGAAGAAAAGCGAGATATTTAGAATGGATACGTTCGCTTTTCAGAAACAAATACCGTCATGCCCCAGCCCTCGGTGAAGCAGCTCGAAGCCTTCTGGTGGGCCGCCACCTGCGCCAACTTCGCCACGGCGGCCGAGCGCGTGCACCTGTCGGTGTCGTCGCTGTCCAAGCGCATCGCCGAACTGGAGGCCGCGCTGGGCCAGCCGCTGTTCGACCGCAGCGGCCACCGCGCCGTGCTCACCGAGGCGGGCGAGCGCCTGCTGCCCGCCACGCTGGGCGTGCTCAACGCCATGGCGGCGCTGGGCCAGGCGCTGGACGCACGCGCGGCGCTCACCGGCCGCTGCCGTTTTGGCGTGGGCGACCTCTCGGCGCTGACCTGGCTGCCGGCCTTCGTGGCAGCGGCGCGGCAGGCGCACCCGCAGCTGGGCCTGGAGCCGGTGGTGGACGTGGGCCGCGTGCTGGAGCGCCGCCTGGCCGACGGCGAGCTGGACTTCGCCGTGATCGCGGGCCGCTCGTCGCGCAGCGAACTGCTGTCGCAGCCGGTGGCGGCGGCGCGCTTTTCCTGGGCCGTGGCGCCGGGCTTGCCGGGCGCGGGCCGCCTGGGCGCCGCGGCGCTGCTGCGGCGCCACCCGCTGGTCACGCTGCCGCAAACCGCAGGCACCACGCGGCTGCTGGACGACTGGCTGCTGGCCAACCGCGCCACGGTGCACGAGCGCATCGAGTGCAACAGCTGGGGCGCCGTGGCGGGCATGCTGCGCCGAGGGGTGGGCGTGGGCTTCCTGCCCGCGGACTGGGTGGGTGCGCTGCAGCTGCGCGCCGCCGGCGCGGGTACGCCGCTGGCGCCGCTGCACTATGCCTTCCAGTGGCGGCGCGGCGACGCGCGCGCGCTGATTGCGGCCATGCAGCCTCTGGTGCAGGCGCAGGTGGATTTTTCGGCCGCCCCGGCATTCGCCGGCGCGGCGGGGCCATGATGCAGGGCCATCAGGCGGCCGGCTTCTGGCCGACCTCGAAGTTCGCCATGGCCTCCAGCGCGCGCACCATGCCCGAATGGTCCCAGCCCGCGCCACCGTGCGCCACGCAGGCGCTGAAGAGCTGCTGCGCGGTGGCCGTGTTGGGCAGGGCCACGCCCAGCTCCCTGCCCGCGGACAGGGCGAGGTTCAGGTCCTTCTGGTGCAGCGCGATGCGAAAGCCCGGCTCGAAGGTGCGGCGGATCATGCGCTCGGCATGCACCTCCAGGATCTTGGACGAGGCGAAGCCGCCCAGCAGCGCCTGGCGCACGCGGGCCGGGTCGGCGCCGGCGCGCGAGGCGAACAGCAGCGCCTCGGCCACGGCCTCGATGTTCAGCGCCACGATGATCTGGTTGGCCACCTTGGCGGTCTGGCCGTCGCCGTTGCCGCCCACCAGGGTGATGTTCTTGCCCATCTTTTCGAACAGGGGCCTGACGCGCTCGAACACATCCTCATGGCCGCCCGCCATGATGGACAGCGTGGCGTTCTTGGCGCCCACTTCGCCGCCGGAGACCGGCGCGTCCAGATACCGCGCGCCCACGGCCTCGATGCGCCTGGCGAAGTCCTTGGTCGCCACGGGCGAGATGGAGCTCATGTCCACCACCACCTTGCCGCTGCCGCCCTTGAGGCCCGCGGCCACGCCGTCCTCGCCGAACAGCACCTTCTCCACGTCGGGCGTGTCGGGCAGCATCAGGAAGACGATGTCGGCGCGCTCTGCCACGCCGCGCGCCGTGGTGCACTGGGTGGCGCTGCTCTCGGCGATCGCGCCCGGCACCTTGCCGCGCGTGTGCACGAACAGCTGGTGGCCGGCCGCGATCAGATGGCCGCACATGGGTGCGCCCATGATGCCCAGGCCGATGAAGCCGAGCTTAAGGGACGATGCGTTCATGGTTTTCTCTCCTGTCTTTCTTCAAAACGAATAGCGCCCGGTGCCCGTCAGGCGGGCACTGCAGCCTTTTTTCCTGCAATCTTCTCCAGCCAGCCCAGGCCCGCCTCGGTGCCGTTGGCCGGCTTGTATTCGCAGCCCACCCAGCCGCCATAGCCGATGCGGTCCAGGTGCGCGAACAGGAAGGGGTAGTTGAGCTCGCCGGTGCCGGGCTCGTTGCGCCCCGGGTTATCGGCCAGCTGCACGTGGGCGATGCGCGCCAGGTGCTTTTGCAGCGTGTTGGCGATCTCGCCCTCGGTGCGCTGCGCGTGGTAGATGTCGTACTGCACGAAGGCGTTGTCGGCGCCGACTTCGTCCAGGATGGACAGCGCCTGGTCCGTGCGGTTCAGGTAGAAGCCCGGAATGTCGAACGGGTTGATGGGCTCGATCAGCAGGCGCAGGCCGGCTGCCTTGAGGGCGGCCGCGGCGAAGCGCAGGTTGCCGACGAAGGTGCTGCGCAGCGTGGCCGCATCGACGCCGGCCGGCGCCTTGCCCGCCAGGCAGTTGAGCTGCGGCACGCCCAGGGCCTTGGCGTAGGCGATGGCCTTGGATACGCCGGCGCGGAATTCATCCACGCGGGCGGGGTCGCAGGCGATGCCGCGCTCGCCGGCGTCCCAGTCGCCGGCGGGCAGGTTGTGCAGCACGATTTCGAGGCCCGTGGCGTCCAGGCGCTCCTTGATCTCGTCCACCGTGTGGGCGTAGGGGAACAGGAATTCCACGGCTTCGAAGCCGGCCTGGGCGGCGCGCTCGAAGCGTTCGAGGAACGGCACCTCGGTGAACAGCATGCTGAGGTTGGCGGCAAAACGGGGCATGAAAAGTCTCCAGTGAATGGGCGAAGGAATCAATCGAGCAGGGCCAGCGCGCTGGGCACGTCGGCCTTGCTGTGCGCCAGTTCCTCGAACTCGACCACGTTGTCGATCTCGGTGCCCATGGAGATGTTGGTCACGCGCTCCAGGATGCACTCGATGACGACGGGCGTGCGGTGCTCGGCCATCCAGGCCTCGGCCTGGCGCATGGCCGGCGCGAAGTCCTCGGGGCGGTGCACGCGGATGGCCTTGCAGCCCAGGCCCTCGACGACCTTGACGTGGTCCACGCCGTAGCCGCGCGATGCCTCGCCCTCGTCCATGTTGATGTTGTCGAAGGCCAGCTGCACGCAGTAGTCGATGCTGAAGGCGCGCTGCGCCTGGCGGATCAGGCCCAGGTAGCTGTTGTTGACCAGCACGTGCACGTAGGGCAGCTTGAACTGCGCGCCCACGGCCAGCTCCTCGATCATGAACTGGAAGTCGTAGTCGCCCGACAGCGCGACGATCCTGCGCTCGGGGTCGGCCACGCGCACGCCCAGGGCGGCCGGCACCGTCCAGCCCAGCGGGCCGGCCTGGCCGCAGTTGATCCAGTGGCGCGGCTTGTACACGTGCAGGAACTGGGCGCCGGCGATCTGCGACAGGCCGATGGTGGAGACGTAGCAGGTGTCCTTGTCCAGGTTGCGGTTCATGCACTGGTAGACGCGCTGGGGCTTCATGGGCACGTCGTCGAACTGCGTCTTGCGCAGGTACTCCACGCTGTTCTTGCGGCCCTGGCATTCGGCGACCCAAGCCTCGCGGTCCTTGAGCCGGCCGGCGGCCTTCCACTCCTTGGCCACGGCCACAAACTTCTCCAGCGCGACCTTGGCGTCGGAGACGATGCCGTAGTCCGGCGCGAACACGCGGCCGATCTGCATGGGCTCGATGTCCACGTGCACGAACTTGCGGCCCTTGGTGTAGACGTCGACCGAGCCCGTGTGGCGGTTGGCCCAGCGGTTGCCGATGCCGAGCACGAAGTCCGACACCAGCATGGTGGCGTTGCCGTAGCGGTGGCTGGTCTGCAGGCCGCACATGCCGGCCATCAGCGGATGGTCGTCGGGGATGGTGCCCCAGCCCATCAGCGTGGGGATCACGGGCACGTTCAGCAGCTCGGCCAGCTCGACGAGCAGCGCGGACGCATCGGCGTTGATCACGCCGCCGCCCGAGACGATCAGCGGGCGCTCGGCCTCGTTGAGCATCCGGACCGCCTTCTCGGCCTGGTTGCGCGTGGCCGCGGGCTTGTACGCCGGCAGGGGCTCGTAGGTCTCGATGTCGAACTCGATCTCGGCCAGCTGCACGTCGATCGGCAGGTCGATCAGCACGGGGCCGGGGCGGCCCGAGCGCATCAGGTGGAAGGCCTGCTGGAAGGCGCGCGGCACCTGGGCGGGCTCCAGCACGGTGGTGGCCCACTTGGTCACGCTCTTGGCGATGGAAGCGATGTCCACCGCCTGGAAGTCCTCCTTGTGCAGGCGCGCGCGCGGCGCCTGGCCGGTGATGCACAGGATGGGGATCGAATCGGCGCTGGCCGAATACAGGCCCGTGATCATGTCGGTGCCCGCCGGGCCGCTGGTGCCTATGCACACGCCGATATTGCCGGCCACGGCGCGGGTGTAGCCCTCGGCCATGTGGCTCGCGCCCTCGACGTGGCGCGCCAGGATGTGGCCTATGCCGCCGTGCGCCTTCATCGCCGCGTACAGCGGGTTGATGGCGGCGCCGGGCACGCCGAATGCCACGCTCACGCCTTCCTTCTCCAGCACGCAGACCGCGGCCTCGATCGCTTTCATTCTTGCCATGGGTTCATCTCCTTGAAGCTGGATCAACTCTAGGCAAGCAGGGGCGGCAGCGGAAGGCGGCCACGGGCCATAAAATTTATTCCACACAGGAATGAACGAGGAGACAGGCCATGGACAAACTGGACGCCATGCACATGTTCGTGCGGGTGGTGGAAACCGGCAGCTTCACCCAGGTGGCGCGCGAATTCGCCACCACCCAGCCCACGGTGACCAAGCAGGTCGCGGCCATGGAGGCGCGCCTGAAGGTGCGCCTCCTGAACCGCAACACGCGCGGCGTGAGCCTGACCGAGCCGGGCACGCTGTACTACGAGAAATGCAAGGCCATCGTGAACGACGTGGCCGAGGCCGAGAACGTGGTCAAGGTGCGCCAGAGCCAGGTGCAGGGCCAGCTGCGCATAGGCAGCTCGGTCGCCTTCGGGCGGCGCGTGGTGGTACCGCTGGCGCTGGAGTTCATGCAGCACAACCCCCAGGTGCAGATCGACCTGAGCTTCGAGGACCGCTACACCGACCTGGTGGCCAGCGGCATCGACGTGGCGCTGCGCCTGGGCAAGCTGGCCGACTCCAGCCTGGGCGCGCGCACGCTGGGCGTGAACCCGTGGGTGCTCGTGGCCTCGCCCGCCTACCTGAAGAAGCACGGCACGCCGCGTCGCCCGTCCGACCTGAAGGAGCATGCCACGCTGATCTACAGCAGCGTGCAGGGCAATGACCTCTGGCGGCTGCGCAACGCCAGCGGCGAGGCGGTGTCGGTGCCCGTCACGGGGCGGCTGCGCTCCAACAACCTGTCGGCCCTGCTGGCCGCGGCGCGCTCGCACATGGGCATCGCCGCCCTGCCCTGGTACGTGGCCCACGAATCGCTGAAGGCCGCCCGCGTGGTCGAGGTGCTCAAGACCTGCCGCCTGCCGGAGCAGGAGATCCACGCCGTCTACCCCTCGCCGCGCCTGGTGCCGCAGAAGGTGCAGGCGTTCATCGCCTTCCTGCAGGGGCGCTTCGGCAGGGAATGGTGGGAGCAGCTGCCGCGCGAGGACTCATCAAAAAGGTGAGCTTCCAGCGCTTACTGGGCAAGCGCTGGAAGGCAAAACCAATTTGCAAATCTGTCCGTTGCGCCTGCCCAGCCGCCCTACGGCATGGCGTAGGCCTCGGCCGGATCGGAATTCGGCTGTGAGAAGGCCGTCTCGAGCGATGGAGGGAACGGCAGGTTCAGGCTGGCGTTGGCCGGCGGAATGGGCGACATGAACCATTTGTCGTACATGGCGCGCAGTTCGCCTGATCGAATGAGCCTGGAGATCTCTGCGTCCACCGCTTGTTTGAAGGTCTCGTCATTGCGCCTGAGCATGAGCGCGATGGGCTCACGCCCGAGCGGCGTGCCGACAATGCGGAAATCCTGCGGATTCTGGAGCATGGCTATGTTGCCGGCCAGCGTGTTGTCGTCCATCGCAAACGCATCGGCGCGGCCCTGGGCCACCATGAGCATGCTCTCGGCATGGTCCTTGGCCATGACGAGGTTGAACTTCAGGCCGTCGCGCTCGAGCTTGCGCAGGCGCGGCACCAGCGTGGTGCCGGTGGTGGTGACGATGGTCTTGCCCGCGAGCTGCCCGGTGCTCTCGATGCCCGAGCTTTTCTTCACCGCGTAACGCGCCTCGGTGATGTAGGTGGTGTTGGCGAAGTCCACCTGCTCCTTGCGGGAAGCCGTGTTGCTGGTCGAGCCGCATTCCAGGTCGACCGTGCCGTTCTGAACCAGCGGCATGCGGTTCTGCGAGGTCACGGCCTGGTAGCGGACCTGTGCCTGCGGGAACAGGCTTTTGGCGATGCGCTCGCACAGTTCCACGTGATAGCCCACGTACTGGCTGCTGCCCAGCAGGTACGACAGCGGCGCCGAGGCTTCGCGCACGCCGAGCACGATGGCTCCGCTGGCCTTCACTTTCTCCAACGTGCCCTGTGGCTGTGCGATGGAGGGCAGGTGCAGCAGGGTGGCCAGAACGGCGCCCCATGCGATGGGATTGGGTTGCATGCTTGTCTCCTTGGTCTATGTCTTTTGTCTCTTCCGGACCGCAGGCACCGCTCAGGCCGGGACCAGCCGGTTGCGGGTGATCTCGTCGAGGCTGCGGCGCAGCGCCTCATCCAGGATGTCCACGCCGCGGTCGATCTCGCCCTGCGTGGCGGTGAGGGGCGGTGCGATGCGCCACACCGAACCGCGCTCCGGGCGGCGCCGGATGTTCATGCTCAGGCCCAGCTCGTAGCAGCGCTGCGTGGTGATGGCGCCCAGCGCGTGGTAGGGCTCGCGCGTCTCGCGGCTCTTGACCAGTTCTACGCCCAGCAGCATGCCTTCGCCGCGCACGTCGCCAATGGCCTCGTAGCGCGACTGCAGTTCCTCCAGGCGCCGACGCAGATAGGCGCCCATGCTCTGGGCACGCTCGATCAGGCGCTCCTGCTGGATGGTGCGCAGCACGGCCAGACCCACGTTGGCGGGCAGCGGGTCGGACACGTGGCTGGTGTAGAAGGTGAAGCCCTTGGCGTGGATGTCGTCCTCGATCTTCGGCGTGGTGGACACGGCCGCCAGCGGAAGGCCGCCGCCCATGGTCTTGGAGACCGCCATGATGTCCGGCGTAACACCGAAGAAGTCTGCTGCGTGGCGGTGGCCAATGCGCCCGAACGCGGTCTGCGCCTCGTCGAAGATCAGCAGCATGCCGCGCTCGTCGGCCGCCTTGCGCAGGGCCTGCATGTAGGACTTGGGCGGCACCAGCACGCCGCCCGCGCTGATGATGGGCTCGATGATGATGGCTGCGCGCCGCCCGGTGCTGGCCATGTCGTACATCTTCAGGCCGAGTTCCAGGCAGGCGAGGGCCGAAGCCTCGCCGTCCAGCCCCTGGATGTAGGGGCGGTACATGTTGGGCTCGGGCATGACGAAGACGCCGGGCACGTGCACGCCGTAGCCTTTGCGGTCGCTGGCGAAGGACGCGGCCGACGCCGCGCCGGTCACGCCATGCCAGGAGCCGCCCACTGCCAGGATCTCGAAGCCCTGCGTGTACATCTTGGCCATGCGCAACGCCACCTCGTTGCTCTCGGAGCCGGTATTGATGAAGATGGATTTGCTCAGGCCCTGGGGCATCCAGTCCCGGGCCATGGTCTGTGCGAGCCGGGCCACGACCTCGGGGATCATCCCGCTGAACATGTGGTAGGCCTTCTCGCCGGCCTCGTGGACGGCCTGGACGATGGCCGGATGGTTGTGGCCGATGGTGGCACACATCTGGCCGGAGGTGAAGTCCAGGATCTCGCGGCCGGTGTCGTCCGTGACAACGCAGCCCTTGGCGCTGCGAAACAGGCTGGGAAAGGTGTCTCCGCCGTAGCGGACCATGAATTCCTTGGCGGCTTCTCTGAGCTGGGTGTCCATTGCGCTGTCCTTGGGAGTGTGTGGATGGGCCCAGTATTTCGGGCGGGCGCGGGGGCGTCCAATGCCATTCGCGCAAATCGCGCCATGGGCGGCGCGCATGGGCCATACGCAAAACCGATTGCATGGCGCGCGCCGGTTTGGTGTGATGACGGCCGTGACAATGCGAAGTTCGCAGACACCTGAAGGAGGACGAATGGAGACCCGCTGGATTCAGGACTTCGTGACCTTGGCGGATGTGCGCAACTTCACGCGCGCAGCGGAGTTGCGCAATGTCTCGCAAGCGGCGTTCAGCCGGCGCATCCAGGCGCTTGAGCAATGGCTGGGCACGGCGCTGGTCGACCGCACCTGCTTTCCCTTGCGCTTTACCGAGGCGGGCGAGCGCTTCCGGGCATCGGCCGTGGCGCTGCTCGCACAGATCGATGACGTGCGCGCCGAGGCGGCAGGCGCAAACGCCAGCAACAACGTGAAGCTGGCCATGCCCTATGCGCTGGCCGCCACCCGGCTTTCGCCGTGGTGGGACGACTGGAGCCGGGGGCTAGACGCACGCCTCTCCGTGAGCACTGGAAACGTGCTCGACACCATGCAGGCGCTGTCCGAGGGGTCGGTGGATCTGGTGATCGGCTACCTCCACGCGGCCAGCCCCATCGCGCCGGATCTGAGCCGCCACGAACACCTCCTGCTGGGCACGGAAAAAGTGCGCCCCTACAGCGTGGTGACCAGCGCAACCGACAGGTCGCCGCGCTTTGCGCTGCCGGACACGGCCGGCCATCCCGCGCCGCTGCTGATGTATTCGCCGACCGTCTATTTCTCGCGCGTGGTGCGCTCGGTACTGGACGCCGAGGGCACATCGCTGCATGGACCTACCGTGGTCGAGTCGGCGATGACGGATGTGCTCGCATCCATGGCGGAAAAAGGCATGGGCCTGGCCTGGCTTCCGGACAGTTGCGTAGCGCAGGGCCGTTTTCCGTCGCTGGTGCCCGCTGCGGATGCACGCTGGTGCACCCATGTGGACGTCGTCGCCTTCCGGCTGCGCCACAACACGCGTCCGATGGTGGAACGCGTGTGGAGCCGCATGGCCGCCGCTCGATGACGAGCGGCGGCGCAAGCCCTCGGCCTACAGCACCAGGATGGCCCGAAAGTCGTTCACATTCGTATTCGTGGGCCCCGTGACGACCAGATCGCCCAGCGCCTCGAAGTAGCCATAGGCGTCGTTGCGGTCCAGGTACCCTCCGATGCGCAGGCCCTGCGCGGCGGCGCGGTTCAGCGTGTCGGGCGCCACGCGGGCGCCGGCGTTGTCCTCCACGCCGTCGATGCCGTCGGTATCGGCCGCCAGCGCCCACACCCCTTCCTGCCCCTGCAGCGCCTGGGCCAGGCCCAGGCAGAACTCGCCGGCGCGCCCGCCGCGGCCCCTGGGGGTGCCGGGCTGCTGCGGGCGGATGGTGACCGTGGTCTCGCCGCCCGACAGGATCACGCAGGGGCGCGCGAACGGCTGGCCGCGCTGGGCCACGGCGCGCGCCAGCGCGGCATGCACCTTGCCCACTTCGCGCGACTCGCCCTCGATCTCGTCGGACAGGATGTGGGCCTCCATGCCGGCCGCGCGCGCCGCCGCCGCCGCGGCCTCCAGCGACTGCCGGGGCGTGGCGATCAGGTGCACCTCGTGGCCGGCAAAGCAGGCGTCGCCCGGCTTGGGCGTCTCCAGCGCGCCCGTCTGCAGCGCGGCGCGCACGGCGGCGGGCACCTCGATCCGGTAGCGGTCCAGGATCGCCAGCGCATCGGCGCAGGTCGAGGCGTCGGGCACCGTGGGGCCGCTGGCGATGATGGACGGGTCGTCGCCGGGCACGTCGCTGATGGTGAGCGTGACCACCTTCGCCGGCGCGCAGGCCGCGGCCAGGCGCCCGCCCTTGATGCGCGACAGATGCTTGCGCACGCAGTTCATCTCGGAGATGGCCGCGCCGCTCTCCAGCAGCGCCTTGTTGATGCGCTGCTTGCCGGGCAGGTCCAGGCCCTCGGCCGACAGCGTGAGCAGGGCCGAGCCGCCGCCCGAGATCAGGCACAGCACCAGGTCGTCCCCGGTCAGCCCCTGCGTCAGCGCCAGGATGCGCTCGGCCGCCTGCAGGCCCGCGGCGTCGGGCACGGGGTGGGCCGCCTCGACGACCTCGATGCGCTGCGCCAGCCCCTCGGGGCGCGGCGGGACATGGTGGTAGCGCGTGACCACCAGCCCCGACAGCGGCGCGTCCTGCGGCCACAGGGCTTCGAGCGCCTGGGCCATGGAGCCACCCGCCTTGCCCGCGCCCAGCACCACCGTGCGGCCCTTGGGGACCGGCGGCAGATGCTGCCCCATGCTGTGCAGCGGCTGGGCGCGCTGCACCGCCACGCGGAACAGGTCGAGCAGGAAGGCCTGGGGGTTCGCGCTGGGCGCCTGGGGTGTCGCGGTCATGGTGTGCGGTGTCTCCTGCCGGACATTATGGAAGAGCACCCGCCGCGCAAAGCCCGCAGGCGGGTCAAAACTGCTTTCTCAATCCAGCGATACCTTGGCATCCTTGACCAGCCTGGCGAAGCGCGCGGTGTCTTCGTGGATCCTGCGCGCCATCTGCTCGGGCGTGTCGCCGATCGGCACGGCGCCGATGTCGTCCATCTTCCTGCGGAAATCGGGCGACTGGATGATCTTCGCCATGTCGGCGTTCAGCCGCGCCACCACGTCCCTGGGCGTTCCCGCGGGCGCGAGCATGCCGAACCAGGTGCCCATGTCGAAGCCCTTGAGACCCGCCTCGTCCAGCGTGGGCACGTCGGGCAGCGCCACCGAGCGCCTGGCCGTGGTGACGGCCAGCGCACGCAGCTTGCCGGCCTTGATGTGCGGCAGCACGGGCGTGACGGTGTCGAACGACATGTCGATCTGCCCGCCCAGCAGGTCGGTGGTCAGCGGCCCGCTGCCCTTGTAGGGCACGTGCAGCAGCTGCGCGCCGCTCATGCCCTCGAACTGCGCGCCGATCAGGTGCTGGCCCGTGCCCGCGCCGTTGGAGCCGTAGGTCAGCAGGCCGGGCTGTGCCTTGGCCAGCGCCAGCAGTTCCTGCACCGTCCTGGCGGGAACCTGCGGGTTCACGACGAGCACGTTGGGCACCAGGGCCACGGTGGTGATGGGGGCCAGGTCCTTCTCGAAGTCGTAGCCGAGCTTCTTGTACACGCTGGTGGCGATGGTGTGGTGCACCGCGCCCATGAGCAGGGTGTAGCCGTCGGCCTTTGCCTTGGCCACGTAGTCCGCGCCCAGCGTGGCGCCGGCGCCGGGCTTGTTCTCCACCACCACGGGCTGGCCCAGGGTCTTGGACAGTTCCTGCCCCAGCGCGCGCGCCAGCACGTCGGTCGTGCCCCCTGCCGGGAAAGGCACGATGATGCTCACCGGCCGGGCCGGCCAGGCCTGCGCCGCGGCGCAGGATGCCCAGCCCGCTGCGGCCAGCGCCAGGGCGCCGAGGAAGGCGCGCTTGTGGATGCGATGCGTCGTCATGGTGTCGTCTCCTTCGCTTGGTTCTCGGGGAATGTCAGGCGAACCGCGCGCAGACCGCGTCGGTCACCTGCCGGGTGGTGGCCTTGCCGCCCAGGTCGCCCGTGTGGAGCTGCGGGTCGGCGGTCACCTGCTCCACGGCGCGCATCAGGCGCCGGGCGGCGGCCTGCTCGCCCAGGTGCTCCAGCAGCATCACGCAGCTCCAGAACGTGCCCACGGGATTGGCCAGGCCCTTGCCCATGATGTCGAAGGCCGATCCGTGGATGGGCTCGAACATGCTGGGGTAGCGGCGCTCGGGGTCGATGTTGCCGGTGGGCGCTATCCCCAGGCTGCCCGCGAGCGCGGCGGCCAGGTCGCTCAGGATGTCGGCGTGCAGGTTGGTGGCGACTATGGTGTCCAGCGTCGCGGGGCGGTTGACCATGCGCGCGGTGGCGGCGTCCACCAGCTCCTTGTCCCACTTCACGCCGGGGAACTCCCGGGCGATCTGCGTGGCGATCTCGTCCCACATCACCATGGCGTGGCGCTGGGCGTTGCTCTTGGTGATGACGGTGAGCTGCTTGCGCGGGCGGCTCTGCGCCAGCCTGAACGCGAAGCGCATGATGCGCTCCACGCCGGCGCGGGTCATCATGCTCACGTCGGTGGCGGCCTCCAGCGGGTGGCCCTGGTGCACGCGCCCGCCCACGCCGGCGTATTCGCCCTCGGAGTTCTCGCGCACGATCACCCAGTCCAGGTCCGCGGGGGCGCAGCGCTTGAGCGGCGCGTCGATGCCCGGCAGGATGCGCGTGGGCCGCACGTTGGCGTACTGGTCGAACCCCTGACAGATCTTCAGGCGCAGGCCCCAGAGCGTGACGTGGTCGGGAATGTGCGGGTCGCCCGCCGAGCCGAACAGGATCGCGTCCTTGTCCCTGAGCGCCTGCAGGCCGTCGGCCGGCATCATCTCGCCGTGCTCGCGGTACCAGTCGCCGCCCCAGCCGTAGCTGGTGAACTCGAAGGCCAGGCCGGGCTGCGAGGCGGCCAGCGCCTGCAGCACCTCCTGGCCCGCGGGGATGACTTCCTTGCCGATGCCGTCGCCGGGAATGCAGGCGATGCGATAGGTCTTGGTCATGGGAATGCGTGCTCCTTGGGGTTGGGTCCGGGCCACGCGAAACGCATGGCATGGCCCGGAATCTACCGATGGCGCACCGCTGCGGCATGCCGCTAAAGTGATGCCATCGTTAACTTTCATTCAACAATGAGCACCCCTTCCAGCGCCCCGTCGGAGATGGCCTTCTTCAGCCTGCTGGCGCGCCTGGGCAGCCTGTCGGGCGCCGCGCGCGAGCAAGGCATCAGCACGGCGGCGGCCAGCAAGCGCCTGGCGCAGATGGAGTCGCGCCTGGGCGTACGGCTGGTGAGCCGCACCACGCGGCGCCTGCACCTGACGGCCGAGGGCGAGACCTACCTGCGGCACGCGCGCCGCATCCTGGCGGAGATCGACGCCATGGAGCAGCTCGTGGCCGACATGCAGTCCACCCCGCAGGGGCTGCTGCGCGTGAACGCCACGCTGGGCTTCGGGCGCAGCCACATCGCGCCGCTGGTGCCGGCCTTCGTGCGCCGGTACCCGCAGATCCAGCTGCAGCTGCAGCTGTCGGTGCAGCCCCCGCCGCTGGCGGACGACGGGTTCGACGTGTGCATACGCTTCGGCGAGCCGCCCGACGCGCGCGTGATCGCGCGGCGCCTGGCGCCCAACCGGCGGCTGCTGTGCGCAGCGCCCGCCTACCTGGCCAGGCGCGGCACGCCGGCCAGGCCCGCCGACCTGCAGCAGCACGACTGCATCGACATCCGCCAGGGGGACGACGCCCACGGCGTGTGGCGCTTCGCCGGCCCGCGCAAGCACGAGTCGGTCAGGCTGCGCAACCACCTGGCCACCAACGACGGCGAGATCGCCGTGAACTGGGCCCTGGCCGGCTTGGGGCTGGTCATGCGCGCCGAATGGGACGTGGCGCGCTACCTGCGCAGCGGCCGGCTGGTGCAGGTGCTGCAGGACTGGCAGACGCCCCCGGCCGACATCCACGCCGTGTACCCGCAGCGGCACGCGGCCACCACGCGGGTGCGGGCCTTCGTGGACTTCGCGGCCGAGCACTTCAGCGCGTTCACGCCGAGTTTCTAGGGCAGTTCACAGAAACTGTATACAAAAGTTGTGCTCTGGGTCTATGATGGCCGGATGGAAACATCTACCACTGGTTTCATCGTCGAGAGCCTGACCCGCGCCATCGTCGAGCACCGGCTGCGGCCCGGCACCAAGCTGGCCGAGCAGAAGCTGGCAGACCATTTCGGCGTGTCGCGCACCCTGGTGCGCCAGGCACTGTTCCAACTGTCGCAGAACCGGCTGATCCGCCTGGAGCCGGCGCGCGGCGCCTTCGTCGCCACGCCCTCGGTGGAGGAGGCGCGCCAGGTGTTCGCCGTGCGCCGCATGCTCGAGGCCGAGATGGTGCGCGCCTTCATGGCGCAGAAGACGCCGGCCAAGATCCGCGCGCTCAAGGTGCATATGGCCGCCGAGCAGAAGGCCATGGAGCGCGAGGACGTGGGCCAGCGCACCGAGCTGCTGGCCGACTTCCACGTGCGCATCGCAGAGCTCATGGGCAACGAGGTGCTGGCCCAGCTGCTGGGCGAGCTGCTCTCGCGCTGCGCGCTGATCACGCTGATGTACCAGTCCACCACGGCGGCCGCGCATTCGCACGAGGAGCACGAGGCCATCGTGGCCGCGCTGGCCGGCAGCGATACGGCCGCCGCCGTGCTGCTCATGCAGCAGCACCTGGACAACGTGGAAGCGGGCCTGACCTTCGACCGCGACCTGCCGACCAACGACCTCTCCATGGCCCTCTCCGCCATAGCCCCATGACCTACGACGCCTGCAGCCCCTACCCCCGCGACCTCGCCGGCTACGGCCGCACGCCCCCGCACCCCGAGTGGCCCGGCCAGGCGCGCGTGGCCGTGCAGTTCGTGCTGAACTACGAGGAAGGCGGCGAGAACTGCGTGCTGCACGGCGATGCGGCCAGCGAGCAGTTCCTGTCCGAGATGTTCAACCCGGCCGCCTACCCCGCGCGCCACATGAGCATGGAGGGCATCTACGAATACGGCTCGCGCGCGGGCGTGTGGCGCCTGCTGCGCGAGTTCGAGCGCCGCGGCCTGCCGCTGACCGTGTTCGGCGTCGCCACGGCCCTGCAACGGCACCGCGAGGTGGCCCAGGCCTTCCACGAGCTGGGCCACGAGGTGGCCTGCCACGGCCTGAAGTGGATCCACTACCAGGACGTGCCCGAGGAGGTCGAGCGCGCCCACATGGCGCAGTGCATGGAGATCTTCGGCGAGCTGTACGGCCACGGCGGCGACCACGGCCTGGGCTGGTACACGGGCCGCGACAGCCCCAACACCC
Organism: Alicycliphilus sp. T452; assembly: GCF_054512775.1. Classification (NCBI taxonomy): domain Bacteria; kingdom Pseudomonadati; phylum Pseudomonadota; class Betaproteobacteria; order Burkholderiales; family Comamonadaceae; genus Alicycliphilus; species Alicycliphilus sp. T452. Next base: position 87,996 of record NZ_JBTNEH010000020.1, read on the forward strand.
ACCGCCTGGTGGCCGACGACGGGCGCTTCGCCTACGACAGCGACTACTACGGCGACGACCTGCCGTTCTGGATGAAGGTGCAAAAGACCGGCGGCGGCACGCACCACCAGCTCGTCGTGCCCTACACGCTGGACGTGAACGACATGCGCTTCGCCCTGCCCCAGGGCTACTCGCACGCCGACCCGTTCTTCCAGTACATGAAGGACACCTTCGACGTGCTCTACGCCGAGGGCGACCCCGCCGGCGACGACGACGCACCCAAGATGATGAGCATAGGCATGCACTGCCGCCTGCTCGGCCGCCCCGGGCGCATCGCGGCGCTGCAGCGCTTCCTGGACCACGTCCAGCGCCACGACCACGTGTGGGTGGCGCGGCGCATCGACATCGCGCGCCACTGGGCGCAGCGCTTTCCCCAGCCCGCCATATAAGAGAAAACAGCCTCCAGCGCTTGTCCAGCAAGCGCTGGCAGCTCACTTTTTGATAGGAGACACCATGGCCTCGACCCTGGAACAACTGAACGCCGCCCCCGCCGCCGAGGCCGCGGCCCTGCTGGACGGCCTGTACGAGCACTCGCCCTGGATCGCCGAGGCAGCGCTCGCCCAGCGCCCCTTCCGGTCGCTGGCACACATCAAGCACGCCATGGTGCAGGTGCTGGCCCAGGCGGCGCCGGAGCGGCAGCTCGGCCTGATCCGCGCCCACCCCGAGCTGGCGGGCAAGGCCATGGTCAGCAAGGCGCTGACCGCCGAATCCACCAACGAGCAGAACAAGGCGGGCCTGACGGACTGCACGCCCGAGGAATTCGCGCGCATCCAGCAGCTCAACGCGGACTACAACGCGCGCTTCGGCTTCCCGTTCATCCTGGCCGTGCGCGGCCCGCGCGGCACGGGTTTACGCAAGAAGGAAATCATCGACACCTTCGCGCGGCGCCTCTCGAACCACCCCGACTTCGAGCGCGCCGAGGCGCTGCGCAACATCCACCGCATCGCCGAGATCCGCCTGAACGACAAGTTCGGCTACGAGCCGGTGCTGGGCAACGACGTGTGGGACTGGCAGGAAAAGCTCAGCGCGCACACCGACCCGGGCTATGCCGAGCTGGGCCAGCTCACCGTCACCTACCTCACCGACGCGCACCGCGCCTGCGCCCAGCGCATCAGCCACTGGATGCGCGACTGCGGCTTCGACGAGGTGGAGATCGACGCCGTGGGCAACGTGGTGGGCCGCTACCACAGCGCCACGCCCGGCACCAAGTACCTCATCACCGGCAGCCACTACGACACCGTGCGCAACGGCGGCAAGTACGACGGGCGCCTGGGCATCTTCGTGCCCATGGCCTGCGTGCGCGAGCTGCACCGCCAGCACAGGCGCCTGCCCTTCGGCATCGAAGTCGTCGCGTTCGCGGAAGAGGAAGGCCAGCGCTACAAGGCCACGTTCCTGGGCTCCGGCGCGCTGATCGGGGACTTCAAACAGGAATGGCTGGACCAGAAGGATGCCGACGGCATCACCATGCGCGAGGCCATGGAGCACGCGGGCCTGTGCATCGCCGACATCCCCAGGCTGCGGCGCGACGCGGCGCAGTACCTGGGCTTCGTCGAGGTGCACATCGAGCAGGGACCGGTGCTCAACGAGCTGGACATCCCGCTGGGCGTGGTCACCTCCATCAACGGCGGCGTGCGCTACGTGTGCGAGACGACCGGCATGGCCAGCCACGCCGGCACCACGCCCATGGACCGCCGCCGCGACGCCGCCCTGGGCGTGGCCGAGCTGGCCCTGTACATGGAGCAGCGCGCCGCGCGGGACGGCGACAGCGTGGCCACCATCGGCATGCTGCAGGTACCCAACGGCTCCATCAACGTGGTGCCGGGCCGCTGCCAGTTCAGCATGGACATGCGCGCACCCACCGACCCGCAGCGCGACGCCATGGCGGCCGACGTGCTCGCAAAGCTCGAAGAGATCGCCCGGCGCCGCGGCCTGCAGTACAAGGCCGAGCTGTCCATGAAGGCCGCCGCCGCGCCCAGCGCGCCCGCATGGCAGCAGCGCTGGGAGGCCGCCGTGCAGGCCCTGGGCGTGCCGCTGTACCGCATGCCCAGCGGCGCGGGCCACGACGCCATGAAGCTGCACGAGGTCATGCCCCAGGCCATGCTGTTCGTGCGCGGCCTGAACAGCGGCATCAGCCACAACCCGCTCGAATCCTCCACCGCCGACGACATGCAGCTGGCCGTGGACGCATTCACACATGTATTGAACCAACTCGCGCAGGAGACAGCATGAGCATTTACCAACGACTGGACGCCTGGATCGACCAGCACTTCGACGAGCAGGTGCAATTCCTGCAGGCGCTGGTGCGCGTGCCCACCGACACGCCGCCCGGCAACAACGCCCCGCACGCCGAACGCACGGCCGAGCTGATCAAGGACTACGGCTTCGACGCCGAGAGGCACGCCGTGCCCGAGGCCGACGTGAAGGCCTACGGCATGCAGAGCATCACCAACCTCATCGTGCGCCGCCCCTACGGCCAGGGCGGGCGCACCGTGGCCCTCAACGCCCATGGCGACGTGGTGCCCCCGGGCGAGGGCTGGACGCACGACCCCTACGGCGGCGAGATCGCCGGTGGCGCCATGTACGGCCGCGCCACCGCGGTGAGCAAGAGCGACTTCTCCACCTTCACCTTCGCGGTGCGCGCGCTGGAGGCCGTGGCAAGGCCCGCGAAGGGGAACATCGAGCTGCACTTCACCTACGACGAGGAATTCGGCGGCCTCCTGGGCCCCGGCTGGCTGCTGGAGCAGGGGCTGACGAAGCCCGACCTGATGATCGCGGCCGGCTTCTCCTACGAAGTGGTCACGGCGCACAACGGCTGCCTGCAGATGGAAGTCACCGTGCACGGCAAGATGGCCCACGCCGCCGTGCCGCACACGGGCGTGGACGCGCTGCAGGGCGCGGTCGCCGTCATGAACGCGCTGTACGCGGAGAACACGCGGTACTTGCAGGTCACGTCCAGGGTGCCGGGCATCAAGCACCCCTACCTGAACATCGGCCGCATCGAGGGCGGCACCAACACCAACGTCATCCCCGGCAAGGTGGTGCTCAAGCTCGACCGCCGCATGATCCCCGAGGAAAACCCCGCCGAGGTCGAGGCCGGCATCCGCACCGTGATCGCCCAGGCCGTGGAGCGGTTCAACGCCGAGCGCGGCTACCAGGGCGGCGACGCCGTGCGCGTGGACATCAGGCGCCTGCTGCTGGCCAACGCCATGACGCCGCTGGCGGGCAACAAGCCCCTGGTCGATGCGATCCAGCAGCATGGCGAGGCCGTGTTCGGCACCAGGCCCCCGGCCGTCGGCACGCCGCTGTACACCGACGTGCGCCTGTACGTGGAACGCGGCATCCCGGGCGTGATCTACGGCGCGGGCCCGCGCACCGTGCTCGAATCGCACGCCAAGCGCGCCGACGAGCGCATCGTGCTCGAAGACCTGCGCCGCGCCACCAAGGTGGTGGCGCGCACGCTGCACGACCTGCTGGCCTGAGGCCAATCGCTCCTGAAAACAGAGCTGTCAGCGCTTTCCACACAAGGCCTGGCGGCCTTTTTCATGCCAAAACCGGCGGGAGCACATCGTCCACCGCCGCGGGGCGGCCATACAGCCAGCCCTGCGCCAGCTCGATGCCGCAGGCGCACAGCGCGTCGTGCTGCGCCTGCGTCTCCACGCCCTCGGCCAGCACGCGGCAGCCCAGCTGGTGCAGCTGCGCGACGGAGCCGGCGATGTCCGCGTCGAGCGGGGTCCCCTGGCCCGCGTGGCGCACCACGGTGATGCACAGCTTGGCGATGCCGGGCCGCAGCACGCGTGCCGTATCGAGATCGGCGAAGCCGCAGCCCGTGTCGTCCAGGGCCAGGCCGAAGCCCTGCGCGCGCAGGCCGGCCACCGCGGCCGAGAGCTCCATGGCCCCGTCCAGCGGCAGGTGCTCGGTCAGTTCGAACAGCACGTCCCTGCGCCTCTGCAGCGGCAGCCGCTGCGTGGCGCAGGCCAGGGCCTGCGGCCCCAGGTTCAGGGCCAGGAAGCGGCCCGGCGGCAGTCGCCCCCGGGTGCGCCGCAGCGCCAGCGCGGCGCAGTGCAGCTCCATGTCCACCGTGCGGCCGCAGGCGCCTGCGGCGGCGAAGAGCCGGTCCGGCTGCTCCAGCGCGCTGCCTTGCGGCCCCCGGGAAAGCGCTTCGTAGCCGACGACGGCGCGGTCGCGCATGCGCACGATGGGCTGCAGCAGCGTGCGCACGCCCTGTCGGCCTGCGAGGATGGCCTCCACGGCCTCGGCGGCCCCTTCCTCCAGGACGCCGCCGGGCGGGGCGAGCAGGTCCGGCTGCAGCCAGCCGGGCGGGCACTGCCCGCCCTGCGCGGCCCAGGCATCCGCGGCCAGCGGGCGCGCCAGCAGCCCGAGCGGCATGCGCATTCCCGTGCCCGCGCCCAGCACCTGGGCCGGCAGCGGCTGCGCCAGGCCGCGGCCCGCGGCCTCTATGGCGCCGCAGGTTTCCTGCAGGTCGCGCGCCAGCGCGTTGCGGCGCAGGCGGAACAGCACCGACCAGCGTCCGGCCGCGTCCTGCCGGTGGCGCTCCAGGATCTCGTGCTGGGCCAGCAGGCGGCGGATCAGAGCGTCGGCGGCATCGCCCAGTTCCCGCAGCGCCAGCCGCGCCGCCCGCTCGCCGAAGATGGCCTCCAGGCGCGCCGCGCCGGGCATGGCGATGGCCAGCACGCCGGTGGCCGCCTGCCGCCGTCTGGCGTCAGAAGGATTCCCATTCGGCATCGTTGGCCTCCTGCCTGGCGCGGCCCGGTTCGGGCAGCCTGGCCGGTGCGGCGCGCGGCGCCAGGGGGCGGGCCTGCGCCTTGCCGGCCACGGGCTGGGCCGCAGCGGGCCGTAGCTGCGCGGCAGGCAGCGCCTGCGCCTGCGCCACCGCATCGCCGTCCAGCTTGAAGACGCTCACGGCCTTGGCCAGTTGCGCGGCCTGCTGCTGCAGGGCATCGGCCGCGGCGGCGCTCTGCTCGACCAGGGCCGCGTTCTGCTGCGTGGCCTGGTCCAGGTGGGTGACGGCGTCGCCCACCTGCGCAATGCCCTCGGTCTGCTCGGCCGTGGCGGTGCTGATCTGCGCGATCAGCGCCGCCACGCGCTGCGCCTGGGCCACGATGTCCCCGATGGTGGTACCGGCGTCGCCCACCAGGCGCGAGCCCTCCTCGACCTTGGAGACGCTGGTGTCTATCAGCGCCTTGATCTCCTTGGCCGCCACGGCGCTGCGCTGGGCCAGGCTGCGCACCTCGCCCGCCACCACGGCGAAGCCCCGGCCCTGCTCGCCGGCGCGCGCGGCCTCCACGGCCGCGTTGAGCGCCAGGATGTTGGTCTGGAACGCGATGCCGTCGATCACGCCGATGATGTCGGCGATCTTGCGCGAGCTGGCGGTGATCTCGTCCATCGTGCTCACCACCTGGCCGACCACGGCACCGCCCTTGTGCGCGGTGTCGCTGGCGGAAGCGGCCAGTTGCGTGGCCTGGCGCGCCACGTCGGCATTGTTCCTGACCGAGGAGGTCATCTGCTCCATCGACGATGCCGCCTGCTGCAGGTTGGCGGCCTGTTCCTCGGTGCGCTGCAGCAGCCCGGCGTTGCCGCCGGCGATTTCCTGCGAGCCCGTGGTCACGGCGTTGGATGCCTGGCGCACCTTGCCAACCACCGCGGCCAGGCTGGCCTGCATGGCCCCCAGCGAGGCCAGCACGCTGCCCGGGCGCGCCTGCGCGGCGCCGGCCACCGGCCCCAGGTCGCCCTGCGCCACGTGGCGCGCCACCTCGGCAAGCGCGCCCGGCTCGGCGCCGAGCTGGCGCAGGATGCTGCGGGCCACGGTCCATGCCACCGCGCCGCTGATCAGCAGCGCCAGCACCAGCGCCGAGAGCATCACGGCCAGGAAGCTGCCCGCCTGCTCCAGCGCGGTGCGGTTCTCGGCCTGGATGCGTGCCTCCTCGAAGTCGATGAGCCGGTTGATCGCCGCCAGCCACTGCACGTACTGGGGCTTGGCCTGGTTCCACAGCGTCTCGCGCGCGGCAGCATCGCCCGCTTCGGCCTGGGCGACGATGGCCTGGGTGGTGGCGACGGCCTGGGCCTCGATGTCGCGGATGCCGGCATAGAGCCGGGCCAGCTCGGGCTCGGCGCCCGGCCGCGCGACGAGCTTTTCCAGCGGACCGGCGGATTCCGCGTAGAAGGCGGCCAAGGAGGCGATGGTGGCGATCTCCTTTTGCCGCGCGGCGGGCGTACTGCCGAGCACCACGTCGCGCACGGCGATGGAGCGGTCATGCGCCGAGCCGCGGAAGTTGATGGCGTAGCGCTGCACCTTCACGTGCTCTTCGCTGTTGGCGCGCAACGCGCTGTTGATGCGCTCGACCTTGGCCATCGCGATGCCGGTGACGATGACCAGCAGTGCCAGGATCAATCCAAACCCGGCGTACAGGCGCGCGGCGACTGTCATTCGGGAAAACGGCATGGGAGGCCTTTCTTTTGTTAGAAATAGTAACTTCGATTATATGAATGCAAACATTATGAACGAAAGATAATTTCTATCGCTTTTCAAGAGATGGCCTATGAGAACTTGTTCACGGTCTTTTCATGGGGTACGCATGAAAAGACCGTGAACAGGTTCTGAGAGCCTGTTTGCGATCTTCCGACCTCAGACAATAGGGGTGTGAAAAGAAAGCAATACCCGAGCGACATCAGCCGAGAGAAGTTTGCCGAGATAGAGCTGTTACTGCGCAGCGTCAGGCGCA